>DASUVX010000063.1:0-34178 GCA_036378735.1 Pseudonocardiaceae bacterium | reverse complement strand
CCCAGCGGGCGCACCTCGCCCAGCACCGCGGTGGGCCCCCGCCCGGCGCGCACGCCCCGATCCAGCGGAGACAAATCCACCAACACCACCTCACCCGAGGCGCGGACCTGCTCGGCGGCCTTGCGGGCCCGCTCATCCGGCCGCGACCCCTGCACCAAACCCAGCTCCACCGCCGGCGGGTTGGCCAACACCACATCACCCATCCGATCGAGCAACACCACGCCGTTACGGGAGGAGAGCACCACCCGCTCGATCACGTCCGTCACGGGGGCAGGACCTTGCGGTGGCGGTGATGGTGGTGCGATGGTTTCGGCGCGGCGACCGATCATTATCCCCAGTAGCAGCGCGCCGATGGTGGCAAACACGATGGCTGCGAGTATCACGCCGCAATCGTAAACATCCGATGAGGGTGTTCTCCGACGCCTCATCACGCCAAGCCGTCAGATTTATCCCTAATAGGCTGAACGGTCGTCCGTTGTTTACCGTGGATTAGATGAGAAACGCAGTGCGCGATGCGGCCGACGATCATGGCGACCCGCAGCCGGTGGAGCGGACACCGCGTCGTCGAGCAGATCGGACAGCGCGGTGCTCAGGAGGATGACGTCGCCGTGGAGGAGCAGGCCGGTGGGAATCGGCGGTGGTACGCGCGCCGACCGGCGACGACGTTGACCAGCAGGGGTGTTCCCATGGCCAACGTCGCCACCAGCGGTCGGTATCAGCTTTGCTTGGTCTCCCAGAAGATCTTGTCGATCTCGGCGATATGTTCAAGTAGCTGCTGCCCGGTCGCGGGGTCATGCGACCCCTTGGTGCCCTCAGCGCCCGCAGCCTTGGTGGCCTTGTTGAACAGCTCGTGCAACTGCGGGTACTTCTCGAAGTGCGGTGGCTTGAAGTAGTCCGTCCACAGCACCCAGAGGTGGTGCTTGACCAGCTCGCTGCGCTGCTCCTTGATTTCGATCGCCCGCGAGCGGAAGACCGGATCGTCGTTGGACTGGAATTTCTCCTGAATAGCCTTGACCGATTCGGCCTCGATCCGGGCCTGCGCGGGGTCGTAGACGCCGCATGGGAGGTCACAGTGCGCAGTAACCTCCAGGCGGGGGTGCAGAATGCGTGACAGCAATCGCATTGTTCCTCCCTGACAAGTGTGCTTCGTCGTCCCGGCGACCTTACTCGTGCTCAGCGTGTGGAGCATCCGGAGGGTGATCATTTGGCGGCGCACGACTTGCTCGCGTGGCCCTGGCGGCGCGCCGTGGTACGCGGACCTTCGATGTCCCCGACGCTGGCGGATGGCGACGTCGTGCTGATCAGCCTGCGCGCCCGACCGCGCCCCGGGGCTGTGGTACTCGTCCGCTGGCCGCAGCGCCACGGTCAGTTATCCATCAAGCGCGCTGTGGGCAGGCACGGCACTGGCTGGTGGGTCGAAGGCGACAACCCCGCCGCCTCCACCGACTCCCGCCACCTAGGTACCGCAATACCGCTCGGGGTCGTGCTCGCCCGCCTGTGGCCCGCGCCCCGCATTCAGCGGGCTCAACGGGGTAAATGACGCCCGGATGAACCCCCTCAGCCCGCTGAATGCGTCAAGCGGTGGGTGCGCGGAGGGCGGCGTAATGGCGCTGGCAGGTTGACCAGCAGGGGAGAATGCCGGCGGCGGCGGCTTCGGCGAGGGTGGGGGCGGTGCGGTCCTTGTCGGACAGCACCGGCTCGAGGTCGGGCGGCCAGGGTAGGTGCAGTGCCGGGTCGAGCGGATGCACGGTGTGTTCCGCTGCCGGGTCGTATCCGGTGGAACATAAATAGCTCATCACGGTGTCGTCGGTCAGCGCGACGAACGCATGCCCGATGCCTTCGGCGAGATAGACCGCGCGGTAGGTGGTGGCATCCAGCAGTACGGAGCACCAGTGGCCGAAGGTAGGGGAGCCCAGCCGGACGTCGATGGCGACGTCCAGCAGCGCTCCCCGGGCGCAGTGCACGTACTTGGCTTGCCCCGGCGGCACGTCGGAGAAGTGCACTCCCCGGATCACGCCGCGGCGGGAGACGCTGTGGTTGGCCTGGGCCAGCTGTAGCTGGTGACCGGTGGCGTCGGCGAATGACGATTGCTGGAACGGCGCCACGAACTGACCGCGCGCGTCGCCGAAGATCGCAGGAGTGAACTCGATCACTCCAGGCACGTCCAGTTCCCGGAACTGCACAGGCTTCCCTAGCTAACGGCTTGACGGCGCATTGCGACTTTAGCCCCCTGATCTGGTGACGTTCTAGATCCACTTCAGCGCGTGTTGGGCATCGCCTGTCACACGCGGTTGCTGCGACCGCATAACTAATCGCCAGTTCGCGCGTTGGTCCACTCGACAGGGTTGTGACACCTCGTTGCCAGAGTCGAAGTGCTTCTCGGCGGGAGGGTGGTGCCGTGCCCGAGCGGGCTGAGCGGGTCGATTTCGTGCCCGTATCGCTGGACCCTGGAGGCGTGGCGTGGACCGCTCCTGGGCGTTCTCTCGCCGCCTTCCGGCCGGGCCGGTCCAGCTCGCCTGGCTGGGTTGCACCTGACTCCTTCGGCTCGACACCGGTGTCACAGACCGACGTCCCGTTGCCGGACTCGCCCGCATTGGTGTGCGCGGGCGGCGTGGTCGTCCAGGCCAACCCGGCAGCAGCCCAGCTCGCCGGCCGGTGGCTGCCCGATTCGCTGATCGGCCTGCCGCTGCACAGCTTGTTGGTGGGCGCACCAACCGGCACCGACGGTGTTGACGTCGGCACCGAGGCCGGACTGGTCGGGCCGGACGGCCGGGTGGTACCGGTGCGCATGGCGACCTGGCAGCTGCCGGGCACCGACCTGTTCGTGGTGTTCTTGATCGATATCTCCGACCTGCACTGGGCCGGCGCTGCACCGGATACCAGCGACCTTGCCGTTGAACATGCCCGGCTTCTGCAAGCCCAGCGGATCGCCCGCATCGGCAGCTTCGTTTGGGAGTGGCCCACTAACAAGATCCGCTACAGCCCTGCGCTGGCGGAACTGTTCGGCGGCCGCTGCGATGATGCCGACCCGTTCCGGCACATCCACCCCGAGGACCTTCCGCAGCTGTTCCAGCGGGTCCATGAGCTGGTTTCCGATCTCGACGCGGACACCCTCGAGGTGGAGTTCCGTGGGCTACCCGAGCACGGTGAGCTGCACTATCTGTGCCGTGCAGAGATCGAGCGCTCGGACTGGGCGGAGCCCCTGCGGCTGGTAGGCACTGTGCAGGAGATCACCCAGGAGCGAGCACTGGAACGGGCGCTGCGCGCCGAGCAACACCGGTTGACGCAGGCGCAGCGGGTCGCCCGCATCGGCACCTGGCAGTGGGATCCTGATCGCGACCGGCTCGTCTGGTCGGACATTCTGCAAGAGCTGTACGGGCTCCCCACCGCGCACACCACCTACCAGACCTTCCTGTCCCTGGTGCATCCCGATGATCGGGGATGGGTTGACGAGCTGTGGCGCCAGCTGATCGCCGACCAAGCGCCGGTGACCTTCGAGCACCGGGTGCTGCGACCTGACGCAGCGGTGCGCACTGTTCGCTGCCACAGCGCGGCCATCGCCGATGCCTCGGGCGGCTGCCGCCTGGTCGGCACCGTGCAGGACGTGACCGAGCAGCGCGCCGCGGAAACCCGAATGATGCGCTCCAGCCAGCGTTTCGCGGATCTGGTGGCGATCACCCCGGTGGGCATCGGGATCTTCGATGACAACGATCGGCTAGTCGACGCCAACGAAGCGTTGTGCAAACTGCTGGGTTATGACCTCGAGACGTTGCGGGGCATGAGTTCCGAAGCGCTCACGCACCCCGATGAGCGAACCACCCAGCTGCGCCCGCTGCGCACCCATCACCCGGCCCGGACAGAGAGCTATACGGTCCCCCAGCGGATGCTGCTGCGAGCCGACGGCGACCCGGTGTATTGCGAGCTGCACGTTTCGGCGTCGGTGCAAGACGACGGCCAACGCTTTCTGCTGGTGATCTTCACCGACATCACCGAGCAGCGCCGGGTGGCCGAGTCGCTCACCTACCGGGCAACCCATGATGAGCTCACCGGGTTGCCCAACAGGGCCGCCATCAAGGACACCTTGACCGAGCTGTTCGCCTCTGGCGCGTCCGATATCGCGGTGCTGTTCTGCGGTGTCAACAACTTCAAACGCGTCAACGATGCGCTCGGCCATGATGCCGGCGATGAGCTGCTGGTCGCGCTGGCGCGGTGGCTGCAAGACGGATTGCCCGAGGGCTGCACCGCTGGCCGCCTTTCCGGCGACGTCTTTGTGGTGATCTGCACTGATGTCGCTGCCCAGGGCGGCATCGGTGCCCTGGTGGCCCAGGTGTCGGGACTACTGCGCACCGCGATCCCGCTGCGGGGCCAAGTGATCCGGCTGTCAGCGGCCGTCGGCGTGGCCGTGCCGGACGAATCGACAACCTGCGCCCAAGACCTGATGCGCTTCGCCGATGCAGCCATGTACGCGGCCAAACGGACCGGCGCCGGGCATTTCGCGATGGCCAACGCGGCGCTGATCGCATCCGCCGATCAGCAGGTCGAGCTGGAGTGCGAGCTGCGCGAGGCGCTGGCCCGCGACGAACTGCAGTTGAACTACCAGCCGGTGGTCAATCCCGACGGGGTGATCCTGTCGGCCGAGGCGCTGATCCGCTGGCCACACCCGGAGCGCGGGATGCTCAGCCCGGATGTGTTCCTGCCGGTGGCCGAGCAGGGTGGCCTGATGGGTGAGCTGGACCGCTGGGTATTGCGCACCGCGCTGCGCGAGGCCCACGAGTGGGTGTCATGGGACGGGCGTCCGGTCTCGGTCGCGGTGAACCTTTCCGATCCCGGCGAATCCCAGTTCGTGGCGATGGTCGCCAACGCGGTGGCCGACAGCGGGCTGGCGTGGGACCGCCTGGTGGTGGAGGTGTTGGAGACCACGCTGATCGACCTGCCCAGCGCGACCCGGCAGGCGATGACCGAGCTGGTCGAACGCGGGGCGCGGTTCGCCGTGGACGACTTCGGCACCGGCTATTCCTCGCTGGCCCGGCTCAAGGAGCTACCTGCTCAGATCGTCAAGATGGACCGCCAATTCATCTCTGGCATAGGCGCCGACCGGTCAGACACCGCGGTGGTCCGCGCGGTGGTCGAGATGGCCCACGCGATGGGTCGCGTCTGCGTCGCCGAGGGTGTCGAGACCGCGGCTCAGTTCGAGGTGTTACGGGATCTCGGGGTGGACGCCTACCAGGGCTGGCTGTTCTCCCGCGCCCTGCCCGCCCACGAGTTCCGCACCCTGTTGCACCGCGGCCCCCTCCCGCACTAACCTGCCACCCCCTTCACCCCTCTACCCCGACATGGAGACATATCGGGCTAAAGGACCCTCCTTTAGCCCGATATGTCTCCATGTCGGGAACGGGTCTGCCGGGCCTAGCTGCGCCGGGCTGGGGTCGCCACGCCGTGGACGAGGACATGATCTTGTCTCAGGTGCTGGCCTGGTTCGCCGACCCGGCGCACTGGCGTGGCCCGGACGGAGTCGGCGTGCGCATCGCGGAGCATGCGCAACGCGGGTGTGCAGGTTCAGACCCGTCCGCGGCTGGGCCCCTGGGAGATCACCAACCGTGCCCTGGCGGACGGGTCGATCACCGTGATGCCCGAGTACACCGGCAATCTGCTGCACTTTCTCGACCCGGCCTCGACCGCGGCGACGGCCGACGACGTGTACGCCGCGCTGCGCAAGGCGCTGCCACCCACCCTGCAGCTATTGCAGCAGTCCACGGCCGAAGAACTCCGACGTGCTGGTCGTCACCCAGCAGACGTCGGCAAGCCTCGGACTGGCCAGCATGGCGGCGCTGGCACCGCACTGCCCGCAGCCGACCTTGGGTGCCGCCGGTGAATGGCCGGCCCGCTGGAAGGACAAGATCGCGTCGGTCTACGGGTGCACCTTCCGGCAGATTCTCAGCACCGACGCCGGCGGCCCGGTGACGCTGGACGCCTTGCGCAGCGGGCAGGCGCAGGTGGTGAACCTGTTCACCACCTCGCCCGACATCGCCGCTAACCATTGGGTGCAGCTGGCCGATCCGCAACACATGTACCCGGCGCCACGCGTCGTCGCGCTGGTGCGCGCCGGGGTGGTGAACCAGGCCGGTATCGATGCGCTCAGCCGGGTGTCCGCGGCCTTGACCACGGCGAAGCTGACCGAGCTTGACCGGCGGGTCACCCGGGACCGGGCGGTCCCGGCCGACCTGGCGAGGGACTTCGTCAACGACTTGCGGTGACCTCTGGTGTGCCGGCTGCCCGGCCGGCCAGCGTCGCACCGAGCACGCCGAGGCCGGCCAGCACCGCGAGCAGCACCGGCAGCGCGACCGCCGGAGCCCCCAGCATCGCCAGCAGCGCTCCGCCGGCGCCGATCAGGATCGCCGTCGTGAGTTGGTCGGACATTTGGGCGGCCGACGAATGGAACCCCACGTCGCCGACGCTGGACTGCTGCAGCAGCAGGAACGACACCGACGAGAAGCCCAGCCCCATGCCGATACCGGCGATGCCCCACAGCGGCAGCGCCAACCACGCCGTACCCCACGCAGGCGCAACGAGCAGCAACCCGGCAGTACCTGCGGTGAGCAGGCTGCATCCGAGCCGCAACAGCCGGGGCCGGGGCAGGTCCGGGTGCCGTCCCTGCCAGGCCGCGGCAGCCGACCAACCCAGCGAGCCGACCACCAGCGGTAGCCCCGCCGTCGCCAGCGCCCAGTGGTGGGTGCTGGTCAGCATCAACGGCAGGTAGGAGTTGGCGGTGAAGAACACGCCGGCGAGCAATCCCCGGGCGGCCACCACGGTTGGCACTCCGCGGCGGGCCCGGAACACCCCGGCGGGCAGCAGCCGGCGCATCGACGGCACCAGCAGCAGCACCGAGGCCCCGGCTACCTCGGCGGCCGAGACGGTCCAGCGCTGCGAGGCCCAGCTCAGTGCGGATACCGCCACTGCGGCGCCCAGGGCCGCAAGCACCAGCCCGCGCCGGCGCGGGATGCCGCTGGCGGGATCGGGCGCGGCCGCGGGCCGGGCGAGCCGGCGCATCGTGGGCACCACCAGCCCGACCGCAAGCACCACCACGGGTACCAGGCCGAGGAACACCCAGTGCCAGGACAGCCGTTCGGTCACTACGCCAGCGATCGGCGGTCCGATCAATGAGGGCAGCACCCAGGCCGAGGACATCAGCCCGAAGAGGGCGGGATGGCTCCGCTCGGGGTAGACCACTGCGATCAGCACATAGGATGCGACCGTCACGGCGCCGGCACCCCAACCCTGCAGCACCCGCCCCACGAGCAGTTGCGTCATGCCGGTCGCCGTGCCCGCTACCAGCAGGCCTGCCCCGAACATCACGGGGGCCGCGACCAGCGGGACCCTGGGTCCGGCGACGTCGCACCATCGCCCGCCCAGCACGGTGCCGAACACACCGGCCGCCATGAACGCCACGAATGGCCAGGCATACAGCGACACCGCGCCGATGTCAGCTACCAGGGCCGGCATGGCAGTGCCCACCCCCATCGCCTCGAACGCCACCATGCTGACCAGCAGCAGCAGGCCGATCGTGGTCATGCGGCGGCTTGGACCGAACAGATCCGAGCGAACCGGAGCCACCTCGATACCAGCAGATATGGCGCCCACGGCGACCAGCCTGCAACCTCGACCCAGGTTGAGGTCAAGGCCGTTTAAGCAGACCCGCCGCGTCGGCGGACGGTGACCGGTCAGCTCAACCAGTCGGTCGGGCCGCAGTACCCGCGGCGCTCGAGCCGGCTTCGCAGTGCGTGGATGACACTCCGCTCACCTGGCGGCGCATCCGCGTGGGCGCCAAGTGGCCCGACCTGTGCCCCGGTGCGACGCTGGGGAGCATGGATTACACCCAGCTGGGCCGCAGCGGCCTTTCGGTGTCCCGACTGTGCCTGGGCACGATGAACTTCGGTCCGGAGACCTCCGAGGCCGACAGTCAGGCGATCATGGATCGCGCCCACGAGCATGGCATCAACTTCTTCGACACGGCCAACGTCTACGGCTGGCAGAAGGGCAAGGGCGTCACCGAGCAGATCATCGGCCGCTGGTTCGCCACCGGCGGCGGGCGCCGCGAGCGCACCGTGCTGGCGACCAAGCTCTACGGCTCGATGGGGGACTGGCCCAACGACAACAAGCTTTCCGCACTGAATATCAGGCGGGCCTGCGACGGCTCGCTACGCCGGCTGCAGACCGACTACATCGACCTCTACCAGATGCATCACGTGGATCGTGCCACCCCGTGGGAAGAGATCTGGGAGGCGATGTCGGTACTCCGGCAACAAGGAAAGATTATTTATGTGGGCTCGTCGAACTTCGCTGGCTGGCACCTCGCCGCTGCCCAGGAGGCGGCTCGCCGCCAGCACATCATCGGGTTGGTCAGCGAGCAGTCCATCTACAACTTGATCAACCGGTGGGTCGAGCTGGAGGTACTGCCCGCCGCGCGCCACTACGGCATCGGAGTGATCCCATGGTCACCGCTGCAGGGTGGTCTGCTCGGCGGAGTGCTGCGCAAGCAACGCGAGGGCGGCGGTTCGCGAAGCACCTCGGAGTACTCAGCCGAGAGGCTCCAGACGCATCGAGAGCGCATCGACGCCTACGAGAAGCTGTGCGCCGACCTCGGTGAGGATCCCGCCAACGTCGGGCTGGCCTGGCTGCTGCATCAAGACGGGGTGACCGCGCCGATCGTCGGCCCGCGAACCGCCACGCAGCTGGACAGCTCGCTGCGGGCCGTCGCGATCACCCTTGCTGCCGACGTGCTCGCCCAGCTCGACGAGCTGTTCCCCGCGCCGGCACCCAATGGCACCAAGCCCGCCCCGGAGGCCTACGCCTGGTGAACTAACGCCACGCCCCGTTCCCGGCGTGTCGCGCCCTCACGCCCGGTGTGTCGGGCCCTGGTGCCCGGTGTGTTCGCGCCTGCTGTCCGGACAGCAGACACGGGTACTAGCGGTCAGCCTAAGAGGTCGTCCGGGTCGTCGGCGTCGTCGCGCGCCAGGAACGTGGCCAGCGCCTCAACAGCGTCTTCGAACTCCGGGTGCTCGTCGACGAACGTGCGCATTCGCGCGGCCAGCCATTCAACGCTGAGCTGCTCGGTGGCGCGCCGGTCTTCGAGTTCCTCGATGCCGCGGTCGGTGAAGTACACCTCGACACCTCCTCGTCCGAGGGGCCTTTGTTGATACCGGCGGCCGGGAGCGTACGCGACCGGGCGCCGACGTCCGACACATCGCGCAGGAGAGCACGACACACGGGGCAGGAGAGCGCGACACGCCGGGAAAGGCGTTAGGCGTCGAGGGCGGCGGCGATGAGTTCGCGCTGCTCGACGTCGTGCACCTTGGCCGACCCCGCGGACGGGGCTGCCATCGCGCGCCGGGAGATCCGCCGTAATCCGCTCAGCCGCTCGGGCATCAGCTCGGGCAGGCTCAGCCCGTAGAACGGCCACGCGCCCTGGTTGGCAGGCTCCTCCTGCACCCAGCACACGTCGGTGGCGTTCGGATAGCGATCCAGCGCGGCGGCCAGCCGCCGCTGGGGCATCGGATAGAGCTGCTCGATACGTACGATCGCGATGTCGTGGACACCCCGCTGCTGGCGTCCGGCGTGCAGCTCGTAGCTGACCTTGCCACTGCACAGCAGCACCCGGCGCACCGCCGAGCGGTCGATGATCATCGGGTCATCGAACACCGAGGCGAAGCGACCCGCGGTAAAATCCTCCACAGGGCTCACCGCCGCCTTGAGCCGCAGCATCGACTTGGGCGTGAACACCACCAGCGGCCGGTGCACCCCGTCCAGGGCATGCCGGCGCAGCAAGTGGAAATAGTTCGCCGGAGTGGAGGGCTGTGCCACGGTCATGGAGCCCTCCGCGCACAGTTGCAGGAACCGTTCGATGCGCCCGGAGGTGTGGTCTGGACCCTGACCCTCGTGACCGTGCGGCAACAACAAGACGACGTCGCAACGTTGACCCCACTTGGCCTCACCGGAGGAGATGAACTCGTCGACCACCGGCTGTGCGCCATTGGTGAAATCACCGAACTGCGCCTCCCACAGCACCAAGGCCTCCGGGTTCGCCACTGAATAGCCGTATTCGAAGCCCAGCGCGGCGAATTCAGACAGTGCCGAATCGTAAGCCAGGAACTTCGCCTGGTCCGGCGAGAGGTTCATCAGCGGCGTGTACTCGGCACCGGTCTTGCGGTCGATCAGCACCGAATGCCGTTGCACGAAGGTGCCGCGGCGGGTGTCCTGACCGGACAGCCGCACCATCCGGCCGTCCAGGCAGACCGAGCCGAGTGCCAGCAGCTCGGCGAAGGCCCAGTCGATGCCACCCTCGCGAGCCATTTTCGCCCGTTTTTCCAGTACCGGCCTGACCCGGGGATGCGGGGTGAAACCTGCGGGCAGGTTGACGTGTGCATCGGCGATCCGTTCGATGACACTGATATCGACCCCGGTGTCCAGCCCAGCCGGCACGAGCTGCTCGGCCTCCACCGACTCGCTGGGCGCCGCGGGTGACTTCTCCAGTTCGCGCACTTCGTTGAAGACGTGCTCGAGCTGCTGCGCGTAGTCTTTCAGCGCCCGCTCGGCCTCTTCCACGGAAATGTCCCCACGGCCGATCAGTGCCGAGGTATAGCCTTTGCGGACCGATCGTTTGCTGTCGATGATGTCGTACATCTTCGGTTGCGTCATCGACGGGTCGTCGCCTTCGTTATGGCCCCGGCGACGGTAACAGATCATGTCGATCACGACGTCTTTGAGGAAAGCTTGGCGGTAATCAACTGCAAGCTTGGCCACCCAGATACAGGATTCGGGGTCGTCACCGTTTACGTGGAACACCGGCGCGCCGATCGTCTTCGCCACGTCGGTGGGGTACTCGCTGGATCGCGCATATTGCGGCGCGGTGGTGAATCCGACCTGATTGTTGACGATCACGTGCACGGTACCGCCGGTGCGGTAGCCGCGCAGTTGCGACAGGTTGAGCGTCTCGGCCACCACGCCCTGCCCGGCGAAGGCGGCGTCGCCGTGCAGCGCGACGGGCAGCACGGTGAAACCCTCTGGTCCCTTGTCGAGCATGTCTTGCTTGGCCCGGGCGATGCCTTCGAGCACCGGGTCCACGGCCTCCAGGTGCGATGGGTTCGAAATCAGCGACACCTTCGTCTCGCCGTCCCCGAACATCCGGTAGTACTTGCCCTCAGCGCCCAGGTGGTATTTGACATCACCGGAACCGTGCGCCTGGCCAGGGTCCAGGTTGCCCTCGAACTCCTGGAAGATCTGCGAGTACGGCTTACCCACCAGGTTGGCCAGCACGTTGAGCCGGCCGCGGTGCGGCATGCCGAGCACCACCTCGTCGAGCCCGTATTCGGCGGCCTTGTCAAGCACGGCGTCCAGCAGCGGGATCACCGTTTCGGCGCCCTCCAGCGAGAACCGCTTCTGCCCGACGTACTTGGTTTGCAGGAACGTCTCAAACGACTCCGCGGCGTTGAGCTTGGACAGGATGTATTTCTGCTCGGCGCGGCTGGGTTTGGCGTGCACCTTCTCCACGCGCTCCTGCAGCCACCGCCGCTCGTCGGGCGCGGAGATGTGCATGTATTCCACGCCGATGTTGCGGCAGTAGGCGTCGCGCAGCACGCCCAGGACGTCGCGCAGGTGCATGTACGACTGCCCGGCGAAGCCACCGACGGCGAACTCCCGGTCCAGGTCCCACAGCGTGAGGCCGTGGCTGAGCACGTCGAGGTCGGGGTGTCTGCGCTGTCGGTAGTTCAACGGGTCGGTGTCGGCCATCAGGTGTCCACGGGTGCGGAACGCGTCGATCAGTTCCAGCACCCGGGCGGTCTTGTCGACAGCACCCTCGGGAATGTCCTGCACCCAGCGCACCGGCTCATAGGGGATGCGCAGCGAGGCGAAAATGCCGTCGTAGAAGCCGTCCTCGCCGAGCAGCAGTTCGTGCACCCGGCGCAGGAACTCGCCGGACTCGGCGCCCTGGATGATGCGGTGGTCGTAGGTGGACGTCAAGGTGATGATCTTGCTGATCGCCATGTCCGCGAGCGCCTGGTCGCTGGCGCCCTGGAACGCCGCTGGATATTCCATCGCGCCGACGCCGATGATCGCGCCCTGCCCGGACATCAACCGGGGCACCGAGTGGTTGGTGCCGATGGTGCCCGGGTTGGTCAGCGAGATCGTGGTGGCCGCGAGGTCCTCGGCGGTGAGTCTGCCCTCGCGGGCCTTGCGGATGACGTCCTCGTAGGCCTGCCAGAACTGGGCGAACGTCATCGCCTCGCAGCCCTTGATCGACGCGACGACGAGGCTGCGGCCCTTGCCGGTCTTGAGGTCGATGGCCAGGCCAAGGTTGACGTGCTCGGGCGCCACGACGGCGGGTTTGCCCTGCTCGTCGGTAGTGAAGTGGCGGTTGAGCTGCGGGTAATTGGCGAGCGCCCGCACCACCGCATAGCCGATGAGGTGGGTGAAGCTGACCTTTCCGCCGCGGGTCCGCCGGAGATGATTGTTGATCACGATGCGGTTGTCGACGAGCAGCTTCGCCGGTACCGCGCGCACGCTGGTCGCCGTCGGCAGCTCCAGCGAGCTTTCCATGTTCGCTACCACGCGGGCCGCTGCGCCTCGCAGTGGCGTGGTGGCGTCGTGCTGGTGTTCGGGCCGCGCTAGTGCCGGCGCGGCGGTCCGCTCCTTGGTGGCGTGCGGAACGGCGCCATTGTCGCCCTTGTCGCCACTGTCGCCGGGTGGCTGGTAGTCGGCGAAGAAGTCATGCCAGGAGGAGTCCACCGCCGAGGGGTCGGCCAGGAACTGTTCGTACATCTCCTCGACGAGCCACTCGTTGGGGCCGAACTGCACAGGGGGGTCGCTACGGGACACTGCTGGACGTCGCCTCTATCCGTTCTCTGCGGGTCTGCTCAGGGTCACTGAGGTTCAGGGTCACTGAGGTTCAGGATCACTGAGGCTGGCATCCAGGCTAGTACCCGTTCCCGCGGACGAGATGCACGGTGACGCGCGGCGCGTCGGCGAACGGTCGGTCGCCAAAACTGCGCTGTGATGGGGCAGATCTGCACGTTGATCGCTCAGTCTCGGCGATCACCGCAGCGACTATCCACCCAGTCAGCCGAAGCCAGCGGCGCCCGTCTCGAGCAGCGTCTTCATCCCGGACAGGATCATCATCCGGCCCGGGCCGGCCACGTCGGCGCCGGTCTTGGGTGCGCCCTCGAGCCGATCGTGCACGACGGTCAACTTGCAGCAGCCGCCTGACCATTGAGGCAGGTGTCAGCCGTGGTTGGTAGTGGTTAACGACCGCTCGAGCGCGGGTTGGCGGTACTTGAAGGGCCACCGACTAGGCGGCCCCGACGCCCACCTGGGATCCGTCTGGTGAGCCTGCGGCCCACAGGTGGGCGTAGGGCCCGCCGGCGGCGAGCAGCTCGAGGTGGCGGCCCTGCTCCACGATCCGGCCGCCGTCGAGCACCACAATCCGGTCGGCCTTGGCCGCGGTGGCCAGCCGGTGAGCGATGACGACGGTGGTCCGCGGCGCGGCGAGCCGGTCGGTGGCGGCGAGCACCGCCGACTCGGTGGCCGGATCCAGGGCCGCGGTGGCCTCGTCGAGCAACAGCAGGTCGGGGTCGACCAGCTCGGCGCGGGCCAGCGCGATCAGTTGCCGCTGGCCGGCCGACAGGCCCTGCCCGCGCTCGCCGACCGGCTGGCGGAACCCGTGCGGCAGTGCCGCGATGGCCTCCAGCGCGCCGACCCGCCGGGCCGCTGCCTCCACCTCCGCAGCGGATGCGGCCGGCACGCCGTAGCTGATGTTGTCGGCGATGTCCCCACTGAACAGGTGCGCCTCTTGCGGGACTACGCCAAGCCGGTGATGAAAAGCCGCCGGGTCGAAACGACGCACTTCCACCCCGTCGATCAGCACGGTTCCGGCTGTCGGGTCGTAAAACCTCGCCAACAGCTTTACGACGGTGGACTTGCCGGCTCCGGTGGCCCCCACCAGGGCGACGGTCTCCCCGGGCGTGATGTGCAGTGACACCCCGTCCAGCGCGGGTGATGCCGAGCCGGGGTAGCTGAAGGAGACATCGCGCAGCTCCACCTCGCCGCGCAGCCGCGCCGGTACTGCGACCGCATCGGCGCCCGGCGCCGGCACCGAAATCGGCGTGTCCAGCAGCTCCCGAATGCGCCGCAGCCCGACCGCGGCCTGCTGGTAGCCGTCGAAAACCTGGGACAGCTGTTGCACCGGCGCGAAGAAAAGCCCCAGATAGAGCAGGAACGCGGTGAGCACCGCAGCGCTGATGGCGCCGGTGGCCACCCGGAAGGCGCCGACGCCTAGCACAGCGGCTTGCGCGAGACCCGACAGCAGGGCCACGAAGGGGAAGTAGGTGGCGATATAGCGCTGGGCGCGCAGCCGGCTGCGCCGGTAGGCGTCGCTGCGGGCGGAGAATTCCCGGGCCGAGCGTCGTTCCCGGGTGAATGCCTGCGCCACTCGCGCACCGGACACGTTTTCCTGCAAGTCGGCGTTGACCTCGCTGACCCGTTCCCGGGCCTCGGCGTAAGCCACCGAGGACAGCCGCTGGAACACCAGCGTGGCCGCGATCAGCAGGGGTAGGCCCAGCATCGCCACCACCGCCAGGCCGGCGTCGGTGACCAGCAGCGCGATGGCGACACCCACCACGGTGAGCATGCTGATCAGCGCGGTGGACAGGCCGGTCTGCAGGAACGTGGACAGCGCGTCCACGTCAGTGGTCATCCGGGTCATGATCCGGCCCGCCATCTCGCGCTCGAAATAGTCCAGCCCGAGCCGCTGCAGGTGGGCGAAGCTGCGGATCCGCAGCAGGTACAGCAGCGTTTCCCCGGCCCGGGCGGCGACCACGGTCTGTGCCGCGACAACCAGCCAGTCGGCGATGACCACCCCGAGCCCGACGGCGACTGCGACGGCGAGCAGCTGCGGCGCGTGCCGGGTGATGGCCTCGACGGCGAGACCGCCCAGCGCCGGGAACGCCACGGTGGCCAGTGCGTCGAGCCCGACCAGCGCTGCGGTCAAAGACAGCCACCCCAGCATCGGACGCAGTAGCCGGTTGAGCCGGAAGTTCGGGTCCGGGGAGGTCGGGTCGGTCCCGCGCAGGCTCGGTTGCGCGCTGGCCGGCGGCAATTTGTCCACCGCGGCGAGCAGCTCGGGGGTGGGCCCGATGCTGCCGATCATGCTGGCCGCCATCCCGCCGCCCCGGCCACCACCGCCCATCCCGCCCCGGACTACACCGCTGCCGCTCTGCGCTGCTCGGGCCGCTCCCGGGCCGCCGCCAGAGTCAGCCTGGGTGCCGGTTAACGCAGAGTCGGGCCACAACTGCGCGGTGATGCCGTCGGGACTGGAAATCGAACTCAACGCCGGCTCCGGTACCGCGGTGACATCCTCGATCAGCTCACCGGGGCCGGCGAGCAGCGCGCGGAACAGCGGGCACCGAGTGGTCAGCTCGGCCTGCGTTCCGACGTCGACCACCCGCCCGCCGTCGAGCACCGCGATCCGGTCGGCCAGGGCAAGCGAGGAGCGACGGTGCGCGATGAGCAAGGTGGTGCGCTGCGCGGTGACCGTCCGCAGGGTGGCGTGGATGGCCGCCTCGGTGGCGGCGTCGACCGCGGAGGTGGCGTCGTCGAGCACCAGCACCCGCGGGTCCGACAGCAGCGCTCTGGCCAGCGCGATCCGCTGGCGCTGGCCGCCGGACAGGGTAAGCCCACGCTCGCCGACCTTGGTGTCGTAGCCCTGCGGCAACGCGCAGATGAACTCATGGGCCGCGGCCGCCTTCGCGGCCCGGCGCACCTGCTCCTCGGTGGCGTCCGGGCACCCGTAGGCGATGTTGGCCCGCACCGTGTCGGAGAACAGGAACGCCTCTTCGAAGACCATCCCCAGCGCTCGGCGCAGCGACGCCAGCCGCAGCTGCCGGATGTCGACGGTGCGGCCGGACGGCCCGATCCGGATATTGCCCTGTTGCGGGTCGTAGAACCGGGCCAGCAGCAGCGAGACGGTGGACTTGCCGGATCCCGAGGTGCCCACCAGGGCCAGCGTCTCACCTGGTTCGACGCGTAAGGACAGCCCGTCGAGCACCGGCTCGCTGCGGGTGTAGCCGAAGCGCACCCCGGCCAGCTGCACCGCCAGCGGACCGTCCGGGACGTCGATCGCGTCCGGTGCGTCCCGTATCGCGGGCTGGGAGTCGATCAGCTCGTAGACTCGTTCCACCCCGGCCCGAGCCAGTTGCGCGAGGACCACCAGGCTGGCGATCAACCGGGCCGGGCCGACCAGCATCGCCAGGTAGGCGGCGAACGCCACAAACGTGCCCAGGCTGATCCGTCCGCTCAGCGTCAGCATGCCGCCCAGCGCGAATACCGCGACCTGGCCCAGCGGCGGGAACGCGGTCAGCGTCGGAGCGAAGGTCGCGTTCAGCCGTGCTGCGCGAATCCGTTCGGAGTACAGCTGCCGGGCCAGGGCCTCGAGCCGGGACACCGCACGGGCCTCCTGGCCGAAGCCCTTGACCACCCGCACCCCCGTGACGGTCTCCTCGACGTGCTCGGCGAGGTCGGCCGCACGCTGCTGCGCCGACCAGGTCGCCGGGAACAGCGTGCGCCGGGTCCGGGCGGTGACCAGCCCGGTGGCCGGCACCACGACCAGCGCGATGACCGTGAGCACAGGCGACAGCCACAGCATCGCGACCAACGCGACGGCGAAGAGCACCAGCACGCCCGCTGTCAGGGGCACCAGCGACAGCAGGCCCTGTACCAGCGCCAGATCGGAGATGGCGCGGGAGACGACCTGCCCGGTGCGCAGGCTGTCCTGCTTGGCGCCGTCGAGTTTCTGTACCGAGCGGAATACCGCATTGCGCAGGTCGTGCTGCACATCCAAGGACAGCCAGCCGCCGACATATCGGCGTACGAACGCGGTTGCGAACTGCAGCAGCGCCACCCCGGCCAGGGCGGCGACCAGCCAACCCAGCCGCTGAGTGATCCCCGCCACGGCGTCGTCGACCGCGAGCCGGGTGAGCAGCGGGGTGGCTGCCTCCGTGCCGACGCCGACGCCGGAGGCGAGTAGGGCGCCGAGAGCGAGGCGGGGATGGCGCCAGCATGCGGCCCAGAGCTTGCGGATCCAGCCGCCCCGGTGCGCGGGAGTTTGTTGGGGCACGCTTGCCAGGTTAAGCGGCGATCCCGGCAGCCACGGGGCCGTCGAGGCCCGGCTCAGCGGTCAGGAATGGTGTACCGGCGCCTTGTCGCCCTGGCTGAGCCGGGCGGTAACCGGGGGAGCTTCGAGCTGGCGTGGGACGACCAGCACTTGCCGCGGTCGGCAGAAGGGATTGGAATTTCGGGTGAGCCGTTCGAGCGGTTCGGTTCCATCACCGATGAGGTGCCGGTGCGCGGTTACCCACACATCGCAAGGCCAGCGGCGGCGGCGCAGCCATCCCGAGCAGACGGGGCAGCGGCCAGTGGGGTCAGGCTGGTGTTGGACGAGAAGTTCGCGCCATCCGTCGGTGATGGTCTGGATGTGCCTGCGCGCCAACGGCGCCGACAGCGTCGCGCCCGCTCGTGCAGCCATGTCCTCAACCGCCGCCAAGCGATCCAGCACCGCACGCCGCACCCGACGATCCACGGATCTACCTCCTTGTCGCTCCGTCGACAACCCCGAGAGCGCGCTTATCCCGCTTAACGACTCGGCCGAACTGCCGTCACGCCGCAGTGCACTGTCTACCGGAGGTCGCTCGTGGACTTAAAGACCTCTCACCCTGCTGTCGTGCCGGTAGGCCGTTGCGGTGGTGAACGGTCGATCGGATCCTCCAGATCATTGTGGACGGTGCACCGGATCGCCGTCTTTCCAAGTCAGACGCTTCGCGCGGCACTGGATAGACCGGTCACTCCGCCATGTCGCGCCAGGCCGGCTGCGACGACGAGAAGCCGCTGAGGCCCTCGTCGGTCGAAAATCCACCCGGATTGCCTAAGCGGCTAGACGCGTTGTCCGAGCGGGATAATCGGTGGCCGTGACGGCACGCCCGTATGTCCTGCTGTCGGCGGCGATGTCCATCGACGGCTATCTCGACGATGCCAGCGGTGCCCGGTTGATGCTGTCCAACGAGGCTGACCTGGATCGGGTCGACGAGGTCCGGGCCGGTGTCGATGCCATTCTGGTAGGGGCGGCCACGATCCGCCGGGACAACCCGCGGCTGCTCATCCGCTCTGCCGACCGCCAGCAGCAGCGGATCCGGCGTGGCATGGCTGCGCATCCGATGAAAGTCACCCTGACCGGTAGCGGTGATCTGGACGTGACGGCCCGATTCTTCACCTCCGGGGACAGCGAGAAACTCGTCTACGCATGCGATGCCGCGGTGCCGGCCTCGCGCGGGGCACTCGGGAATGCGGCGACCGTCGTCGCGGCCGGAGATCCGATCGATCTGGTGGCCGTGCTGGACGATCTCAGCAAGCGCAAGGTGGAACGGCTGATGGTGGAGGGTGGCGGAACCGTCCATACTCAGTTTCTCAGCGCTGGACTAGTGGATGAGATCCAGGTGGTGATCGCTCCGTTTTTCGTCGGTGATCACGCCGCTCCCAGGTTCGTCCATCCCGGTCGCTTCCCGCAGGGTGCGCAGCGTCCGCTGATACTCGCCGAGACTCGCCAGATGGGCGACGTTGTCCTGCTCCGCTACCTCGCCCGCTCCGGCAACGGTGCCCAGTGAGGAAACGTTCGACCGATCGGGATCGGCGGTATCTGCGGCGAGCTATCGAACTTGCGCACAATTGCCCCCCGTCGGGCAGCGCCTTCTCGGTTGGCGCGGTGATCGTCGAGGCCAACGGAGCAGTGATCGCCACTGGTTACTCTCGCGAGACGCATCCCCTTGATCATGCCGAGGAGGTCGCTCTCGCCAAGCTCATGCCGCACGACTACCGCCTGGCCGGAGCCACTCTCTACAGCTCGCTCGAACCATGCAGTGCCCGCTCCTCGCGCCCGCGGAGTTGTACCGATCTCGTCCTCGCCACCCCGATCTCGCGGATCGTGTTCGCGTGGCGTGAGCCCGACCTGTTCGTCGACTGCGAGGGCGCCGAATTGCTCCATGCTGCAGACCGGGAGGTGGTGGAGATACCCGAACTCGCCCACCTGGTACGTCGTGCCAACCAGCACCTGCTGAAACCTTGAGGTTGGCGGGTGCCCACCTCGTTCCATACCGAGCTGGCGGTTGCGGTCGCCGGCGGTGCCCTGACCGTCGCCGTTGCCGGCCCCGGTGCACCGGGCGCCGCGCCAGTGGTGCTGGGCCTGCACGGCACCACCGGATCGCACCGCTCGCTGGTGGCGGTGGCCCGCCACCTGGCGGCCCGCGACATCACGTTCTTGGTACCGGACCTGCGGGGCCGCGGCGCCAGCGCGGCATTGCCCGGGCCCTACGGCCTCAACGCCCACGTGGCCGACCTGGTGGCCGTCCTCGACCACTGGGGCGCGGAACGGGCCGTGCTCGCCGGTCACTCGCTGGGGGCATGGGTGGCCGCTCGGGCGGCTGCCGCGCATCCGGCACGCTGCGCGGGGATCGTGCTGATCGACGGTGGCCTCTCGCCGCGGTTGTCCGGCGGCGTCGACCCCGACGCGATTCTCGACAATGTCCTCGGCCCGGCTCTGGCCCGGCTTCGGAGGACCTTCCCGTCCCGGCAGCACTACCGCGACTTCTGGCGCCGGCACCCGGCCTTCGCCAACCACTGGAACGCCGACATCGCAGACTTCGTGGATTACGATCTGATCGGGCCGCCCGGCGCGCTGCGCTCCAGGGTGGTCGAGGCGGCGGTGCGGGTCGATGGGCGCGACGTGCTTGACGCCACCGCTGCATGGGCAGCGCTGGCCGCCGTGGTCGAACCGGTGGTCCTGCTGCGCGCGCCCCGTGGTTTTGCCGACGAACCCAGTCCGTTAATCCCCGAGACACTGGTCGACCAAGCCAAGCGCATCGTGCCGGGGATGGGCGTGGTGCTCATCGACGACACCAACCACTACCTGATCGTCTTCGGTGATCGGGAGGCGGCCACCGTGGCTGATGAGATCGCGCGGGTGACCGCGGACGGTGCTGCATGAGTCTCGGTCGTCTACGGCTGCCGCCCCACATCGGTCACCACCGGTGGCCGTGCTTTTCCATGGCGGGTTCTGGCGGCAGCAGTTCGGTAGCTCGATCATGGACGCGGTCGCCGTCGACCTGGTCCGGCGCGGCTGGGCGACGTGGAACGTCGAGTACCGTCGCGCTGACTGCGGCGGTGGCGTGCCGCAAACCTGGTCACTTCGACTTCATCGATCCACGTACCGCGGCCTGGGAGTGGGTCGTGCAATCGCTGACCAGCCTACTGCGGTGATCTTCACGGATGGCGGCGCCGGCGGCGACGCGCAACCCGCGCCTGGGACACCAGCCTGCACCACCGACTGCACCCAACCCACGCTCACCAGGGCACCACACACTGGTCACCCGACAGCCCTCAACCGGTGTGCACGCTGCCGGTGAAGCGCAGGATGGTCTCGGCGAGGGGGCGGATGATCGCAGTGCTGAGCGCATGGCCCATCCCGGGGATGGTGACCAGCCGGGCCCCGCTGATCACCGCAGCGAGGTGCGCGGCGTGCGGTGGGGGGTTGATGGGATCTTCGGGGGCCTCGATTACCTGGGTCGGAACCCGGACGTGGCCGAGTTCAGCCTGGCGGTCGAGGCCGGCTTGGTCGGCTCGGGCGTGCGCAGCAGGGTTTTCATAGGTCCCGCTGTGTTCGATGATCCGTTCTTCGAGCGCGGCGAACTCGCCGGAATCGAACGGCAGGACCGCACCGTTGAGAATGCGCCAGTGCTCGACCCGCCAGCTGATCTCATCGCTTCGGTCGCGCGGATCGGTCATGTGCTGCCACATCCGCAGCAGGCGCGGGTCAGGCCCGGGTAGCTCAACGCTGCTGCGGCCGCCGGGGTCGGCCAAGCCGGCGCCCAACGCGCTGGTGGCGAAGACGGTGGCGCTGTGCAGCCGATGTGGGTGATCGAGCAGCAGCAGCTGCACCAGCGTGCCTCCCATGGACATGCCCACGACGTGCGCCCGGTCGATGCCCAGGGCGTCGAGCACCTGTACCGCGTCCTGCGCGAGGTCGCGCACCGCGTAGGGGTGAGTGTCGAACCCTCGCGTCGAGCGACCGGTATCGCGGTGGTCATAGCGCACCACGCGGTGGTGCTCGACCAGCCGGTCAACCAGCGGCTGCGGCCAAGCGATCCCGCTGGCGTTCGCACCCATGATCAGTAGTAGCGCGGTGGTCTCTGGATCTCCTTGGTCCTCCACCCAGAGCCGGTAGTCAGCGTCGACTTGCACCATGCGTTCCACTGGGCGCATTCTCAGCGACCGGTGGCTGCCACGTCGATCGAGTTTGCCGCCGCGGCCGGCTCGCTACTTCATCAAAATTCGACTCAGACAACGCTGCGGAGTGCCTGGTTGCATCGACACCACACGCCGAGGCGCTGTTCGAGTCCGACGAACGACTCCGGCGGACGGCATGCGCCACCAAGACGGTGCGCGTCGTACGGCTGCTCATCGTCCCACGTCACGCCGCAAAGCACGCACTGCTCCTGGTGCGTTCGGCGCACGGTTTGCGCAGCTTGATTTACCCGCCGGTTGCATTCGTCCCGGGCGGCAAAGGGCAGGAAGCTGCGCGGCGTCATGAGCCGGCGGGCGCGAGGTGGAGATCGCCAGCGGTCGCTGGTGATGTCGGGCAGAGCATCAGCGACGTCTAACGTGTGAGGCTGGACGGGGGTCTGACCATCGGTCAGACTGCACGCATGACCGTCAAGGTGGGAATCTCGCTGCCAGACGCCACGCATGCCCGGGCGCTCGAGCATGCCCGCAGCACCGGGACCACCCTTTCGGGGCTGATCGACGCCGCACTCAAAGCGGAGCTCGCCCGCCGCGAACTGGTCGATCACATGGCGATGCTCGCCGAGGCCGACGACACCAAGCGCTTGCATGAGCGGGCGCGGTTGCGCAGCCATGCACTGTCGGCTTGGAAGACCGGACGGTGACAGTCCCCGGCCAAGCCACGCCGCGTCAAGGTGACGTCCTGATCTCCAACCCCTCCCCACTGACCGGGGAACGAGAGTTGCACACTGTGGTGTCCTCCGATCTCTACAACACCGCCGGCGGACCTACCGTGCTGATTGCCGAGATCGAGACCGGTACGCGCTACCGGGCCACCGGCTACGCCACCGAAACCGATTACGGTGTCGTACTCGCCGACCGGGTGGTCTGGATGCCTGTCGACATGCTCGGCGAGCCGTTCGGTCGCCTCACCGACGCGCAGCGCAATCGCGTCATCGACCAAATCGTGGCCGTACTAAAAGGCGCCTAGCGCAGGTTCCTGGCCGACCTTCAGCACTGCTTTACGTCGGAAAGGGTAGGCGCGGAAAGCGTCGCTGTGCGTCCCGCCGGCAAGAGAAGTTGAGAATGATCGCCGAAAGTGAGTGATCAACGGGTAATGCTGCATCTCCGGTGAGCGACGTCACCGCTTGGCGCTCTCCTTGACGGTCTGGACGTCGCGCGCGAGGCTCGATAGTGCGTGCTCCGACATGGATTGCATGCCGCGCTTGACCTCACCGGCGCCGATGAAGCCCAGCAACCCGCTGAGCACCATCATGGCGCAGCCGACGATCAACGATGCCGCCCACAGCGGCAGCACTCGGGCCAGCGCGCTGGTCACTGTGACCACCAGGGCGCCCAATCCGAGCACCGCAACTATGACAGCAGCGCCGACCAGTCCGGCGCCGGTCCCGGCTCGCTTACCCCTCTGCTTGAGTTCCGCCAACGCCAGCTGCAGCTCCTCGCGCACCAACTGCGAGACCTGCTCGGACAGCCGGCTGACCAACTCCACAACGGACGGCTCGGCCGGATAGCCCGGCTCTTGCGGCTCGGTCACGCCGCGGGAGATACCCGCAGCGACCGGCTTCAAACACTGTGGAGTGGCAGGACGGTGGTCGTGGCCTCCTATGGCAGGACAGACCGGACCGAATCCGCTGAGCGGCCCACCACCGCGGTCCCGTCGTCTGCGGTGATGATCGGTCGCTGGATCAGAATCGGGTGGGCGGCCAGGGCCTCGATCCACCGCATGCGATCACTGTTCTCGCGTGGCCACGTCGCCAAGCCCAAGTCGGCCGCCACAGGTTCGCCCACCCGGGCGATGTCCCAGGGCTGCAGACCCAGCCGCTGCAGCACGTCTTCTATCTCCTGAACGGTCGGCGGTGCTTCCAGGTAATACCGCACCGTGTACTGGGCGCCTTCCGCATCCAGTAGCGACAAAGCCGCGCGGCACTTGGAGCAGCTCGGATTGATCCAGATTTCCATGACTTCTTTCGTCCTCACGGCGACGTCTTTGCCGGCCAGCCGGCCAGGCCGGCGAACATGGTTTCACCGACGGAGCCATTCTCGAACGCCCCCACCGGCCGCCGAGCGGGAGGTGAGGCCGAAGTCAGGCCGTCTCGAATGTGACTGTGACGTCGGAGAAGCCGAGTGAACCAGCCAGCGTGGTGAGCATTTGCCGGGTGTTCTCCTGGCTACGGCGGGCCAGATCGCTCGTTTTGGCGGCCTCGTTCAACTTGGCTTGCGCGAGCTGGTAGAGCTCCTGCTCAGTCGCCGGGCTGTCCTGTAGAGCGTCGGCGATGCGGTTGAGCAGGCCCCGCTCGCGGCCGACCACGCGGCTTGTGGCCGGGTCTACGACGGCAGGTGCCAACCGCGGCGCCGGCAGCGCGACGGTGACCGAGCGCCGGTCCGGGGACACCGCCACCCGATCCGGGCCGACATTGCTGAAGTCGACCGTCGCGTCGACCGAGCCGATGCCGAGGAAGGTGGTGCGCTCGCCGCTGATCAGCGACGGAACGTGGGGGGTATCGTGCTCGACATCTACCACGACCTGAAAAGTGCCGGTGGCAGCGTGGTACTGCGACAGGTCCTGCAACGCCAGCAGTAGCGGTGCCGGGCTATGGTCCACGATCCGTTGCTTGAATGGGTTGCCCCAGTGCGGAAGCACGTCCACGAGCTGGGTAGACACCGGCACCAGGACCGCGATCCCGAGGACCGCAGCGAGCAACTTGTAGGAGGTCCGCCTGCGGCTGCCCGAACCTTGTGAGGAATCGACCTTTTCGCGCTCAAGCAGCTGGGGCATGCCAATCTCCAACAAGTCGGTGCGGCCGCAACCGTGGCGCGCAAACGTTGACCACCCAACAACATACAGCGCGCAAGCGCCACCCTGCGTCAAGGCTCAGTGCTACCGCGTGCCCGCAGCCGCTGCAGCGAGGTATCACGAACTACGGGCAGCGCTCCTCGAGTTTGACCGCGCCGAAATCGATTCGTGTCTCCCTATTGATCGTGCTGCCGGGGGCAATGTTCTGTGCACAAACCTTCCAGTTTCTGTCGAAGACCTGGTGGCGGCCGGCGCCAGTCGCATCATGCGAGGTCGTTATGGCTATCGCGTAGTTCGTGAGGCTTTGGATGCGGTCCTGGGCGCCTTGCAAATTAGCACCGACAAGGTTGGGCATCGTCCAGGTCGCCGGAGCTGCCGTCTCGCCTGTCGCCGGCGATGGGCTTGCTGGTGCAGATGATAGCGCAACGCCGACAGCTTGATGAGTTGTCGATGAGTCACACGCGCCAACCCCGATTACCAGTACGGTTGAAATACCCAGGGCGCAGAGAACACGTCGTGTCATGGATAGCGGGTCGCGCCGCTGTGACGCTGCGATGCACACTGGCTCAGTTTAGAATGCTGTCGCGATGTGCTGCGACCGTCCATCGGGAACTGCTACATCGTTCATCTCGCCGTTAGTCCGGTATCTGGAATCTGGGAGGCGCGCCGGTTGTCGGGTTGGTACTGCAGGGATCGGGAGTGAGTACGACGCAGCCGTTTCAGGATCAGCTGGGTCAGTGGGAGCCGGTGATCTCCGGCTTGGTGGCCGCCGACCGCGGTGACACCGTCGCTGATCGGGCCCTCGACTTGATCCTGGCTTCGTTAGCCGAGCACGCTGACTGGCGGCAGGTGGTCGCCGTGCTGCGCCGTATCCGTACCGGCGAGCGTGATCCTGCCCTGGTCACCGGGCTCGATCCCATCGACACCGCCATCGTGCGTCGTGCTTTGGCTGCGCTGGCCGGTACGGTGCCAGTCGACGCCAACGCCTGGCGTGCCGGCGCCGCGCCTACCTCGCCGCGCGAACCGAGCCCGCCGCTGGCCGCGCTGGCTGGCGCCACGGTCGCGGCCGCCAAGGGTGACCTCGACGCCACCAACGCTTTAAAACCGCTACTACGCGCTCTCGCGGCTCACCCAGACTGGGCGCCGCTTGCTGGTGCCGTGCAGCGCATCCTCGCCGGCGACCGAGACCCCGCCCTGCGTGACGCGCTGGACCACCCGGCCGCGACTACCGTCGTCGACCTCATCTTGGACCAGCTCGCCCAGCCCGACGGTCACTGACGTGTTATCGGCGCCCGAAGGACTACTGGCGCTTCCCATCGGCGAGCAGGCACGTTGCGCGGTTCTGGTGCTGTCCGGCTCCAGTGGCCGGATTGAGATCGCTCGAACGCGGCTGCTGGCCAGACATGGTGCGGCGGCACTGAGCCTGCGCTGGTTCGGCGGCGCAGGCCAACCACCGGGGATTTGCGAGGTACCGCTCGAGACCTTCGCCCCGGCATTGGATCGGTTGGCGTCGCTCAGCGATCATCTGTGCGTGATCGGAACGTCCAAGGGCGCCGAAGCGGCCCTGCTGCTGGCCAGCCGCGACCAGCGGATACGGGCGGTGGCCGGGCTGTCTCCCTCGGCAGTGGTATGGGCCAACGTCGGACCAGGCCGCAAGGAGACTCCCGCACACGGTCGCTCGTCGTGGAGCGCGGACGGTCAGCCCCTGCCGTTCGTGCCCTACGACCCGGCATGGACTCCCACCACGATCAGCGGGCTACCGTCCTACCGAGGTTTGTACGAACAGAGTTTGCGCACCTTCGTCCAGCGCGTGCCCGCGGCGACGATCCCCGTCGAGCAGATCACCGCGGATGTGCTGCTCGTGGCAGGTGGCGACGATCAAGTATGGCCCTCCGAGCGGTTCGCTCAGCAGATCAAAGACCGCCGATCGGCTCACCAACTCGCCACCGAGGTGATCACCGCTGCGGACGCGGGACATCGCGTACCCCTGCCCGGCGAGCCGATCAACCCGTCCGGCGGGATGGCGATGGCACGAGGTGGAACCCGCGCCGCCGACGCAGCCCTCGGCCAGCGGGTCTGGCCGGCATTGCGTCAGCTGCTTCGGCTGACCTCGAGCTGCTAGCGGCGGATCTGCTGGCCTGGTGGCGCCCAGTCATCAGGACGGCCGACATGGTTGGAGAACTCGACGGACCATCGCCACCAGCTGTGGTCCTCGGCGTGCTGCCAGTTCTGGAGAACGCCCACCTCGCCACCAGAGAGCAGCACCGGCAATCCGTAAAGTTCCTCGGTGGGCCACACCTCGCTGCGGTGCAGGGTCGATCCGTCGAGCCAGACCAAGGTCATCGGGGAGTACTCACCGTGGCGATCGAGATCGCCACGGGCTACGACGCGGTCGTCGTTGCTGATGATTTCGATTTTCGCTTGGGCTGGCGCGGCGTGGACGAGCACTCGATTGAACCCTCCGGCGGTGGTGCAGCGCGCGAACTCGAGCCCATTCATCGCCCCATCACGGCTACGGATATTCCATGTCCAGTTCATGTCGCTCTCCCATCCCCCGTTGGAGGCGCTTTGTCGGCCGGTGCGGGGGCCTAGGTGGGCTCAAAATGTCGAGGTGTCGAGTTCACGACAGCACCCGTCCCGGTGATGACCCAACCACCCACCTCGGTGGTCTGAGGCGCCGCACTAGCAGATTACGCCGCCCCCAGAGCACGGAAGCGATCCGATCGGGCTCGACGAGCCGAGGCTGCGGCTGCTCACGGACCGGTCTCGCGATGCATCCTGGCTTACTGCGCGCCGGCGAGCGGATCGTGAATTCGGGTTGGCCTGCGCAGCGCCGCGAGCACCGCGGCAAGGACGGCCATGGCTGCCAGCACTACGACGGTGGCCGCCGCGCCGTCGCGAACCCCAGCGCTACCGGCGGCGTGTGCCTGGCCCCACCCGAATACCACGCCGGACAGGGCAACCCCCGTCGCAGTGCCCAGCCCCCGGGTCATGTTGAGCAACCCACCGGCGGTCCCGGACTGCTCGGGAGGGGCGCTAGCCATGATCGCGGCGTTGTTCGGCGGAGTGAACATCCCCAGGCCCAGCCCGATCAGCGCGAGCTCGCCGGCCACCACCCCGATGTCGTCGTGGCTCACCGCGATCGCCACCAGCCCGAGACCAGCCAGCAGCATCCCGGTGACGGTCAGCGGGCGGGGGCCGACCCGGTCGGCGAGCCGCCCGGCCAGCGGCGCGGAGAGGCCGAGTGCCGCGGGCAGCGCGGTCAGCACCAGGCCGGACATCCCGGGGGACAGTCCCAGCCCGCCCTCGAACAGGAACGGGGTCACGAACAGCGCCCCGAACAGCACGGCGTAGGAGAGAAACCCGCTGGTGACTCCAGCGGTGAAGGGCACCCGGGAGAACAGCCGCAGGTCCACCATCGGGTCGCCTGACCGGCGTTCCTGCGCGACGAACAGCACCCAACCGACCAGACCGACCCCGGCCAGGCTCAGCATGAGCGGCGAGCCGAAGCCCTGGTCACGCCCAAGCGACAGCGCCGCCAGCACGCCGCCAACCGCGGGCACGAACGCGGCCAGGCCACGCCAGTCGAACCGGGTTCGCTGCTGCAGGTGGCGACTGCGCGGCAGAAAAAACCAGCCAAGCAGCACTCCAACCACCCCAGCCGGCGCGTTGACGAAAAAGATCAACTGCCAGCCGCCGAGCGGGATCAGCAACCCCCCCACTGTCGGGCCCAGGGCGAGTCCGAGCGCCTGCGCGGCGCCCTGCACGCCGATTCCGCGTCCCAGCTTCTCGCGGGGCATCGCGGTGGCGATGAGCGCAACGCTGTTGGCTTGCAGCATCGCCGCACCCAGCGCCTGCAGGACACGCAAGCCGACCAGCGCCAGCAGGCTGGGAGCCAGCCCGCACGCCACCGATGCGACGGTGAACACGCCGAAGCCATAGGTATAGAGCAGCTTGCGCCCCGCCATGTCCGCGAACCGCCCGACCGCGGTCACCGCGCAGACCAGGGCCAGCAGGTAGGACAGTGCCACCCACTCCACCGCGCCGACACCGGCGTGGAACTCACGCTGCAGGGTCGGAAAGGCCACGGTGACGATGCTCGCGTCGAGCTGGCCCATGAACGCTCCGACGCACACGGTGGCGACCACCAGCCAGTGCGCGCCCGGCCGGCGCCGCACCCACTGCGGTCGGGCAGGTTCCGCGGCCATGCGAGCCAGCATCGACTGGCTCGTGGCGACCCCCATAGACCCATCCTTTCAGCTGGGCGCACGTAGCCGGCCGATCAGCGGAAGGAACCGGCCGACCCGAGCCGCGTAATCGCGGTAGGCGCGCTGATGTAGCTGTTTGAGGTGCGGTTCCTCGACCAGCCGGGTCTGGATCTGTAGCGCGGTCAGGCACACCAGCACTGCAATGGCGGCGAGCGCGGTAGGCACCAGCAGGGCGACCGCCAGCCCGTTGGCAAGCAGGCTGGTGTAGGTCGGGTTGCGGACCAGCCGGAACGGACCGTGCACGATCAGCGGTGCCTTGAACTCCGGGTTGATGCCGGTCTGCCAGGCGGATCCCATCGTGCGCTGGGCGAGGACGGCGAGGACCAGCCCGCCGAGGAACAGCAGCACGCTCAGGCCTGCCACTGCAGGCGGCAGCACCGTCCCCATGGGGCGGATCCCGGCCAGCGCAAGCGAGGGATTCGCCAACTCGAGGCCGCATGCCCCGAGGAACAATGGCGCGCCTCCCAGATTCCGGATAGGGGACCCAATAAGGTCCCTCCCGGAATGGAGGGGGATGAGTGCAGGAGAAACGGCGGAAATACAGCCCCGAGTTCAAAGCTGAGGCGGCGCGGTTGGTGGTTGAGACGTCCCGGCCCATTGTCGATGTCGCGCGGGAGATAGGCGTTCACGAGGGAACTTTGGGATCCTGGGTGAACAAGTATCGGACCGAGCACGCCGGTGACGAGCCGCCGTTGACCATATCGGAGCGGGCGCGGCTGCGAGAACTTGAGCGGGAAAACCGCGAGTTGCGGATGAAAACCGAGTTCTTGGGGAAAGCCGCTGCCTTCTTCGCGCAGGAGTATCGGTGACCGACAAGTTTGCGTTCATCGATGCGGAGAAGGCTATGTTTCCGATCGTAAAAATGTGTGTTTGGCTCGACGTGTCTACCTCGGGCTTTTACGAGTGGCGCGGCCGGCCCGCCTCGGCCACCGCCCAGCGTCGCCAGCGCTTGACCGCGCTCATCCGGGCGATTTTCGAGGAGTCCGATAGCACGTACGGGTACCGCCGGGTGCACGCCGCGCTGGCTCGTCAGGGCGAGGGCTGCGGTCCCGAGCTGGTCCGTGACATCATGCGTGAGCTGGGTTTGGTCCCGTGTCAGCCACGCCCGTGGCGGCCGACGACCACGCAGCCCGGTGACGGAGCCGAAGCGGTCCCCGATCTGGTGGGACGCGACTTCAGTGCCGACGCGCCGGGCAGGAAATTGGTTGGAGACATCACCTATTTGCCGACATGGCAGGGTTTTGCTTACCTGGCTACGGTCCTCGACTGCTGCACCAAAGAATGCATCGGATACGCGATCGCCGAACACATGCGCGCCGAGCTTGTCATCGACGCGTTGCGCATGGCCGCGCGTAACTACGACCTCGAACCGAAGGCGATCTTCCATACTGATCGGGGTTCGCAGTATCTCAGCCATGCGTTCGCCGAGGTGGCCGCCCAGCTTGATGTGCGTCATTCCGTGGGACGAGTAGGATCGTGTTTCGATAATGCGCAGGCGGAATCGTTCAACGCGACTCTGAAGGTTGAGCGGGTCAACCGAACCATGTACCCAACGCGTGAACACGCCCGCAAAGACGTGACGCGCTACATCGAGTTCCGCTACAATACAAAGCGGCTTCACTCGGCGCTGGGCTACCGAACCCCACAAGAAGCTCGCGTCGACTACCAGAATCAGCGGCAGGCGGCCTAACAACACGAATAATATCTATCCGGAAAACGCGGGGCAGCCCACAAGACGTTGGCGCAGCGTTCCGCACGGTTGGCACCCAGGCTCGCCAACCAGCCAGAGCGTCCTGTCCGGCGGCGCAGCAACAGCGGTTGGACCACGAACACGACCAGCACGTAGGTCAATGCGAACAGCAACCCGGCCAAGCTGGCGGCCGACCCGCTGGTCACGTGCTCGCTTCCCTGCTCGGTGTGTCGCGCTCTCCTGCTCGGTGTGTCGCGCTCAGCAGCGCTGAGTTGCGATCGAAGGCCTGGTGTGCAGGGATCAACTTTTCCGCACTGACCGCATCTGACGCCGTGGAGGTATTGAGGGCCCGCGCCCGGCAATTGTCCCACGAGCGGGCATGTACCGGGCAATCGATCAATGCCGCAGTGGCAGCCGTTGCGGCTCGGGGTCGCCGCTATGAGATGGGGATTCCGCATTGGCCGCATCCGCGTGAGATCGACGTGCTCTCGCGGAAGCGCCTCTGTTGCTGGACGATATGACGATGCGGGTTGCTAGGTCGGCGTCCGTCACGGTGCTGGTGGTCGCGGTCACTGCGGCGGTGCCGGCGGTGCCTGCTTCCGGTGCCGTGCCCACGGTGGGTACGGGCGTGGTGGGTGACCGGGTGATGGGTGAGCGTGTCAAAGACCTCAACGACCCGATGTTGATCCGGCGGGGTGCGTCGGGTGATCCGTCGATGAGCACGGTTACTGGCGCTGACGGTATCGGTTGCTGGTCGGAGCGGAAGGACGATGGCTCGACGGAGTCGACCTGCAGCGAACTCATGCTTCATCCGGTGACGGTGTGACCGGTCGGGTCAACTGCTCATGGGTGCAGGCGGCACTGCGGCGCGACGAACCAATGCCACACTCTGCCTCCCGAGGCCCCGGCCGCAGCAGTAAGCCTCGTGTTGGCCAATAGAGGTGTGGTGCTGGGGAGTAAATCGGCTCTGTTTGGGTAACCAGCTACCCGAGGCGGTCACCTTGGTGGTTGGCGTGCTGCGGATCTCCCGCACCATCCTGGCCGAGCAGGTCGGCTCGGTTGCCATGGGCACCGCGCCGGCCTCGATGGCCACCGGCACATTCGGTGAGGACGTCCGCGTCGGCATTGGGACTGACGCGAGTGGATGGGAGTCTGATGATGACTGAGCAGCGAGTAGCAATTGTGACCGGGGGCGCCCGGGGTATCGGTGCGGCGATTACCACCACCCTGGCCACGGCTGGGGTGCACGTCGCTGCCGGCTACAGCAGCAGCCGTGCGGCCGGCGACGAGCTGGCCGGCAAGCTGACCGCCGAGGGCGCCTCGGTATCCCTGCACCAGGGCAACGTCGGCAATCCGGAGGACTGCCAGCGCGTGGTGCAGGACGTCTTGGCCGAGCACGGACGGGTGGACTACCTGGTCAACAATGCAGGCGTCACCGTGGACAAGACCGTGCGCAGGATGACGGTTGATGACTGGCACACTGTGCTGCGCGTCAACCTCTCGGGTGCTTTCTACATGACCAAAGCTGTCCTGGAGCACATGCTCGACCGCGGCTTCGGGCGGATTGTCAACATCAGCTCGGTGATCGGCCAGACCGGCAATGTTGGCCAGGCCAACTACGCAGCCTCCAAGGCCGGGCTGATTGGGTTCACTAAGAGCTTGGCCTTGGAAGTCGCCCGCAAGGGCATCACGGTCAACTGCGTCGCGCCTGGATTCATCGACACCGACATGGTTGCCGGCGTACCTAAGGAAACACTTGACGGCATCATCGCGGGCATCCCGGTCGGGCGGCTGGGGAACGCCTCGGAAATTGCCCGGGCGGTGCAGTTCCTGATCGGCGACGAAGCCGGCTACATCACCGGTAGCGTGCTTGCCGTCAACGGCGGTATGGACATGTAACGTTTCTGGCTCAGGCAGTGCGGGCTGCGTCGCGCTCGGTTTGCCAGGCGTTCCAGCCGCCGATGAGATCGGAGACGTCGGCGAAGCCGTTGGCCGCCAGCAGGCTCGCGGCGGCGATGGAACGGTAACCCCCGGCGCAGGTCACCAGCACTGGCCGGGCCGGATCGAGCTTTCCCATCAGTTCGCGCAACCTGGGCAGCGGCAGGTTAACCGCGCCGGGCAGGGTGCCTCCGGCGAATTCGCCCGGTCCCCGGACGTCCACGACTTGGAGGTCAGCGATGGTGGCGATGCGTTCGGCCACCTGCCGGCTGGTCAACCGGCTCTGGGTGGACGTGAGGTCTGGTTGGGCGATCAGGGCTTCGAAATCGGTGACCGCGCCGACGACGGTGTCGATGCCGACTCGGGCCAGCCGCAGCCGGGCCTCGGCAGCCTCGCCGGCGTTGCCGATGAGGATGACCGGCTGCTCCGGTGCGTGCACCGCCGCGGCGTACTCGGCGAAGCGCCCGGAGAGCCCGACGTTGACTGCACCGCGCAGGTGACCGGCCGCGAAGGCCTGGTCATCCCGCACGTCCAGGAGCAGCGCGCCGCCTTCAGCGCGGCTCACCGCCTCCGCGGCCGGGACCTCCGGGATGGCGGCGTTCGGATCGAAAGCGTCGTGCCCGGCGCGGTTGAGTGTCACCTCCTGCGCGAAGTAGGCCGGAGGGTCGGGCAAGCCCTCGGTGACCGCGGTGACAAACTCGTCCTCGCTTATCGGGGCCAGCGCGTAGTTCATCGCGCGCTGGTGACCCAGGGTTGACACGGTTTGTGACGACAGTGCCTTCCCGCACGCGCTGCCCGCGCCATGACCGGGGTAGACCAGGACCTCGTCGGGCAGCGGCAGGATCCGGGTTCGCAGCGAGCGGTACAGCTCGCGGGCCATCTCCTCGGCGGTGCGCCCGGCCGAGCCAAGCAGGTCCGGGCGCCCGACGTCGCCGAGGAACAGGGTGTCACCGGTCAGCACCGCCGCCGGGGCGGTGTCACAGGCGTGTTCGTAGACCGCCAGGGTGATCGACTCGGGAGTGTGCCCGGGGGTGGCAAGCACTTCGATCATCACACCGTCGCGCCGGTCGCCGAGGTGTATCCGCTCGCCGTGGGCGAGCCGCCGGATCGGGAAGCTCACCGGAGCGGCCGCGCCCATCCCGACCTCCGCGCCCGTCTGCGCCGCCAGCTCGCTGTGCCCAGGAACGAAGTCGGCGTGCACGTGGGTCAGCACGACCAGCTCGATGGGACAGGTCTCGCTGCTGCGCCGCATCCAGGTACTCGCGCACGTCGCGTCGCGGGTCGATGACCACCGCTCGCCGGGAAACCTCGTCGGCAACCAGGTAGGACGCCTGCGACAGGCAGGCCAGGTAGAACTGTTGCAGGATCATCGCTCGGCCCTCCGTCCGTCACCATCCTAATGTCCGGACAACGAGACGGTACCTCCAACGGGCGCCCACGTGAAGGCGGCTGGTGCGGTGATCTTGCTACCCGGCGATGAGGCTGGATGTCCGGACAAAACCGGGGTGCAAAGAACCGGGTCGACGCGGTCGGCGGCGGTGAGGCTCACATTCGAGTTCACCCCGTCTTGTCCGGACAAATGCACTAGCCTGGGGACACTGATAGTGCTCGGGAGGTGCCTGTCATGGTCTCGCTCGTCCTCCTCCGGTCCGCCGGCATCGGTGATTTCGTGGCGGCCCGGTCGCAGATGGGTTTCTCGCTGGGCTGGCACATCATCATCGCCTGCTTCGGCGTCGGCTTCCCGGCACTGGTGTTGTTTGCGGAGTGGCGCGGCATCCGTACTGGTGAAAAGCGCTACCAGCTGCTGGCCCGCCGCTGGGCGCGGGCGATGGGCGTGCTGTTCGCGGTGGGCGCGGTGTCCGGCACGATCCTGTCATTCGAGATGGGCATTCTCTGGCCCGGCCTGATGCAGCGCTACGGGGAGGTTTACGGGTTCCCCTTCGCGCTGGAAGGTTTCGCGTTTTTCGTCGAGGCCATTTTTCTGGGCATCTATCTGTACGGGTGGGATCGGCTGCCGTCGCGAGTGCACCTGGCCTCCGGACTGCCGATCGTGGTCTCCGGGGTGGCCTCGGCGTTCTTCGTCGTCGCGGCCAACGCC
>DASUVX010000062.1:0-20646 GCA_036378735.1 Pseudonocardiaceae bacterium | reverse complement strand
TTGGGCGGGCGGTCGGAGGAGATCACGATCTGCTTGTTGGCGTTGTGCAGGGTGTTGAACGTGTGGAAGAACTCCTCCTGGGTGCCTTCCTTGCCCTCCAGGAACTGGATGTCGTCGACCAGCAGCACATCGACGTCGCGGTAGCGGCGCTGGAAAGCCACCTTGCGGTCGTCGCGCAGGGAGTTGATGAAGTCGTTGGTGAACTCCTCAGTGGAGACATAGCGCACCCGCATACCGGGGAACAGCCGCTGCGCGTAATGCCCGACGGCGTGCAGCAAGTGGGTCTTGCCCAGCCCCGACTCGCCCCAGACGAACAGCGGGTTGTAGGCCCGCGCCGGAGCTTCCGACACCGCGACGGCAGCCGCGTGCGCGAACCGGTTGGAGGCACCGATGACGAAGGTATCAAACGTGTACTTCTCGTTGAGCCTGCTCTGCGAGCTCGATGCCCGGCCGGACGCTGCTGGTGCCGCGGCAGCCGGTCCCACTGCACCGGTCCCGGTAGGCCAGACCTCGCTCACGGTGGCCAGCGCCGCCTCCTCATTGGGCCGGCCAGGTCCGCTGATCGGGCCAGCCATCGGTCCGGTCACCGGGGCGCCGCCCAGGGTGATGTCATCGGGTACCGCTGGGCACGGGTCGGTGAACTGTGACGGCAGCTGTGGTGGCACGGGCACCGGGTGGTCGACCTTGACCGCCAAAGAGACCTGCCGGCCCAGGTGCCGGGACAGGGCCGCACTGATCGGTTCGCGCAATGCGCGTTCGATGGCGTCCTTGGCGAAGTCGCTGGGTGCGGCGAGCAGCGCGGTGCCATCCAGCATGCCGATCGGGCGGGTGACGCGCATCCAGGCTCGTTGCTGCGGCGAGAGCGTCCCGCTGGAAAGGTCCCGAACGACCTCGTTCCAGACCTGACCGAGATCGGTTTGCCGCTCTGACACCCGCTGACTCCCCTTCGGCCGGTAATGGACTGCAGGAGCACTGTTTGTCCACAAGACTGTCCACAGCTGTGGATGACAGTGATGTCCGCGTTCCCCGGGTCCCCGACATACCAGCCTGCCCACCGGCTGCCCGCCCGACTGCTAGACCGAGTCAGGCGCTGCGCGTGAGCAAACCTGGGGTACTGCCACAAGAACCCCGTGTAAGCAAGCACCACCGATGTAACGGCGTGTCGCCCGGACAGTAACGCCGGACGCTGGTTTTGACGGCGCGGCTACTGGCCGCTTAGGCTCTGCTCGTCTCCCGCCTAGCGGCGGGCATTCTTGCGCGCCCTCGCCCGTGGCAGACGCGGTCCGCTCACCGGGTGGGATCCGTTGCAGTGGTGCCGCCTGTGCCCGCAGGGGACGACCCGACTACTGCGCAGTCCCGACAGCTGCGCCCCCGCAATGACCACCCAAGCACCGGGAGAACGACAGCCGTGACTAAGGGCAAGCGCACGTTCCAGCCGAACAACCGTCGCCGCGCGAGGACCCACGGGTTCCGGTTGCGCATGCGCACCCGCGCCGGTCGGGCCATCATCGCGGCCCGGCGGCGCAAGGGCCGTACCGAATTGTCCGCCTGAAGCGTAGCTGTTCGGAAATCTTTCACGTTGCTGCCCGCTGTCGCCCGGCTGACCCGTCGCGAGGACTTCGCGACGGCGGTGCAGCGGGGCCGCCGGGCGGGCCGTGGTTCGGTCGTTGTCCACCTGGCCCACGCCGGCGCTGCCGATGGATCGACACTGCGGGGCCCCAAGGTTGGGTTCGTGGTGGGCCGCAGGGTGGGCGGCTCGGTGGTGCGGCACCGGGTGCAGCGCCGGCTGCGGCATCTCATGCGGTCCCGGTTGGCAGCACTGCCTGCGGATGCGCTCGTGGTGGTGCGCGCGCTGCCGGCGTCGGCTGGTGCGAGTAGTGCCGCGCTGGGTGACGACCTCGATGTGTCGCTGCAGCGGTTGATCGGGTCGGACCCGGCGCGATGACCGTTCAGCCTCCCGACCTGCCCCCGGCCCGTTCAACCGGTCCGGTGACGTCGACTTTGGTCTACCTCGTGGGGTTCTATCGCCGGTGGATCTCCCCTGTTCTGCCGCCTAGCTGCCGGTTTTACCCGAGCTGTAGTGCTTATGCGATCGATGCGTTGACCGTCCATGGGGTACTGCGCGGATCGTGGTTGACCATAAGACGCCTACTGCGCTGCGGACCCTGGCACCCTGGAGGGGTGGACCCGGTGCCCCCCGCGAGCTCGTTGTGCTCCGACGCCGAGAGTGAGTCGTTGTGCTGAACTTCATCTACTACCCGGTGTCGGCCATCTTCTGGTTCTGGCACAAGGCGTTCGGCTATGTGCTGGGCCCGGGTAACGGTTTCGGGTGGGCGCTGGCTGTGGTCTTCCTGGTGTTCACCCTGCGCGCGGTGCTGTTCAAGCCGTTCGTCAGCCAGGTCCGCTCCATGCGCAAGATGCAGGAGTTCGCGCCCGAGATCCAGAAGCTGAAGAAGAAGTACGGCGACGATCGCCAGAAGATGGCGGTCGAGATGCAGAAGCTGCAGTCCGAGCATGGGGTCAACCCGCTGGGTGGCTGCCTGCCGGTGCTGGTGCAGATCCCGGTGTTCATCGGCCTGTTCCATGTGCTGCGATCGTTCAACCGGCCGTTCCTGTCGGCCGAGGCGAACCGCCAGATCGGCAACTACATGTTCAGCGCGGCCGACGTGCGGTCCTTCCTCGATGCGCACTTGTTCGGGGTGCCGCTGTCGGCGTACATTACCGAGCCCGCAGAGTTGCTGTCCCGGTACGGGGACATCTCCCGGTGGCAGATCGCCGCGGTGGCGATCCCGCTGACCATCGTGGCCGGTGTACTCACCCACCTCACCGCGAAGCATTCGGTGGCGCGGCAGAATCCTGCCCAGATCGCCGCCAACCCGCAGGCCGCGATGATGAACAAGCTGATGGTGTATCTGTTCCCGCTGGGCGTGGTGGCCGGTGGCCCGTTCTTCCCGTTGGCGATCCTGTTGTACTGGTTGTCCAACAACTTGTGGACGCTGGCCCAGCAGCGGGTGGTGTACCAGTGGATCGACGTTGAGGACGCGGAGAAGAAGCAGGCCGCGATCGCCACGCGGCAGTCGTTGGCGCCCCGGCCGGGTCAAAAGCCGAGCCGACCGAAGAAGGACGGCAGTCCTAGCCCCGCTAATCTGACCGACAGTGATGGATCGGACAGCGGGATGGGGTCTGGTGCGACCGCGAGCGCTCGCTCGCCGAGATCTGGATCGAAGGATGCCGACAGTAGGCCGGCTGCCGGGTCCGCCGGCGGTAGACCGATTGGCGACTCTGCCGATGGTGCCTCGGTTGCCGGCTCCGCCGACGGTGGGTCGGTTGCCGGCTCCGCCGACGGTGGGTCAGCGACTTCGACTAACGGCCAAGGCTCGGCTCGCGCGGATGGCTCGGCGCCACCTGGCATGATCCAGCAGCGACCGCGGCCACGACCGCGGAAGAAGACGAACCGGAAGCGCCGCTGACGGCGCGATCGCCGGGAGAGGAGACGGTTGTGGCGGAAACGCTGGCGACTGATGCAGCGGTGACCGAGGTGGAGTCGTCGACCGACGCCGGGAACGCCACAGATGGTGCGCGATCAGCGGCTCCGGCGGCCGTGGCGAGCGAGGATCTTCTCGTTCAAGAGGGCGACGTAGCGGGTGACTATCTCGAACGACTGCTCGATCTGGTGGACTATGACGGCGACATCGACCTCGACGTCGAGGCTGGCCGCGCCATGGTCAGCATCGACGGCGGAGAAGATCTGGCGAAGCTGGTAGGCCCACGCGGCGTGGTTCTCGAGGCCTTGCAGGAACTCACCCGGCTGGCGGTTCAGCAACAGACCGGCGCTCGCAGCCGGCTGATGCTCGACATCGCCCAGTGGCGGGCTTCCCGGCGAAGTGACCTCGGCGAGCTGGGCCGGACCACGGCGCAGCGGGTACTCGATGACGGCGAGCCGGTCCGGCTGCAGCCCATGACCCCCTTCGAGCGAAAAATCGTGCATGACGCGGTGGCCGCGGTGGAGGGTGTACGCAGCGAGAGTGACGGTGAGGAGCCACACCGCCGCGTCGTGGTGTTCCCGGCCGGGTGACTTCAGACTGCTTGGTTTCACGTGAAACATCCCGCTGTGGGGGTTCAGGCGGCGGTATTCGGCGATCGCTTCGACCTCGCCGCACGGTACGCAGAGATGCTGGCCGGACCCGGGATTGACAGAGGAGTGATCGGTCCTCACGAAGCGGACCGGTTGTGGGACCGGCATCTACTCAATTCCGCGGCAATCGGGGAACTCGTGCCCGCCAGTTGCCGGGTGCTCGACATCGGCTCCGGTGCGGGTCTGCCGGGCATCCCGCTGGCGATCGCTCGGCCGGATCTGACGGTTGTGCTGCTCGAAGCGATGGTTCGGCGGGTTGCGTGGCTGCAGGAAGTGATCGCCGAGCTCGGTCTGGCTGTCTCCGTGCATCGGGGCCGCGCTGAAGACCCCGCGGTGCGCGACCAGCTCGGCGATTATGACGTCGTGACGGCGCGCGCGGTGGCGCCGCTGGGCCGGTTGGCGGGGTGGGCGCTGCCGCTGGTGGCGCCGGGCGGGCGGCTACTGGCTGTCAAGGGCGCCAGCGCGGAGCAAGAGGTCGCCCGGGACATCGAGGCCGTACGCGCTGCCGGAGGGGCGGCGGTAGAGATCGTGCAGTGTGGTGCCACGATTGTGCACCCGCCGCCGACGGTCATCGTGGTGACGCGGCTGGCTCAGCGTGTCGCGCGTCCCGCGAAGGCACGAAGGAGGAAGGATCCGTGAGCGTGAGCCCCCTGAGGTGGTCCGAAAACGCGTCGCCACTGGACAACGTGACCCAGCACAACATTGCACAGCGCGGTGCAACCACCGACGTGCGCAGCGTCACCCCCGCGCCCCGGCTCGATGTTTCACGTGAAACAACGCCGCGGCACGCCCGCGTTCGGACTGCGCAGCCGCCCACGTCGAGCGGGATCTATCAGGTGGGCAGCAGCCCCGGTGCTAAGCCGGATCTCACCTCTGACAGCTCCACACCGCACGCACTACACGGCGACTCGGGGTGGACTCCGATCGCCGAGGAAGCGGAGCGAGCGACCCGGGTGAAACACCCCACCGACCGGTTACCGCGCCCGGCTCGGCGCCGGGTGCTCGCGGTGGCCAACCAGAAGGGCGGCGTCGGCAAGACCACGAGCACGGTCAACCTTGCTGCCGGGCTGGCGTTGCAGGGGCTGCGCACGCTCGTCGTCGATCTGGATCCGCAAGGCAACGCGTCGACCGCGTTGGGAGTCGAGCACCGCGCCGGTACCCGGTCGGTCTACGAGGTGCTGCTCGGCGCGTGCGCAATCACCGACGTGGTTGCGGTCAGCCCGCAGTCGTCGAACTTGCTGTGCATCCCCGCGACGATCGACCTCGCCGGCTCCGAGATCGAGTTGGTGTCGATGGTGGCTCGGGAGTCCCGGCTGCGCAGGGCGCTGTCCAGCGTCGCCCTCGACGAGTTGGGCGTCGACTACGTCTTCATCGACTGCCCGCCCTCATTGGGCCTGCTCACGGTGAACGCGCTGGTCGCTGCACCTGAAGTGCTGATCCCTATCCAGTGCGAGTACTACGCGTTGGAGGGGCTCGGGCAGCTGCTGCGAAACATCGAGTTGGTCCAGGCCCATCTCAATCCGGCACTGTCGGTGTCCACGATCCTGCTGACCATGTACGACGGCCGGACCAAGCTGGCCGACCAGGTCACCACCGAGGTCCGCAACCACTTCGGTGACCAGGTGTTGCGTACCGTGATCCCCCGGAGTGTCAAGGTGTCCGAAGCGCCCGGATTCGGGCAGACCGTGCTGGTTTACGATCCCGGCTCGCGTGGTGCGCTGAGCTACGTGGACGCCGCACGGGAGATCGCACTCGACCCTCGCTACGCCAACGCGGGATCCCTGGATCCCGTCGATCCGGGTCGCGGGTATCCGACCGATGGCCATTCCGGTGGCCGCGGAGGGGCACGCTGATGTCCCCCAGCAGCGCGTTGTCGCAAAGCCCAGGAATCCAGCGCAAGGGCGGGCTCGGGCGCGGTCTGGCCGCCTTGATTCCCACCGCACCGGTAGACACCGGGGTAAGCGATCCGGCTCGGCTGACAGAGGCCCCCGCTGATCGGATCGTCGGCGCGGTCTATCAAGAGGTGCCGATCGCGGCCATCGTGCCCAACCCCCGGCAGCCGCGCCAGGTGTTCGACGACGAAACTCTCGCCGAGCTCGCGCACTCGGTCCGGGAGTTCGGGCTGCTGCAGCCCATCGTGGTTCGACCGTTGGACGGTGGCCGGTATGAGCTGGTCATGGGCGAGCGGCGGTGGCGAGCGGCGCAGCAGGCTGACCTCGACTGCATTCCGGCGATCGTGCGCAGCACCGCTGATGACGCGATGCTGCGTGATGCGTTGTTGGAGAACATCCACCGGGTCCAGCTCAACCCGCTGGAAGAGGCGGCCGCCTACCAGCAGCTGCTGGACGATTTCGGGGTGACGCACGAGCAGTTGGCGTCCCGCATCGGGCGCAGCCGTCCGGTCATCACCAACACCATCAGGCTGCTCAAGCTCCCGGTTGCGGTGCAGCGCCGGGTCGCGGTCGGAGTGCTCTCCGCTGGGCATGCCCGGGCACTGCTCAGCCTTGACCAGCCGGTCGCCCAGGAGGAGCTGGCGGCGCGGATCGTCGCCGAAGGGCTGTCCGTGCGGGCCACCGAGGAAGCGGTCACGCTGCGTCGTAGTGAATCGGGCAGTACTGAGCCGGTTAAGGCCCCGGTCAAACCGGCGGCAGCACGCCCGATGCGGGCGCCGGGCCTGCAACACCTCGCGGAGAGCCTGTCCGACACCTTCGACACCAGAGTGAAGGTGGAGCTGGGTCGCCGCAAAGGCCGCATCGTCGTTGAATTCGGCTCGCTAGAAGACCTCGAACGGATAACCTCCCTCATGATCACCCGACATGGAGACATATCGGGGTCAGGAGGCGGTCAGTAACCCCGATATGTCTCCATGTCGGGGTTAGGAGTCATGGGTTAGGAGTCTCGGGGTTAGGAGTCTCGGGGTTAGGAGTCAGGGGTCAGGCGCGGGTGACGGCTCGCTCGATGAGGGCGGCGTAGACGGTCCCCAGATCTGCGCCCGTGGATTCGATCGCCATCGGCAGCAGGGACGTCTCGGTGAGGCCGGGGGCGACGTTGACCTCCAGGAACTGGGCTATCCCGTCGGGAGTGACGACCGCGTCGGTTCGGGACACATCGCGTAGCCCGAGTAGCCGGTGTGCGTTCACGGCGAGGTCGGCTACCGCGGCAGTCGCTGCGTCGTCGAGCCGGGCCGGTGCGTGGAAGGTAGCCAGTCCGGCGGTGTAGCGGGCCGCGTAGTCGTAGAAACCGGATGTAGCCTCGATCTCCACGGCCGGCAATGCCTGCGGCCGGCCATCCGAATCCTCCACTACCGTGACCGCGACCTCGACTCCTTCGATGAAACGTTCGGCCATGACGGTGTCCCCGTAGGACAGGCAACCCACGATGGCCCCCGGTAATTCGGAGATCTCGCGCACCACATGGACGCCGAGCGCCGAGCCACCCTGCGGTGGCTTGAAGATCAACGGGAGGCCGAGCCGGTCGACCAGTGCGTCCAGCACATCCTGCGGTCCGAGATCGCGGAACGTGGCGTGCGGCAACGCGATCCAATCCGGAGTATGCAGACCAGCTCGCGCTAGTTCGTCTTTGGCGGTCGGCTTATCCCAGGCCCGGCGGCAAGCCCGGGGATCGGCACCTACGTAGGGGATCCGCAACATCTCCAGCACTGACTGCACGGCACCGTTCTCGCCGGCACCGCCGTGTAGTGACACCACCACGGCGTCCGGCCGGCTGCGCCTCAGCCGGCCGATCAAGGTGGCGTCGACGTCCCACTCCTCCACGAGCAGCCCGGTGTCCCGCAACGCGCTGGACAGCCTGCGCCCGGAGCGCAACGACACGTCCCGCTCATGCGAGAGCCCACCGGCCAGCACAGCCACGCTGCGATCACTCACCGCCCGCTCCTTTCCCCCCGACATGGAGACATATCGGGGTCAAAGGCGCCCCTTTGACCCCGATATGTCTCCATGTCGGGCTTAGGCGGTGTCCGGGGACGGGGATTGCGGGCCGAACACCGTGCGTGGGCGCACGCTACCGAACGTGCGCTGCAGCTCGAGCTCACCCTCCAGCACGGCGGCCAGCCGGTGCACGCCCTCAACGATCCGTTCCGAGGTCGGGTAGCAGAATGACAGCCGCATCTGCCGGCTGCCGAGGCCGTCGGCGTAGAACGCCGTTCCCGGCACGTAGGCGACTCGCTGAGTCACCGCCCGAGGCAGCATCGCCTTGGTGTCCAGCCCCTCGGGCACGGTGAGCCAGACGTAGAAACCGCCGGCCGGGCGGGTCCAGGTGCATCCCGGAGGGAGATAGTGGTCCAGCGCGGCCAGCATGGCGTCGCGGCGTTCCCGGTAGACCTCCCGGTAGATCTTCACCTGCCCCTTCCAGTCGTGCTGGGCCAGGTAGCGCGACACCACGAACTGGGTGAACGCCGGTGGGCACAACGTGGCCGATTCCGCCGCCAGCACCAGCTTCTCCCGCACCGCGTGCGGGGCCAGCGCCCAGCCGACCCGAAGCCCAGGCGCGAAGGTTTTGGAGAACGAACCGAGGTACACCACGTTGTCCGGATCCGCGGCGCGCATCGCCGGATATATCTGCCCGTCAAAACTCAGCAAGCCATACGGGTTGTCCTCGACGACCAGCACCCGGTACTCGGCACACAGGCGCAACACCTCGGCACGACGCTGCACGGCCAGCGTGATTCCCGCCGGGTTGTGGAAATTCGGGATGGTGTAGAGGAATTTCGGCGTTCTGCTCTGGGCACGTAGGGATCGCAACGCGGCCTCCAGCTCGCCCGGGACCAGCCCGTCGTCGTCCATTGCCACCTGCACGACCTGCGCCTGGTAGGACGCGAAGGTGGTCAGCGCGCCGACGTAGGACGGCGCCTCAGCGAGCACCACGTCCCCCGGATCGCAGAAAATCCGGGTCACCATGTCCAGGGCCATCTGCGAACCGACGGTGACCGTGACGTCGTCGGCATGCGCCCGGATCCCCTCCAGCGCCATGACCTCGCAGATCTGCCCGCGTAGCTCCGCGGTGCCCTGCGCCGAGCCGTACTGCAGCGCCGCCATCCCGTCGGCGGTGACCATCTGGGCGAGCTCGTCGGCCAGCGAGTCCATCGGCAACGCAGGCAGGTAGGGCATGCCACCGGCCAGTGAGACGACCTCAGGGCGGCTGGCGACGGCGAACAGCGCGCGGATCTCGGATGCGGTCATGCCCGTGGTGCGCTGCGCGTAGCGGCGTAGATGTGGATCAAGATCGCGCTGAGTCGGCGGTCGGTGGCTCGGCAGGTTGTCGTGGCCTCTAGTGTTCATCCGGCGCCTTCGGTGCGGTTGCGGTCCCCTGGCAGTGTAAAGCCGCCGCCGAGAACACCCCGGAGCCCTTCACTGACCGATGGTCATCGGCATATGCTGCGCCAGGCGTTTTCGCGCTGGGAATTGTCAGCGCCCGTTGTCAGGGGAGGCCTTTTGTCACGTCGAGTGGTCGGCGTAACCCTGGACAACCTCGATCTGCTGCCGAAGAAGTGCCGGCGTTGCGTGTTCTGGGAGCTCGCGCCGCATATCCGGGAGCAGGCCGAAGAGTTCGGGCAGACCGAACTGGAGAAGGAGTCCTGGGTGTCCAGCGTGCTGCTGGAATGGGGTTCCTGCGGGCGGATCGTGATGTCCGGGGATGTCCCGGCCGGTTACGTGCTTTACGCTCCCCCGGCGGCGGTGCCGCGGGCCTCGGCGTTTCCCACCTCGCCGGTCAGTGCCGATGCCGTGCTGCTCACCGCACTGAAGGTGCTGCCGGAGTTCGGCGGCGGTGGTCTGGGCCGGGTGCTGGTGCAGTCGGTCGCCAAAGATCTGACCCGGCGCGGCGTGAAGGCCATCGAAGCCTTCGGTGACGCCAAGCCCACCCACGACTCCACCTGCGTGGTCCCCGCTGAGTTTCTCCAACAGGTCGGGTTCAAGACGGTGCACGCCCACCCCCGCTGGCCCAGGCTGCGCCTGGAACTGCGCACCGCACTGACCTGGAAGGAAGACGTCGAAGCCGCTCTAGAACGCCTCCTGGGCTCGGTAACCATCCACACCGCCGAACCCATCCTGCGCCCAGCCTGACGGTCTGGCGAGCCCCGCTGAATGCGAGTCACAGCGCGGGTTGGGCTACCTCGCTGCGGAGCAGGTCGGCGAAGGTGAAGGTGCCGGTGGGTTGGTCGTTTTCGCCCAGCAGGTAGAGACGCTTGACGGCGACCAGGATCCCCTCGGCGATCACGTCGCGACACGCCGGGTCCAGTAGTTTGCGGCGGTCTTCGGGGTTGGTCAGGTAACCCAGTTCGATGCGGACCGCGGGCATCCGGGTCAGCCGCAGCAGCTCCCAGGTCTTGGGATGGGCGCCGCAGTCGAGCATTCCGGTGCGGGCGGTCAACTCCCGCTGCAGGAACTGGGCCAGCGCCTCGCCCACGGTGGACGTCACGCCGTTGCCGGTGCCGAAATGGAACGTCGCCACGCCGTGGGCCAGTGCGGTGGGGTGGCTGTCGGTGTGCAGGGACAGCACCAGATCGGCGCCCGCGTTGTTGGCGAAGGTGGCTCGCTGCGCCTCGGTGGGGCAGGCGTCGAGGCGCCGGGACAGCATTGTCTGCATCCCGGTGGCGCCCATCCGACCCGTCAGCCGCTGGGCCAGGTCCCACATCAGCTCGGCTTCGGCCGCGCCGTCCACCACGGTGCCGCGGTTAGCACCACCGAGGCAGGGATCGATGATGATCCGCTTGCCGCGCAACGCCGGGCCCGCCCGGCGCAGCAGTTCCTGCTCGCGGAGCAGGACTGGCCGACCACCACGAACCTTGGGCTGCAGCTGGCGCAGGGCGCGTATGGTGGCGGGCCCGCACACCCCGTCCACCCGCAGGCCGTAGTCCCGCTGGAAGCTGCGCAAGGCAATCTCGGTCTGCACGCCGAAGATGCCGTCCGCGCGGTAGGCGTCGTAGCCCAGTTCCAGCAGGCGTTCCTGCAGCGTGCAAACATCATCGCCACGCATCGGGCGAAACAGCACATACCTGAGCATCCGGCAGCCGAGCTCCAGGCGAGCGTCACACAGTGCCTGGTAGGTGGCCAGCCCGACGATCCCATCGGTGATCAAGCCACGACGCTGCTGGAAGGCGCGTACCGCGTGTTCGACGGTGAGGTCAAAGCCATCGGTATCCGTCTGGGTATCCGATGGCCGTGGGAGCAGGCCCTGCGAGGTCAGCATCACCCTGAGCTGCGCCACCGCCGGTCCGGTGTCGCCGCGGCGCAGCAGCTGCATTCACCCTCACTTCTGATCGAGATCAACTGATCGACGTCCGGCACTGGAGGATTAGCAATCGGGCGAGGCCCATCCGCCGTGCAAGACGCGTCCACAGGGTAATCGGTTGCCTGCACTGCGTGAAGCAGGCGGTAGTTCTCGAGGCGGGCTGCTGGTCAGCCCAGGTAATCCGCCAGATCCTGCAGCAGGGCGGCCTTGGGCTTGGCGCCGACGATCTGCTTGACCGGCTTGCCGCCCGAGAACACGATCATGGTGGGAATGGACATGATCCGGTAGTTGCGTGGCGTGCTGGGATTGGCGTCGATGTCCATCTTCGCGACGGTGATCTCGCTGTGCTCAGAGGCGATCTCTTCCAGCACCGGTGCCACCATCTTGCAGGGACCGCACCAGGACGCCCAGAAGTCCACCAGCACCGGCTTGTCGCTGCCGAGCACCTCGTCGGCGAACGACTCGTCGGTCACGGTCACGGTCGACTTATCTGCCATGTCATCTCCTGTGTACGGGATTCTGGTGCGGAAACTAGGTGATCAAGATTCGCGGCCGTAGCCGCCGCCCACGAACTCAGAAGACACCTCAGCGTGCGTCTCCAGCAAACGCTCGGCCAACCAGCGTTCGGCGTCGATCGCGGCCGAGCAGCCGGTGCCGGCGGCCGTGACGGCCTGCCGGTAGGTGTGGTCCACCACGTCACCCGCGGCGAAGACGCCCGGCACGCTAGTCGCCGTGCTGGGCGCTTTCACCAGCACGTAGCCGGCTTCGTCGGTGTCGAGCTGATCGCGGACCAGCTCGCTGTTCGGGTCGTGCCCGATCGCCACGAACATGCCCGTAACGTCCAGCGTCGAGCCGTCCGAGAGTTCTAGGCCGCTGACCCCGCCCTCGCCGAGCACCCGCTCGACGGTCACCTTGGTGCGCCAGTGGATCTTCTCGTTCTTCCGGGCGCGCTCCAGCATGATCTTCGAGGCGCGGAACTCGTCGCGGCGATGCACCACGGTCACCGACTGCGCGAACTTGGTCAGGAAGGAGGCTTCCTCCATCGCCGAGTCACCGCCGCCGATGACGGCGATGTCCTGATCCTTGTAGAAGAAGCCATCGCAGGTGGCGCACGAGCTGACGCCACGGCCAAGCAGTTCCTGCTCGCCGGGCACATACAGGTAGCGGGGCGATGCTCCCATCGCCAGGATCACTGTCCGGGCGAGGTAGGTGGTCTCATCGACGACGACCTTCTTGACGTCGCCGGCCAGTTCGACCGATGTGACATCCTTGGATTGCAGTTCGGTACCGAAGCGCTCGGCTTGGGCGCGGAACTGGTCCATCAGGTCCGGGCCCTGAATCCCGTCCCGGAAGCCCGGGTAGTTCTCCACATCGGTGGTAGTCATCAGGACACCGCCGTAGTGGCTTCCTTCGAACAGCAGCGGCTCCAGCTCGGCACGCGCGGCATAGATAGCAGCGGTGTACCCGGCGGGACCCGAGCCGATGATGATGACGTCCCGGATCTGTTCACTCACGTTGGCCACAACACGATCCTACGGATCGATGTTCCCGGCGCATTTCGGTGCTCTTCAAGAGCGGCCAACTCGGGTGATTGGTGCTGTCAACCGCCGCCAACCTCGGGCCTTGCCGGGCCGGCGAGACGTTGGTTTGACTCCCCGGCTCGGCCGGAGGTCGTGGCAACCTGCTGGGTGTGGCTGTCCGGCGGGTGCAGGAGTGTGACGTTGACGCGGTGGTCGCGCTGGTGCACCGGCTCGCAGGCTACGAACGGGCTGGCGAGCAGTGCCGGCTGACCGCTACCCAGCTGCACGCGGCGTTGTTCGGCGCCCAGCCGGCGCTGTTCGGCCACGTAGCCGAGGTGGGTGGGGAGGTTGCCGGGGTGGCGCTGTGGTTTGTGAGCTTTTCCACCTGGGACGGGTGCACGGCATCTACCTGGAAGACCTGTTCGTGCAACCCCAGCACCGGGGAATGGGGCTGGGCCGGGAACTGCTCACCGCGCTCGCCGCGGAATGCCTACATCGCGGTTACTCCCGGTTGCAGTGGTCGGTGCTCGACTGGAACGAACCGGCGATCGCCGTCTACCGCCGGCTCGGCGCGATACCGATGGATGAATGGACCGTGTTTCGAGTCGACGGACCCGCGCTTGCCGTCCTAGCCGGCGCCGCGGCGCCTGGACGGGCCATCCAGCGGCGGGGTTGGTAGCCGTTTGAGACGCCGAGAGGGCGGGTTGGCGTGCCTTGAAGAGCCCCCAACCTCAGGTGGCGCGCTGCTGGATCTGGAGGTCGCTGAGCTTGGACTGGTGGTGACCCTCGCCACCACCGAGCCCGGTGATCCACACCAGCAGGTATCGCGCAGGTGTGCCGGCGCGCAGCGGGATCAGGTTGCTGCCCGATTTGAGTGTGGCGGTGCCGACCAGAGTGGTCTGGTCCAGCCGGGCATTCGCAGACATCGCGGTGCGGATTTCCAGCACGGTGCCCGCGCTGGGTGACACCACGGTCACCGAGGCGGGCGAGACGGGCGTTTCGAAGCTCAGCATCACGCCGAGCCCCTTTTTGTAGACGGGGAACTGCTGGAAGTACGAGTCGGTGGACCAGCCCGTGTTCGGGTTGCCGTCCAGCAGCTTTGCGACGTCCCGCTGGTGATCCGGGGTGCCCAACCCGGAGGGGTCGTACACCGATAGCGACCGGATCCGAGCCGGGGCGAGCAACGTTGGTGGCGCGGGCGCCTGTTTCGCGGGTGTGTTGCCGGCGACCACCAGCGGTGCTCCCCCAGTGTCGGTGAACACCGACACGACCTGCATCCCGGCGTAACCGATGATCATCAGGGTGGCCGCCCCCAGCACCGTCATCGACACCGCGAACTTGATCTGGCGAAGCCGCCGAGCCCGTCGCGGGTCCATCGGTCGGGCGCCGAAGCGCGGGTCGTCAGCACTCGCGGCGTGGAATTCCAGCACCTGGCGCACGGCGGCGCCAGTGTGCACGCCGCCGGTGCCCGGGCCGGCGATGCTGCGCAGCGCGAGGGTGGACAGCTCCACCGGTACTGCCGGCCGCAGCGTCGTGGGACTGATCGGGCCGCCGTCCGTACCGAGCGGGGCGGGCGGCAGCCCCGGTGGCCCGTCAGGTAGCGGCCAGCACCCGGTGAGCAGCAGGTACAGCATCGCGCCCAGGCCGCGGATGTCGTCGGGGGCACCGGAGCTGGACGGCGGACCGGGGAAGGCCAACCGGATCTGCCGGTCGCGCCCCAGCCGGATCCGGCACGGATGATCGCAGCCCAGGACCAGACCCGCGCTGTGTGCCGCGTCGACGGCAGCAGCCAGCGGGACCAGCACCCGGGCCGCCGCCCCCGGCGCCAGCGGCCCACCATCGAGCAGCTCCACCAGCGGCCCACCAGGCGTCCACTCGGCGACCACGGCGGCGACGTAGGTACCGCCGGTGCCGTGAGCGTGGTCGACGCGCTCGGGCTCCAGCACATCCAGTACCCGCGCCGCACCTGCCGTCTCCAGGCGGGCCGCGCGCAATGCGCGGGCGACGGCGGAACGGACCCGGGCGACCGCCGCTTGGTCGGTCTCTGCGGCGGTGAACAACGTCAGGGCGACGTCGCGGTCCAGCATGAGGTCCCGGCCCCGCCACAGCCGCACGGCACAGCGGTCGTCGCGGCCGACCTCGGCGAGCAGGCGGTAACGACCCCCGCTCAACACGTACCCAGGGGTGAACCACGGAAGACGGAACTGATGTGCCCCCGTCCCCGCCGACTCGCTCACCGTGATGTCACCGTCTCTGCGCGCCACTTTTTAGCTTCCGGCTGACGATTGTTAAGCCTACGGCTCGCGGGGGCTAATCGAGCGGTGCCGGACCAGGCGCTCGACGACCGGTGCTCGAAGCGCTTCGGTGAGCTCCGGGGTGCGCAGGACCAGCAGGGCCAGCACCATCACCACCCCGACGATCAGGGTGGTGGACACCAGGTCCAGCCAGGCCCCGCTCACCCCGTCCCAGTCGGTCGCGGCGCGCAGCGCCAGCACTGCCGCCACCGCCGGCACGGCGCCGATCACACAATTACGGAACGTGATCAGACTGCGTTTGGTCTCCACCCGGCCCAGCCGCCGGCGCAGCCAGGTCTGCCCGACCATCGCGCCCACCACCAGCGACAGCGAGTTGGCCGCGGTGAGGCCGAGCACGACATCGGCGTCGTCGAGAAACACCGGGCAGGCCAGTAGCAATGGCAGCTTCACCGCCACCATGATGGCGTTGATCATCGTGGGGGTGCGCGCGTCGGCCATCGAGTAGAACACCCGCAGCTGCAGCATCGTCACCGCATACGGCAGCAGGCCAAAGGCGGACACCGCCAGCGCGGCACCGAGCCGCTCGGCGTTGCTGCCTGCCTTGCCCAGCGAGAACAGCGCGACCCCGATCGGCTCCCCGGCCAGGGTGAAGACCACGGTGATCGGTACCAGCACCACGATGAGGTAGCGGCTGCCCACCGATAAGTGCTCGACCACCCCACGCCAGTCGGCATCAGCGGCGGCCGCGCTCATCCGCGGCATGATCGCGGTGAGCAGTGAGTAACCGAGGACGCCGTAGGGAAGTTGGAGCAGCAGCCACACCAGGCTGTAGATCACCACCCCGCCGGGATCGCCCTGCGCGGCGGAGCGGGTGGTGACCACGAAGCCGAGCTGGCCCACCAGCACGTAGACGACGAACCAGGCTGCCATCCCGCTGGCCTGAGTCAGCCGCGAGTCCCACCCCCATCGCCAACCGAAGTGAAAGCCCGCCCGGCGCAGGCCGGGCAACTGCACCAGCGCCTGCGCGACGATGCCTGCGGTCGTACCCAGGCCGAGCACCAGCAGCTTCGGGTCGCTCAGCCGGGCTGGGTTGACGCTGATCTCCCCGGGAACCAGGGCGTAGACGCCCAGCGAGACCAGCACGATGACGTTGTTGAGCACCGGCGCCCAGGCCGGTGGGCCGAACACGCTGCGGGCATTGAGGATCGCCCCGAACAGCCCGGACAGGCCATAGAACAAGATCAACGGTAGTAGCAGGTAGCCGAACACGGTGGCCAGCTGCGGGTTGGCGTCCTCGCCAGTGCCCAGAAACAGCACGGCCAGAAACGGCGCCGCGACGACGGCGAGCACGCTGGCGGCGCTCAGCGCGACGAAGGCGACGGTGACCAGCCGCTGCACGTAGGCCTCGCCTCGGTCCGGGTCCTCCTTCGCGGCGCGCACCAGCAACGGCACGATGACGCTGGTCAGCACCCCGCCGAGGAGGATCTCGTAGAGCATCGCCGGCAGCGTGTTGGACACCGTGTAGGAGTCGTTGACCACCCCCAGCCCGAGCACCGCGGCCAGCGCGAGCTGGCGCAGGAATCCGGTGATCCGGCTGACCAGGGTGGCCACCGCCATGGTGCGAGTCGCCGCGGCCAGCGAGTACTGCGGCCGCGGTCTGTGCGCGGTGCTGGCCCGGCGGCCAGACCGTGGCGTGCAGTTCGCGGTGTCCAAACGTCACCTGGCTTCCCGTGTTCTGCGTATGCCCCGCCGTATTCTGGGCACGACGCGGCGGGCCACCAGCAACACCAGCAAGGCTCCGGCGCCCGCAGTGAGCGCGACTGTAACCCGACCGAATGCGGTGGAGCGCAGCTGGAGGGTGCTCGGTTCGCCGAGCGGCGTGCCGCCTGCGGTACTCAGCCGGGCGTCGATGCTGAACTGGCCGGCTCGGCTGACTTTGGCCGGGATGACCAGCTGCCTGGTGCTGTGAGCCGGCACCAGCTGTAGCCCAACGGCTCCGGCTCGCAACCCGGCGGTCTCCGACAGGTTCAGCGCCACCTGCACCCCGACCGGCAGCTCGTTGCTCACCGTGATCAGCAGCGGGGAATCCGACGCCGCCAGACTGTAGGGACCGGGTGGCTGGACGATGCGCACCGATCGGCGCAGCTCATCCAGCTGGCTGCTCTGTCCTGCGGTCAGCTGGGCGGCCCGGGTGGGCGCCTCCCGCCACGCCGTGGACACCGCCCGCAGCAGCCCCAGGCGTAGCGGATCGAGCAGGCTGGCCGGCCTGAGATTCGCTGCGGGGTCTAAGACGGTGGCCACCTGGAGGTCGCGCAGGACGTCTCGATCCCGCTGGATCTCCGACGTGACCTGGTACGGGATCTCCTCGGCGGTCGCTTGCGGTGGGTATGTCACTGCTGCGGCGGAGCCGGTGACGGGCCGGGTGGCGGCCAGCGCCGGCAGCTCGCGAGGGATGACGAAGCCGGCGTCGAGCAGCTGCCGGGCGGTGCTCACCAGGGCAGTGGCGTCCGTCCCGCGGACCTGCCAGCGGCGCGGGGGCACCAGCAGGATTCCCCGGCCGCCGGCGGCCCGGTACACCAGTGCACCGATCGCGTCCTGCGTCGACAGTGAGTTTGTAATGGTCGGGGAGTTCGTTGCCGGGGCCGTCGTGTTGGGCAGGGTGCTGGTCAGCGCGCTGGTCAGCAGCGGATCGACGAGCAACCCCACCGCGCTGTCGCGGCTGCCAGGAACCACTGCGCCGGGGTTGGCGGTACTTGAAGAGCCACCTACCAGGCCGACGAGGTCGCGCGGTGATAGCGGCTGCGGCGCGAGATCACGAGGATCCAGCAGCACGGCGCGAGTCTGGAGTGCGGTGAGGTCGGCCAGCGTGCGTTCGTCGAGCATTTCATCCATGGGCCAGATCACGCCGGTGAGTGGCTGCACCCCGAGCAGGTCGCCCACCAGGCGCGCACCGGTATTGGTGGCCAGTGCCTCCAGATCGGTGAGCCCGGCCCTGGACAGCGCTACCAGGTCGGTGTCGGCGTAGGGCAGCGGCAGCACGCAGCGACCTTGAACCGCGGCGCGGAGCCGATCGAGCCAGCTGCGGGCATCCCGCGCCCCGGTGCCGGCGGTGATTCCGCGGGGATCGGACACCTGGTATCCGCGGCTCATCTCGTCGAGCGTCTCCAGCAGCAGCGGGTCCACCGCCACGCACACTGCCGCGGCGAGCGGTGATCCGGGCGGCACCGCTTGCTCGAGTGCACCGAGCAAACCGTCCAGCCGACCACCGGGAGCGATCTCAGCGGCCAGGGAATCCGCCCCGGCACGGTCACTGCGGATCAGGATCGGTTCCCCGGGCCCGGTCGGTAACCGCTCGAACGTCGCGGCCAGTGGCCACATGATGGTCAGCGGGGCCGGCTGCGGCGGCCGGTGCCACACCGGGCCTGCTGCCGTTCCTGGGGTGGCAGGGGGGATCCCGAGCACGGGCAACAGCAAGGGGACCGACGCCAGCCGCGTCATCCCGCCGAAGTCCGGCTTGCCGTTGAGGTTGACCAGCAGCGGGTACACCCCCGGTGTGGTGATCCCCAGGGAATCCGTATCCGGCCCGCCGCGCAGCGGCACGTCAAGTGCAAACGGGCTGCTGCGCCCGGGGGCGAGATCACCCGGCACCGGCTGGAATCGGGTGACGTGCGGCGCCTCCGAGTCGCCCTGGATGGCGCGGGTGACCGCCTCGTCCGAGTTCACCGCCTCGTCGCGTTGGAACCGGATCTGAAGCTGGCTGATCGGGTGGTCACCGACGTTGACCACCCGGCCGGTCAGCCGCAGCACCGGCACGCTGGTGACAGTGACCACCCGAGGTGACAGATCGGACAGCTCCAGCCGGGCCAGCGCGTTCGGCCGCGGCGGAGGTTGCCGGGTCTGGCCCATGGCGACACCGGGAAGGACGCCGGGGATCAGCAATCCCAGGACTGCCACCAGGACGGCTGCGGCGCCGCGGTGGAGCCGGCGCGTCACCCGCGAGGCCTCGCGCCCGACGTCACCAAGCCCAGGGTGATCAAGCCCAAGGTAATCATGCCGAGTCCGCGAGCATCGTGGTGGCGCGCTGCACGAGACGGCGCTCATCGGCGTAGGCCAACCGCGACGGCAGGTCAGCCAGCGGTACCCAGGCCACCTCCGCGACCTCGTAATCGGCATCGGACAGCTTGCCGCCGACCGCGCGCAGCAGGAAGTGGTGCACCGTCTTGTGGATGCGGCGGTCTTCCGCGACGAACCAGTAGTCGATGCTGCCGAGTGCGGCCACCACCGCGCTATCGATCCCGGTCTCCTCGGCGACCTCACGCACCGCAGCCTGCTCCACTGTCTCGCCCTGCTCGACGTGACCCTTGGGTAGTGACCACAGCAACCTACCGCGCCGGTCGAGCCGGCCGATCACGGCGGCGTGCCCGGTTTTGGTATCCACGACCAGCCCACCCGCCGACGTTTCGGCCACGGTCCGCATCCTGGGCGCGCGGCGTTTCCCGTTGCCCTGACTGGTTGGCTTGCGGGTGCCCTTGTCGCGGCCGGACTTACTCGAGGACGAGGGCATGGCCTGATGGTATAGGCGTCACCGCATGGCTACCGTCTCAGCAGGGTCGTCGGCCCTCGGTGCTACCCGTTAGGCTCGCTGCTCGTGTCGGTTGGGGTGGGGAATCGGGTGCTGGGTATGGGCCGGGCGCAGCAGAATGCTGTGGTGGAGCTGCTGCGGATCGCGCCGGTCGCCGACGAGCTGGCCGCCCGCTTCATCGCCGCTGGTCATGCCCTGTATTTGGTGGGGGGCAGCGTGCGGGACGCGCTGCTCGGCCGGCTGGGCAGCCGTCTGATTGCCGGCTCCGCCGGCAGCCGTCAGATTGCCGGCTCCGCCGGCGGTGGTCTGATTGCCGGCTCCGCCGGCGGTGACCTGGATTTCACCACCGACGCGCGCCCGGACGCGATCGCGGCACTCCTGCGAGGCTGGGCGGACGCGGTGTGGGACACCGGTATCGCCTTCGGCACCGTCGGAGCGTCGAAGGGCGGCATCCAGTGCGAGATCACCACCTACCGGGCTGATCGCTACGACCGGGTATCCCGCAATCCCGAGGTCGTCTTCGGTGACACCGTCGAGGATGACCTGGCTCGGCGGGACTTCACGGTCAACGCGATGGCCGTGGCGCTGCCGTTGAAAGACCACGGCCGGTTCGTCGACCCGCACGGCGGGATGGCGGCGCTGGCTCGTCGCGAGCTGGACACCCCTGCCACCCCGGAGGAGTCCTTCGCCGACGACCCGCTGCGGATGCTGCGCGCGGCTCGGTTCGTCTCCCAGCTTGGCTTCACCCTCGTCCCGCGGGTGCGCGAGGCGCTGGTTGCGATGGCGGGCGAGATCAGCCGGATCACCGCTGAGAGAGTCGCTGCGGAGTTATCCAAGCTCATGCTGGGGGCCGACCCGCGGGCCGGTGTCGAGCTGATGGTGGACACCGGGCTGGCCGCGTACGTG
>DASUVX010000061.1:0-21882 GCA_036378735.1 Pseudonocardiaceae bacterium | reverse complement strand
TCATGCGGCCATGTTGTCACGCAACGCGGCATTTTCCCTCAGCGGGGCGGCCATCTCGCTGACGGCCTACTGCTGCTGCGTCCGGATCTGTTCCTCAGCCACCTCTGGCGGCTGCAGTTCCTCGATGGCCACGGCGATGCGGTTCAAAGATCGGCCGATATCATACAGGGCATCGATCAGGGTGGCGCCCTCGGGGCAATGTTGCTCCTAGTGAACACCTCCCGGATGGCTTCCGCGATCTGTGGTTCGTTCTGCTGGTTGCCAAACATTGCGTGCCCTCCTTGTCGCTGGGGTTGCGACGAGCGTGCTACCTGAGGACGGCTGCCACTGTGGAGGCATACCAGCAGGCGCCACCCTGGGTGGTAGGGACACCGGAGTCGTTGAGGCTTTTCGCGATCGCGCGGAGGCTGGCCCCCTGAGCCCGCTGCCTGGCGATCCTGTTGACGATTTTTTCGGGGTGCGTTCGGGGCGGCCGAGGACGGCGCCCTGGGCCTTTTTCGCTTGGAGTGCCTCGGAGGTGCGTTGCCCGATGAGCCGTCGCTCGAGTTGGAGAACACGATCATCATTGGCGAGGCGGCATTACAGCCTGTACAGTCCCGCTACCTGCGGTAATGGGTTCTGAGTGTCGTCCAGGTGCGGTATCCTCAATGGGACTTGCTTCTAGCACGGAGCTGGTTGTTGCGGTGGTTCCTCGGGCCAGAGAGGCCGCCGTTGTTCTTGTCGTCATCGGCCCGTCGCCTCCTTTGGGGAGGGCGGGGAGACGGTCGCATCGCATTGCGCGGTCGGCGCAAGAATGGCCTGCAGTCGGGCCCGTTGTTCAGCACTGAGTTCCGCGGCACGGTCGACTATCTGATTGACATACGCGCTCAGAAGAGCGTGACGCGACGATTGTTTGCGCTGCTCGGGGGTGAGTCTCGCGGCTCGGGTGCGACCACCGCGGGCGCTGTTCTCGCGTCGCTGCTGGGGACTGACGGACACGGACAAGCACGGACGGGCCTTTCTGTCATCGTTCCCCACCTTCGTGTCGTCCGAGGAATTGCGCGGTGCCCGTCACACCGTCCCCGTGGAGCGGGTTGAGTTTTTATGTTGTGCCGCTAGCTTACTATGTACGTTGCTGCCCGCAAGCTTTGAAACGCGATTGCGCCCGATTCCCAGGGAGCTCCCAAGAAAGAATGTGACAATGTGACGTTACATTTCTAGCGCCAGTCGATGCGTAGCGAGTCCGGGTCAAAGTAATGCCCCCCAGGGCGACGACCCCGAGCCGCCGGCAGCAACGTCACTACCATCAGCGTGTCGATCACAGCCTTTCGCCGTGACACCGACGCCGAATCCCACGCAGCGCGAACATCCTCGGCGTCAGCGAACCCGGCCAGCGGTGAACCGGCCGCCGCGGCGGCCATCGTGTCGGCGATCTGCGCGAGCTTGACCTGAATACGTGCCCGTTCGGCCTCCAGCTCGCCCCGCGTGATGATCCCGTCGCCGAACATGGACACCAGCCCGGAGTTGCGGACGCGCAGCGCCTCCGCTTCTGCTGACAGCGCCGCTGTGTCCACACCGGGTGCAGCGGTCAGCAGCAGCCGCGCATCCGGGCGGGACAGCCGCTCCAACACGATCGCGGTGACCAGCGCATCGACCGGTTCCGCGACCCGCCCCAAGTGAGGACCAGCCTTACACCGGTAGGTAGCCCGACGCAGGCTGCGGTTGCTGCCAACGACGCTCGCGGAGCGCATCGTGGTGCCGTCGTTGCACTTCCCGCACAAAAACAGGCCCGAGCCGAGCCAGCGCGCGTCGTTGCTGCGGGGCCGGCGCCGACCGGGGGCGGTCAGCAGTGCGCGCACTGCCCGCCAGGTGTCCTCGGGGACGATGGCCGGCCACACCGCTTTAGCGATTTCCTGGCCGCCGTGTTCGATCAGGCCAGCATTGCGGGCCCGGATCAGCAGCTTGTGGACACTGATGGACGTCCACTGCGTGCCGGTGGACGTCGTGAGACCCGCCTCATTCCATCCCCGGGCTATGGACCCGAGCGACTCCCCGTGCAGGACCCGCCGGGTGGCGTCGAGCACCGCGGCGGCTTCCCCAGGGCGCACGGTGACTCCGTCTTTCTCGAATCCGAACGCGCGGCGGCCACCGCGGAAGCGGCCATCCTGGGCGGCTTGTAGCTTCGCGGCTTTCTGGCGCTCGATCATGTGCTCCACCTCGTGGCGCGCTACCGCGCCGGTGATCCGTGCGGTCATTCGTCCTGACGCGGTGGACAGGTCGAGGGGGCCGGCTTTCACGAAGTGTGTCGGCGCGTTGCCGGACACCTCGATGTACTCCTCCAGTTCGACGCTGCTGCGGTGGAGGCGGTCGTTGTGCCACGCGAGTACGGCGTTGACCCGTCCGGCGCGCAGATCGTCCAGGAGGGCCCGGTAGCCGGGTCTGGGCTTGCCTGAGTAGGCGCTGATGTCGTTGTCTCTGTAAACCTTGGTGACGGTCCAGCCGAGCCTTGTGGCGAGGTCCTGGCAGTCGTTGCGTTGCCGGTCGACGCCGAGGCCGGCGCCTTCCCGGTCTTTGCTGATGCGGCAGTAGATGGCCGCGGCTGTAGGCACACTAGAAGTGTCTCACATTACATTCGCTACGTCGTAGCTGCTGCCGGCCTTCGGCAAGGTGGCCGGCGACAGTGCGAGGGTCATCCGGCGCGGCGGCCATCGCCGACCCGAGTTGAGCACTGCGGCCCGCACCCGGTCCCGCGCTTCGGACAGGGCGGTATCGGGCAGGCCCACCATCTGCAAGCCTGGTAAGCCAGGACCGATGTGGGCTTCAATCTCCACCAAGACGCCGTCCACCCCATGTAGCGCGACCGCCCAGGCGCTGGCTAACGACATCAGAACGCACCCTGCAGGTGCTCCACGGTGACCGGCCCGTCGGGCGGGCATAACACCGCCAGTACGTCGAAGCGGATTTCGCACCATCCCACCCGATGTGTTCGCAACCATGCCGCCGCCACTCGCCTGATGCGAGCTGCCTTGGCCGGTGTCACACCCTCCGCCGGTTCCCCGTAGCCAGTGCCCGACCGGGTCTTGACTTCACAAACGATCAAACGTTGCCCATCCGTCGCCACCACATCGACTTCGCCACCCCGGCAACGCCAGTTGCGCGAGAGCACCACGAGCCCCATGCCGGCCAAGTACTCCGCCGCCACGTCCTCGCCTCGCTTGCCCAGCTCCTCGGTGCGCCGATCCGCAGCCTGCGCCGCCGCTTCCATCTCGACCTCCCAGTCACTTGTGATCTGGCGGTCATGAGGCTGCCGCGCCACAGCGTCGCGGTCGACTAGGTGCAGGCGAAGCTGTGGATAAGGGGGTCTGGTGTGGATAACTGGCGCGGGCGACACAAGGAGTTTGTGGAACTGTCAGGGCGGTGTGGTAGCACACACCGGGCCACGTTTGGCGCGCAACGCGGCGGCCGGCTCGCACAACTCCAAGCGCGTTGCGCAACGCCAGCGACGCCCGCGCTTCTAGGCCCCGAGCTCACAGTTAGTAACGACATCAACGCGAGCAGTAACCAACTGGACGCGCGGGCCGATAGCCAGCCGTGAGCTATGAGCTGTTCGTCACGGAAACACTGGATGCCCTATCTCGTGCGGACACGTCCGCCCGGATAACCGAGGGCGAGCGCAGTGAGATCGCGATGGCGCAGGTCTTCGCGACGCTTGCGCTCGCCGCGGCTATTCGCGAAGGCGCCGTCGCTGCCACCCAGCCTCCTCGGCCACCCCGGCCAGACCCAGGGCCAGGTGGACCGGTGGGCAACGCATGACGCGAATCAACAGCCTGGCGGCCGAGTCGCGGTGTCTCGCCGGGTGCGCCGCGCTCCCACAGCATGCGCTCGGGCGATACGGCGCCTCGGTGTGATCGAACCGTCCTATGTTCGCGCCACTCGGGCGGGCTACGACGCCGTCGCCGCCGATTATTCGGAGTAGGTCAGCAACGATCTCGCGGCCAAGCCCTTAGACCGTGCCCTGCTGGGGGCGTTTGCCGAACTCGTACACCCAGACGGCGCCGGGTCAGTGGGCGATCTTGGTTGCGGATCCGGCCGGGTGACGGCACACCTGCGTCCTCTCGGGTTGAGCGCTTTCGGTGTCGACCTGTCGTCAGCGATGGTTGCCTTGGCCCGGCGGGCGTACCCGGGCCTGCGGTTCGACCAAGGCTCAATCACCGCTGTGGACGCAACAGCAGTCTTGTTCCCATGTCGGCGCTCAGGTCGACAGTCGGGTGAGGAGATCGGCGTAGGCCTGGTCGACCTCCCCCTCGACGGTAACCACGGTGCGGGTGCCGGGCCTCGCCGCGAGGACGGCGAGGAGCCGACGATAGCTGTCGCGGAGCGCTGCCGGGCGCACAATTGATGAGCACCAGCCGAGGCACAGTATCGACCCTACGAGGTCGCGGCACGTCGACAGCAAGATCCGCGACTCAAGGCGCCTGGAGGTCGCTAGACGCGGCGACAACAGTGTTCACGAAATCATGCGGCGTCGCTCACGTTCTTGTGCTGCGATGGCCGCCAGACGGGCGCCGCCGGCAAGTCCGTTGTCGGATCGCCACGCTGCCAGGTACGCGTCGAATAGCAAGGGCAGAATCGGAATGACTCGGTGCGGCACGCACAGGGTCGCTGCGCGGAGATGGTCTCAGATTCACTCGTTGATGACCCACTCATGGTCGACCTCCGTCCGCGGGCCGCCCCGTCGCCTGTTGATGGTGGGTTGATGGTGACCGTGCATCGTTTCCACGCCGTGACAGGCAGTTCACCACCGTGTTGCCGCGGTTGTCGGTTCCCGCCGAGCACCCGGCCCGGCGGCCGGGCGTGCTGATGAAACGGCCTGCCCACGCTGCCGGTGCTGCTGCGCTGAAGGGATGGACAGCGGGATGTTCGCGATCAAGGCAGGCCAGGCGTTCGACGGGGAGCGCCTGTTACCGGGTGGCATCGCGGTGGTGATCGACCAAGGACTGATCCTTCGCCTGCAGCCCGCCGCCGCGCCGCTGCCACCGGCCTGCGGGGTTGCCGAGTTCCCGCACGCCACCGTCTTGCCCGGGCTGATCGACACCCATGTCCATCTCGGTGGTGACAGTCGCGACGGGGCGCTCGGTCGGCTTGCCGGCTACCCCGACGACGAACTCGCCGAGGTGATCGATACGGCGTTGCGCCGCCATCTCGCGGCCGGGGTGACAATGGTCCGCGATCTCGGTGATCGCCGCTGGTCGGTGGTGGCGCGGCGGGACCGCGCGGCCAGCGGTGACGAACCGATCCCGACCATCGTGGCGTCCGGGCCACCGATCACCAGCGTCCGCGGTCACTGCTGGCAGATGGGAGGCGAGGCACAAGGGGTGGCGCAACTGCGCGCCGCCATCCGGGAACGGGCCGAGCGGCGGGTGGACGTCGTCAAGATCATGGTGAGCGGTGGCGTCTTCACCGCCGGCACGGATGTGATGGCCTGCCAGTTCCGCGACGACGACCTTCGCCTGCTCGTCGATGAAGCGCACGCAGCCGGGTTACCGGTCACCGCCCACGCGCACGGGCTGCCCGCCGTTGAGCAGGCCGTTGGGGCCGGGGTCGACGGGATCGAGCATTGCAACTGCGTGACGCCCGCCGGCGTGCATATCCACGACAGCCTGCTGCAACATCTCGCCGAGCGCGAGATCGCTGTATGCCCGACCATCCTGGCCAGAATCACCGACGTCAGACCGCCGGCGACGGTATTGGCCTTCACCCAGCGTTTTGGCCTGACGCCCGAAGCGGCGCGGAGTCATATCGCGCGGATGCACCGGGCCGGCGCGCGGATCGTCTGCGGCACCGACGGTGGGATCTCTGCCGGGAAACCACACGGCATCCTGCACGCGGCGATCTCGGGGCTCGTCGCCAGCGGAGTCGGCCCCGCGCAGGCATTGGCGTCGGCTACGTCCATCGCGGCGCAGGTATGCGGCCTCGGCAGCTGCAAGGGCCGGCTGCGCGCGGGTTATGACGCCGATCTGCTCCTCGTCGACGGTGATCCGCTGAGCGATACAGCCACCCTGGCCCGTCCTGCCGCAGTCATGGTGCGCGGGCGATGGGCGGCAGGTCCATCAGCCGTCGAACGGGGAGCCCTCGGGCAGCCGTAGGTCTGGTTTATCCACCTCTTCGATGTTGACGTCTTTGAATGTGAGCACCCGCACGTTTTTGACGAACCGGGCCGGCCGGTACATGTCCCAGACCCAGGCATCGGACATGCGCACCTCGAAGTACACCTCACCCTCGGCGTTACGAGCCTGCACGTCGACCGCATTGGCCAGGTAGAAGCGTCGCTCGGTCTCCACGACATAGGCGAACTGACCGACGACGTCGCGGTACTCCTTGTAGAGCGACAGCTCCATCTCGGTCTCGTACTTCTCGAGATCCTCAGTGCTCATCGGATACTCAACCAGGAGGTAGTCATCGGGGATTACCCGTCGAGTGCTGCGTCGGTCGCTTCATCGGGTGCTGGCTCCTCCCGCTCGTGCCGCCGCGTAGTCGGCAATTCTCCATTCTGGACCACCCGCTGGGAGCAGGCTCGTGCGTCTCCGCGGGGACACGGTCAGGCCGTGCGCGCGCGCCGCCAGCACCACGTTGACGTAGCTGAACCGGTGTTCGGCACAGGGGCCATGCGCCAGCAGGGACGCATTGTGCTCTGGCGTGCAGTAGCCCTTGTGTTCGCCGAAGCCGTACCAGGGCATTACCGCGTGCAGCTCGACCATGAGGCGGTCGCGGGTCACCTTGGCCAGCACGGAAGCAGCCGACACGCAGGCAGCGGCCCGGTCGCCGCCGATCACCGCCATGTTGGGGGCGGTCAGCCCGGGCACCGGGAACCCGTCGGTAAGCACATAACCGGGGTGCACGCCAAGACCGGCTACTGCGCGCCGCATGCCCTCCAAGTTGGCCACGTGCAGGCCCAGCTCGTCGACTTCCGCGGGTGGGATGACGACGACGCTGCGGGATACCGACCTGGTGACGATCAGGTCGTAGTAGTGCTGCCGGCGCGCCGCGGTAAGCAGCTTGGAGTCGGTGAGCCCGGCCAGCGCATCCGCATCGGCCGGCCGCAGCACGCACGCCGCGACCACCAACGGACCTGCGCAGGCTCCTCGACCGGCCTCGTCCACCCCGGCGACCGGGCCCAAGCCCTTACGGTGCAGCACCGACTGGAGGGTCCAGATGCCGCCGTCTCGGCGCACCACCGCCCTCGGTGGTCGCGGCAAGACCTCGCCGATGCTGCGCGTCACGACTGGCACTCCTGGTCAGCCACGCCTGCGGGCGCTCACCCGCTCCCGGAGGGCTTGACCGCCCCGCAGCACCGGCCAGCTCAGCAGGAGGCCAGCGCCCAGCGGCAGGTCAATCGGCCCGGGAGGCGGCCCCAGTGGCGTTGACGATGTCGATACGGCCGGCGCGCCCAGCGTCTTGGTCGGCTGCGGGTTAGGATCCGCGATGCTTTGCCACCGAGATAACGGCAGCACGATCACGCGAGCCTTGCCTATGACGTTACTCACTGGCACGGTGCCCGCACGCTGATCCGCGACATGCCGTCGCGAGTCTGCGCTGTTGTTGCGGTTGTCTCCCATCATCCACAAGTTGCCTTGCGGCACCGTGACCGGACCGAAGTCCTCTTGCGGTTCATGCCCGGCGAACACCGCGTACGGCTCGTTGAGCGCCACGCCGTCCACTGTGACCCGGTTCTGCTTGTCACAGCACTTGACGGTCTGACCACCGACCGCAATCACCCGCTTGACGAAGTCTCGCTCGTCCGGTGGGGCCAGGCCGATCACTGAACCCGCCTGCTGCAGGCCACGAACCAGCACATTGTCCGACCGCTGGCTGGTGAACTCACTACCCCACGAGTCAGTGCCGCGGAATACCACCACGTCTCCCGGGCTGGGATTGCGAAACCGGTAGGTCAGCTTGTCGACAAGCACGCGATCGTCCGTGCATCCCGGGCAACCGTGCAGGGTCGGTTCCATCGACGCTGACGGGATCACGTACACCCGGGCCAGAAATGTCTGGATGAGGAAGGTGAGAACCAGCGCGGTGAGCACCAGGATCGGCAGCTCGCGCCAGAACGAGCCCTTCTTGCGCCTGGACAGCCGATGCCGGTGCACGCTGGGACCGCGGGAATCGCCGGGCTCGTCGTCGCGAGCGGGTTCGGTCGAGCGCGCCAGGTGGGCCACGTCCTCAGGCTATCGACAGGCGACGGGTGCCGGGGGATCAGGACGCGGACGGCGTCTCACGCTTCTCCTTGATCTTCGCTGCTTTACCGCGGAGATCCCGAAGGTAATACAGCTTGGCGCGCCGGACATCACCGCGGGTGACGACCTCTATCTTGGCGATGTTCGGGGTATGCACCGGAAAGGTGCGCTCCACACCCACGCCGAAAGACACCTTGCGCACGGTGAACGTCTCCCGTGCTCCCGAGCCCTGCCGGCGGATGACCGCACCTTGGAAGATCTGTACCCGCTGGCGTGACCCCTCGATGACGCGGACGTGCACCTTGAGCGTGTCGCCTGGCCGGAAGTCGGGGATGTCGGTCCGCAGCGACTTCGCGTCCAGGGCGTCCAGGGTGTTCATCGCCAAGTCCATCCTCGTCTTCAAGTGCTGTGCACGGTGTGGGGCGCCCTGGCGGGCGCGAACAGCGGCTGGGGCGACGGTAAGGACTCACGCCCTGCGGCCACCCGCTCCGTCGCTGCGCTGCGGTAACCGGTTCAGTGTGCCAGACGCCGCCGCGGATGAGTAAACCGGGCGGTATCAGCCCGGCGGGATGGGGAGCCCCTCAAGCAGAGCCCGATCCGCACCATCCAACGCACCGGGTGGCAATGCCGCCAGCAGATCGGGTCGGCGGGCCGCGGTGCGCTCCACGGCTCGGTCCCGGCGCCAGCGGGCGATCGCGGCGTGGTTCCCCGAGCGCAGCACGGCCGGGACCTCCCGGCCACGCCAGATCTCGGGACGGGTGTAGCAAGGGCCCTCCAGCAGACCGTCGGAAAACGAATCCTGCATCGCAGAGGCGGGATTACCCAGCACGCCGGGTAGCAGACGAGCAACCGCCTCGATCATCACCAGCACGGCGGCCTCACCCCCGACGAGCACGTAGTCGCCGATGGAGATCTCATCGACAACCACCCGCTCGGCCGCGTCGTCGATCACCCGCTGGTCGATGCCCTCGTAGCGACCGCAGGCGAAGACAAGCCGGGGTTGCGCGGCGAGCTCGGTGGCCACCTGCTGGGTGAATGGCCGCCCGGCGGGGCTGGGCACCACCAACCGGGCCGGCGGCTGCCCGGCGAGCACCTCGTCCAGGGCCTCGCCCCACACGTCGGGGCGCATCACCATGCCGGGACCGCCGCCATAGGGGGCATCGTCGACTGACCGGTGCACATCGTGGGCCCAATGCCGCAAGTCATGCACGGTGAAAGCGATCAGGTCGCGGGCGATGGCGCGACCGAGCAGGGCCTCTCTGGCCGGGGCCAGGTACTCAGGGAAGATCGTCACTACTTGAATGAGCACAGCTGGAACACGCCTAGTCAGTCGAGCAAGCCGGCTGGTGGATCGAGTACCACCCGGCCACCGGCCAGGTCCACTTCGGGCACGATAGCTCGCACAAAGGGCACCAGCACTTCGCCGTTCGCGGTGTCTAGCACCAGCAGATCACTCGCCGGTGCATGCACGACCTCACGCACCCTGCCCAGCGCCACGCCGTCGGGTCCCACTGCCGCCAAGCCTTCGAGCTGGTGGTCGTAGAACTCGTCGGGGTCGGTCAAGTCGGGCAGGTCTGTGGCGTCGACGCTGAGCGTGTCGCCGCGCAGGTCGGCCGCCCCTTCTCGATCGGTGATCCCGGCGAACCGGACGAGCAGCACTCCCCGGTGCGGGCGGACGGTTTCGACAATGAGCGTGCGGCCGGTATCACTGCGCAGCTGCGCGTCGACCGCGAAGCGCTGTTCGGGAAAGTCGGTACTTACCTGCACGGTGACCTCGCCGCTGAGTCCGTGTGGCCGGCCGATCCTGCCGACCACCCGCCGGGTGTCCGCGCCCGTACTGTCCCCGCTGCTGTCCGCGCCCCGGGACACGGCCGATGTCTCAGCCACCGCGCTCAGCGGTCGGTGTCCACGACGTCGACACGGACCCCACGCCCGCCGATCCCGCCCATCACGGTGCGCAATGCCGTGGCGGTGCGCCCGCCACGACCGATCACCTTGCCGAGATCATCGGGATGCACGTGCACCTCGAGCGTTCGGCCGCGCCGCGTGGTGACCAGCTGGACGCGTACATCGTCGGGATTGTCAACGATTCCCCGCACGAGATGCTCCAGCGCGTCCGCCAGCATGCTCACACCTGGCCGTCCGCGGCCGTCGCAGTGTCCTCCCGGTCGTCAGCTCCGGCCGAGACTTGCGCTGCGCCCGCTGGCGGCGTGTCGGCGTTGGCCTTCTGGGCAGCCACGCCAGTGTCAGCAGAGCGAGTGGCCTTCTTGCGGGGCGTGGTCGCCTCGGTGGTCGGCACCTCGCCGGCCTGCGCCAGCGCCCTGTTGAACAACTCGGCCTTGTCCAGCTTGGGCTCGCCGCGCTGCAGGGTGCCTTCTGCGCCCGGGAGACCTTTGAAACGCTGCCAGTCGCCTGTGACCTCAAGGATGTGTTGGACCGGCTCGGTGGGCTGAGCGCCGACTCCGAGCCAGTACTGCACCCGTTCCGAGTCGACCTCGATGAGGCTGGGTTGCTCCTTGGGATGGTATTTGCCGATGGTTTCGATCGCCTTGCCGTTGCGGCGGGTGCGGGCGTCGGCGACGACGATGCGGTAGTACGGCTGGCGAATCCTGCCGAGCCGCATGAGTTTGATTTTGACAGCCACGGGTCGAGCTACTCCTGTCACACGCGCAAGTGTTCACGGCGAGCGCGCACGGCCCATGGTGGGGACACAGACCGACGATGCTCTCGAGGTCAGTGGTCGCGGCGTGATGAGAGGACCCGCCGCAACAACAGCGACCTATTGTGCCAGACCATCCGGACTGCCCGTATCCCCTGCCCACCATCGGCTGGTGCGCGTGCGCGAGAGCCCGACACACCGGGCATGAGGGCGCGACACGCGGTGCAGCAGGGCGCGACATGCCGGGAGGTGGGGCTAGTAACCGGGTGCGGCGCCTTGCGTGATCAGCAGCAGCCCGATCGCGGGGAGGAGGTTGTTCGTCTGGTGGGCGACGATGCCGGTCAGCAGGTTGCCGGTGAGCAGCCGCCCCAGCGCGATCGGCAGCGTGATCACCACCAGCAGCGGGCTACGCAGCAGCTCGATGTGCGACCACGAGAACAGCGGGTGCGCCAGGGCGAACAAGACGGTGGTCAGGCCGGCGATCACCCAGCGGTTCCACCTCCAGTACTCCATCGCCCGCCACAACACACCGCGGTACAGCAGCTCCTCACACAACGGCGCGATCAGCCATACCCCGAAGAACAGCGTGAGCCCCCACCCCAGGGTCAGCCGCTGACCGTGAAACACCTCGCCCACCGCCGAGTTCGCGTGGCCTTCGCCGACCCAGCGAGCCCACAGCGCTGAGGCAGGCACCGTAATCGCCAAGCCGAAGACGCCCAGCGCCAGGCCGATACCCACGTCGGACAGCCGCCACCGGACCGACAGCTGGTCGCGCAACCGCGCCAGCAGCTGCCCCCGGCCGAGGAGCACGGCACCCAGCGCTGCGACCAGCCCCGCCGCCACCGGGGGTAGCGCCAGAGCCGCGACTAACGCCGCGCCGGGCAGCCGCCTGCCCGGACCACCGTGCGGGATGGCCAGCAAGAAGGGCAACACGGCCACCACCGACGCCGCCACGAAGGTCATCTCGGCGCCCACGAAGCTGGCCAGCATCTGCCAGCCACGCCGGGTATCCCGGCCGGTCGGCGCGCGCTCCGGTGGTGAGGTCAACTCCGGCAGGGCAGCTGCATGCGGGGGCGGCATCGCAGGCGGCGGCGGAAGCTCTCGACTGCTCAGGTGCTCCTCCTCATTGCTTGCTCATCGCTGAGGCCGGCCCGGGTTCCAGCGTTCCCCGGTCCCTGCCGTTCCGAGGGCGCGGCCACGCAGCATCAGCAGCTGTGGATGCCGCAGGGTGTCAGGCTCCAGCCGGGGGTCCGTACGGGTGACCAGCAGATCCGCCGGCGCGCCGGGTACCAGGCCGGGAACGCCCAGCCAGTCGCGGGCCGCCCAGCTCGCCGCCGCCAGAGCCTGGGCACCGGCGAGCCCGGCGGTGCGCAGCGCAACGATCTCATCCACCAGGCGACCGTGCTGGATTCCCCCACCGGCGTCGCTGCCGGCGAAAATCGGGATTCCCGCATCGACGGCCGCCCCGACGGTGTCCCGGACCCGGGCGTGCAGCGCCCGCATATTCGCGGCGTAACGCGGGTACTTGGCGGCGCGGTCGGCGATCGCCGGGAAGGTCTCGATGTTGATCAGTGTCGGTACCAGGGCGGTGCCCCGCGCGGCCATCTCGGTGATGGTGTCCGCGGACAGGCCGGTGCCGTGCTCGATGCAGTCGATGCCGGCGGTGATCAGGCCGGGCAGCGCGTCGGCGCCGAAGACGTGGGCGGTGACCCTGGCTCCCGCGTCGTGCGCAGTGGCGATCGCCTCAGCGAGCACGTCATCGGGCCACAGCGGGGCGAGGTCACCGGTCGAGCGGTCGATCCAGTCACCGATCAGCTTGACCCAGCCGTCCCCCGCCGCGGCCTGCTCCCGCACAGCGTTGGGCAGCAGTCCCGGTTCATCCAGCTCGACGCCGATGGTGGGGATGTAGCGCTTGGGCCGCGCCAGGTGCCGGCCGGCCCGGATGATGCGTGGCAGGTCCTCGCGGGACTGCAGGGATCGGGTGTCGATCGGGGATCCGCAGTCGCGGATCAGCAAGGTGCCGGCGTCCCGGTCGGTGGCGGCCTGCGCCGCCGCCTCGGCCAAGCTCGCCGCGCCCTGCGCCCCGATACCGATGTGGCAGTGCGCATCGACCAGGCCGGGCAGGATGTAACCGCCGTCGCAGACAGTGGTGGCCCCCGGCACCGGGTCGGCGCGGATGATCCCGCCGGCTACCCACAACTCGCTGGGTTCCCCGGCGGGCAGCACGATCCCTCGTAAGTGCATCGCCGGCGTCCTGCCGGCGGGCCCGGCGACGTGCCCGGTATCGCGCCCAACGTCGGGCACCGTCATTTTTTGCGGAACTTCAGCTTCGACGGGTCGAAGCCGGGCGGGAGTTGATCAAGACCCGACAGATTCGATAGATCCGGTAATTCGGGCATGTTGCCGGGAAGGTTGCCGGGGAGCCCGCCAGGCAACGCACCACGCGTCCTCGGCAGTGTGGGGCCCCGTCCCTTGCCCTTCTTCGCCTTGCGCCCCTTGCGGCCGCGCCGTCCCGGGCCGGCCCCGGCGAAGCCGAACCGGCCGGCCACCTGCTGCATCATCTTGCGAGCTTCGAAGAACCGCTCGACGAGTTGGTTGACCTCACTGACCGTCACTCCGGATCCACGAGCGATACGCTGCCGCCGGGAGGCGTTGATGATCTTCGGATCGGCCCGTTCAGCGGGGGTCATGCCGCAGATGATGGCTTCCAGCCGGTCCAGCTGCTTGTCGTCGACCTGGGCGAGCTGTTCTTTCATCCCAGCCGCGCCCGGCAGCATGCCGAGCAGGTTGGCGATCGGCCCCATCTTGCGGATCGCCCGCATCTGCTCGAGGAAGTCCTCCAGGGACAGCTCACCGCTGCCGATCTTCGCTGCGGCCTGCTCGGCCTGCTCGGCATCGAAGGCCTGCTCAGCCTGCTCGATCAGGGTGAGAAGGTCACCCATACCCAGGATCCGGCTGGCCATCCGGTCGGGGTGGAAGACATCGAAGTCCTCCAACTTCTCCCCGTTGGAAGCGAACAGGATCGGCGCACCGGTGACCTGCCGCACTGACAGGGCTGCTCCACCGCGAGCGTCGCCGTCGAGCTTGGTGAGGACGACCCCGGAAAACCCGACCCCGTCGCGGAACGCCTCAGAGGTCGACACCGCATCCTGACCGATCATCGCGTCGATGACGAACAGGATCTCGTTGGGCCGCACCGCGTCGCGGATGTCGGCGGCTTGCTGCATCATCTCGGCGTCGATGCCCAGCCGTCCTGCGGTGTCCACGATGACGATGTCGTAGTGCCGGGCCCGGGCCTCGACCACGCCGCGGCGCGCGACATCGACCGGATCACCGACGCCGTTGCCCGGCTCCGGCGCGTACACGTGTACCCCAGCCTGCTCGCCCACGATCTGCAGCTGGTTCACCGCGTTGGGCCGCTGCAGGTCCGCGGCCACCAGCAGGGGGGTGTGGCCCTGGCTGCGCAGCCAGCGAGCCAGCTTGCCGGCCAGCGTGGTCTTCCCGGAACCCTGCAGGCCCGCCAACATGATCACGGTAGGGGGCATCTTGGCGAATTCGAGACGCCGGGTCTCGCCGCCGAGGATACCGATGAGCTCCTCATTGACGATCTTGACGACCTGCTGGGCGGGATTCAGCGCCCCGGACACCTCGGCGCCCTTGGCGCGCTCTTTGATCTGCGTGACGAACTGGCGAACCACCGGCAGCGCGACGTCGGCCTCAAGCAGGGCGATGCGGATCTCGCGAGCGGTGGCGTCGATGTCGGCATCGGAGAGCCTGCCCTTGCCGCGCAGGTTGGACAACGCTGACATGAGCCGGTCGGAGAGGGTGTCGAACACGCCCGTCGCGCTCCCTTTGAGGTCCGGCGGGGTGATGACCCCGGAGTATGCAGCTTCTACGTCAGCGTAGCCGCGCTGCCGCGAACACGGGCGCCTGGACCGCCGGCCTGCCGGGCCCCACCCCGGGCAGCCGGCGATCCGGCCTGGATCCGTGCGGTGGGAGGCGCACACCAGCTGCCTGATTCCCGGCCCGAGCGGCAGCTCGTACGCGCCCGGCCACCGCCGAGCCACCCGATCAGCGTGCCGACGCCCGGGCCACCCGGGCAGCGGGAAAACCCGCAATCGGACCTAGGTAGGACTACGCAAATCTCGCAGCTAATCGCCGGCGAGCATTCCGCGGCCGGCGCCGCGCTACGGCCATTCCAGGGCAGTGCAAGGAACAACCACCGTCGGCTACGGGTGAAGCCCGAACCTCGCGGTAGGTTGGTCGGCCCGCTGCGGCCGGCCGGTCCAACCGACCTGCTCCCGCCGCAGAGGTACCGTGGGGTCGGCCGGCGCCTCCCCCCGCTGCGGTGATGGTGCGTCGTCTGACGGCTCAGCCGCATCGACGGGCTGCTCAACGTATCCGGCTTGGTCAACCTGCTCGGCCTGGTCGGGCTGCTCAGCCTGTTCGGCCTGCTCGGCCTGCTCGGCCTGCTCGGCCTGTTCAGCCTGCTCAGCTTGTTCGGCCTGCTCAGCTTGTTCGGCCTGCTCAGCCGGGGTTAGCTGATCGACCACGCCGAGCGCATCGGCCAGCAGGCGTTGCACCACGGACAGTTGACCGGTGACTTCGGACCTCAGTGCCTTGGCCGCGGTGACCTGCCGCTTGACCTTGACCACCCGGTTACTCAGCCGCTCACCTGCCATCAGCATCAGCGCATGCAGCGCGGCGATGCTGCGAGCCTGATAATCGCTGACCCAGTCCTGCGTCTCGGCCTGGCGTCGCGCGATGTCCTGTTCGGACTCCTGCTCGGCCCGGTGCCGGCGGCCCGCGGATTCTGCGTCGTCAGCGCGACGCCGGCTGGTGGACTCGGCCTCCAGACGCTCACACAGTTGCCTGGTCTCGGCCAGCTGCCGATCAGCCTCGGCGCGGGAGTTGCCGCGCAGCGAGCTGGCCTCCTGCTCCGCGTCGGCCCGCAGCTCGGCGGCCTCGTCCTCGGCCATCTGCAGCATTCGCTGGATCCGCGCGGTCGCGCCGGCCAGCGGTGACCGCTGCAGGCGGTCGATCTCGGTGGCCGCGTCCTCTGCATCACGACGAAGGCGATCAGCCTGCCTGGTTGCCTCAGCCGCCTCACGACGAAGTTGTTCAAGATGCTCGTTGAGGTCAGCGGCCCGCTGCAGGGCAGCATCCCGTTCAGCTCCGAGGACGGCAACGCGAGCTTTGAGCGCGTTGACGTGGTCGATGACCTGCTGGCGGTCAAATCCGCGCAACACGATCTCGAACGGCGGAGGTAAGGGAACAACCTCATCCCGGGATCCGTGCATGTGGCTGGATGGTAGCCCCGCTGCTCACCGGGCCGCGCTGAGCACCGCCCGCTCGACTCGGCCGCGGACCTCGAGCGGCAGTACAGCTCGGCCATCGGAGACGCCCTCACCTGGGCGAACACCGTCAGCAGCAGAGGCGGTCAGGCAGAACGAATCGACTACCGAGCTGCCCAGCGTCGCGACCCGAGCCCACCGGACGATGACGGAGTTGCTTTCCAACGCCGCGGCAACCCGATACAGCAACCCGATCCGGTCGGTGGTGCGCAGCTCGAGGACCACCGCTCCAGTGGCTTCGTCGTCGAACCACAACACCCTGCTCGCGGGCTCCGTTGCGGGCGTGAAGACCTCGCCGTAGTCGCGCTCTTTGGCCGCCAGCGCGTCCGCTAGTCGCAGCGAACCATCCAATGCCCGCATCAAGTCCTGGCGGAGCAGTGCGACATCAGGCAGCCGGCCGAAGCGCGGTGACACGGTAAAGCTCTCCAACGCCGCGGTGCCTTCGGGAAGCTCGACGACGCGGATGTCGGCGGAGTGGACCTGCAGCGAATGCAGCGCGAGGACTCCGGAAGCCAACGCGAGCACGCCGGGCCGGCCAGGGGTAATGATCACCACAATGGAGGTAGCCGGCTGCCCAACAGCAGTGTTTAGGGCCACATGCACGGAGCCGCCTTGCAGGCATCGCTGCACCAGTGCGCGGTCTTGCTCGGTGAGCGGCTCTGGACCTGGCATGGGCCGGCCAGCCAGCACCGCGCGGCAGTGCTCGGCGAGGTCGGAGATGAGCGCGGCACGCCATTCGGTCCAGACACCTGGGCCGGTGGCCAGACTGTCGGCCTCCGCCAAGGCCACCAACAATTCCAGCAGGACCGGATCCCTGTCGAGGGTGTCGATCACCCGCTGCACAGTGGTGGGGTCCTGGAGATCCCGGCGGGTCGCGGTATGCGGTAACAACAGGTGGTGGCGCACCATCGCGCGCAGTATCGCGACGTCGGAGGGCCACAACCCGAGCCGGTGCCCGATCTGTTCGGCGAGAGCGGCCCCGACCACCGAGTGATCGCCGCCGCGGCCTTTACCCAGGTCGTGCAGCAGCGCGCCGAGCAGCAGTAGATCGGGGCGGCTCACCGTGGTGGTCAGCCGGGCCGCCTGGGCGGCTGCCTCCACGAGATGCCGATCCACCGTCCAGACATGCGCTCGATCCCGGGGGGGCAGGTCCCGCACCGCACCCCATTCCGGGAACAGCCGGCCCCACAGCCCGGTACGATCCATGGCCTCGATGACGTCCACCGCCGGCGGACCAGCACCCAGCAGCGATAACAGCTCCTCCAAGGCCGCCCGCGGCCATGGTTGGCGCAGCTCGGGAGCTGTGTCAGCGAGGGTGCTCAACGTTCCGGTGGCGACCGGCATCCCGGTGCGTGCCGCCGTCGCCGCAACCCGCAGTACCAGCGCGGGATCCCGCGCCGGGTTGGCATCGCGGGCCAGCGCCACCTGGCCGCCATGTTCGACCACCCCCTCGTCCAGCGGACGGCGCTGCGGAGCCCGCCCGAGGCTGCGCAGCCCGGTCAACCGGACCCGTCCGCGGGGAGGCAGTGCGGCGCGTGCGGCGCGCAGCCTCACATCCAGCGCATAAACCACGGTGCGCGCTGCTCCTGACAGGCGCCTGGCCAGGTCGAACCGGTCACCGAGGGCAAGCGCGGCGGCCACCTCGTCGGCCTCCTGCGCGCGCAGCACGTCACGTCCTCGCCGGGCGAGCCGGTGCACCTCGGTGCGCACATCCAGCAGCAGCTCGCGCGCGTCCCGTACGTCCGGGCCAGCCCGATCCGCGAGCTGGGCTGCGGATAGCGCATCGAGCAACTGCACATCGCGCAACCCACCGTGGCCGTTCTTGAGGTCCGGTTCCACCCGGTGGGCGATGTCACCACTGTGCAGCCAACGCTGTTGCGCCGACTCGACGAGTTCCTCCAGCCGGCCGCGAATGCCGCTGCGCCAGGCGCGCCCCACCGCGCTGGCCATCGCGGTGAACAGCTCCTCGTCGCCGGCGATCAGCCGGCCATCCAGCAACCCGAGCGCGGCACGCAAATCGGTGGTCGCCGCCTGCATGGCCTGACCAACGGTGCGCACGCTGTGATCAAGCTCGACGCGGGCGTCCCATAACGGGTACCACAGCGAGTCGGCGAGCTGCGCCACGTCGCGCTTGCCGTCATGCAGAAGTACCAGGTCCAGATCGGAGTACGGCACCATCTCCCGGCGTCCCAGGGCTCCGACGGCGACCAGCGCGCTACCGCAGCCGACACCCACCGCCGCGCAACGGGAGGTGAGCCACAGCTCGTAGAGGTCCGCCAACGCCGCCCGCAGCGCCGGCGCCGCCAGCTGGCGCTGCCGAGGAGTTCCCCCGAGCAGCGCGGCACGGGCTCTGACGAGGTCGTCCGCGGAGGAATCCTGGCCACCACCGCGCGGCAAGGCACCAGAGCGCGCCATCACCGCCCTCCCATCTAGCCGCAAGCACCGCCACCGCCCGGCGGGATGGTGCGGGAATCGTGTGCCCTCGACCTCGATACTGAGGTTTCGCGCACTGTGTTTCAGCCGCTGAACCGCAGTGTTTCAGCAGCGTGAACTGGCTGCGCGAGCGTTACGTCAAGGTTTCGCCGACGTGAAAGTGTTGGTGGGCACCGGCCACGTGCACCGGTGCCCACCAGGGACGCACCCTCGGCTGGAGTGCCTACAGCGCGTCCAGACCCCGCTCCCCGGTTCGCACCCGGATCACGGTATCCACCGAGGTGACCCAGACCTTCCCGTCCCCGATCTTCCCGGTCCGGGCGGCCTCGACCACAGCGTCGATGGTCTTGTCCACCTGCGCTTCGTCCACCACGACCTCAACGCGGATCTTGGGAACGAAGTCCACCGCGTACTCCGCGCCCCGGTAGACCTCGGTGTGGCCCTTCTGACGGCCGAAGCCCTGCACCTCACTGACCGTCATACCGAGCACCCCGATGCGCTCCAGGGCGGCCTTGACGTCCTCCAGCGTGAACGGCTTGACGATCGCGGTCACCAGCTTCATCGCCACTCACCCTTCCTGACCGGCCGAGGCCGGGACCTTCTTCTTGGGCTTCGGCTTAGCGGGCTTGCTGTTCGACGGACCGCTCCCGGTGAAGATCGCGCTGAGCTCGTAACCGGCCTCGGCGTGTTCGACCTCATCGATACCGGTCTGCTCGCCCTCGCGATCCAACCGCAGACCGATGGTGTACTTCAGCACCAGCGCGATGATCAAAGCGCCGACGAACGAGAAGATCATCACAGAGAACGCCGCCACGGCCTGGCGCACCAACTGGGTAGTGCCCCCACCGTAAAACAGGCCGTCGACTCCGGCGGGTGCCGACGTGGTGGCCAGGAAGCCGACCAGCAGCGTGCCCACCAGACCGCCGATGAGGTGCACGCCCACCACATCGAGCGAGTCGTCGAAGCCGAAGCGGAACTTGATGCTGACGGCGAGTGCACACGCCGCGCCGGCAATCGCTCCTACCGCGATGGCACCGACCGGCGAGACCGACGAACACGACGGGGTGATTGCGACCAGACCGGCCACGACGCCCGAAGCCCCACCGAGGCTGGTAGGCCGGCCGTCCCGAATGCGCTCGACCAGCAGCCAGCCCAGCATCGCGGCACACGTCGCAACCGTGGTGTTGATGAAGGTGATACCTGCGACGCCGTTTGCGGCAGTGGCCGATCCGGCATTAAATCCGAACCAACCGAACCACAGCAGGCCGGCACCGAGCATTACCAAGGGCAGGTTGTGCGGGCGCATCGCGTCGCGTGGCCAGCCACGGCGCCTGCCCAGCACCAGGCACAGCGCCAGGCCGGCAGCGCCCGCATTGATGTGCACTGCTGTGCCGCCGGCGAAGTCGATCGCCTTCAGGCGGTTGGCGATCCAGCCGCCGACCGGGGCACTGACGCCGTCGAAGGAGAACACCCAGTGCGCGACCGGGAAATACACCACCGTCGCCCATAACGCGGCGAACGCCAGCCATGGCCCGAAGCGCAGGCGGTCCGCGGCGGCACCTGACACCAAGGCCACCGTGATGATCGCGAACATCGCCTGGAATGCGACGAACACTGTCGCGGGGAGCGTCCCTACCAGCGGGATGTCGACCTTGGACCCCCCGCTGGCGAGGTAGGTCCCGCCGTACAGACCGTGCAGCCCCCAGTGCTCGAACGGGTTGCCGACCAAGCCGTGACCGGCGTCGTTGCCGAATGCCTCCGAGTAGCCGTACAGCACCCAGAGGACGCCCACGACTCCCATCGCGGACATGCTCATCATTATCATGTTCAAGACGCCCTTCGAGCGGACCATGCCGCCGTAGAAGAACGCCAGGCCTGGAGTCATCAGCAGCACCAGGGCCGAGCTGGCGAGCATCCAGGCAGTGTCACCAGTGTCTGGCACGGGTTCACTCCTCTGTGTCGAACACGGCACCACGATCGGGTGGTGCGTGTGAAAAGAGTGATTAGTGCGTGTTTCACCTGGAGGCACCGCGCGTTTCAGCCGCGTTAACTGTGGTTGTTCTGCTGTTACATCCAGGTTGCGATAGACACGATGTACGCTCGGAGCAGCCGAATCACCAGGTACGTTAGCCCAACAGCGCGTCCACGAATGCGGCGGGCTCGAACGGCGCGAGGTCATCGACACCTTCGCCGAGTCCCACCAATTTGACCGGAACACCGAGTTCGCGCTGCACGTGAAAGACGATGCCGCCCTTGGCAGTGCCGTCCAGCTTGGTCAGCACGATCCCGGTGACATCGACGACCTCCCGGAACACCCGCGCCTGGGTCATGCCGTTCTGACCGGTGGTGGCGTCCAGTACCAGCAGCACCTCATCGACCTCGGTCTGCTTGGAGACCACCCGCTTGACCTTGCCGAGCTGGTCCATCAGTCCCGTCTTGGTATGCAGCCGGCCAGCGGTGTCGATCAGCACCGTGTCCACCCCGTTAGCGCTACCCCGCTTGACCGCCTCGAACGCCACGCTGGCCGGATCGGCGCCCTCGGCGCCACGCACGACCTCCGCGCCGGCCCGTTGACCCCAGGTAGCCAGCTGGTCGACAGCGGCGGCCCGGAAGGTGTCGGCCGCACCGAGCAGCACCCGGCGGCCGTTGGCAACCAACACCCGAGCCAGCTTTCCGGTCGTGGTCGTCTTGCCGGTGCCGTTCACCCCGGCGATCAGCACCACACCGGGCATCTGCGTGCCGTTGTCACTGTGCGGCAGTGCCCGCACCGACCGGTCCAGCTCCGGACGCAATGCCTCGATCAGCACATCACGCAACGCCGCGCGGGCCTGCTCGGTGGTACGCACGCCGCGCGCCGCAAGCTCCTCACGTAGCCGCTCGACGATTTCGGTGGTGGTAGCCGCACCGAGATCGGCTAGCAGCAGCGTGTCCTCCACGTCGGTCCATGAGTCCTCGTCCAGATCACCAGCGCCGAGTAGGCCCAGCAGGCTCTGCCCGAACGCCGAGCGGGACCGGGCCAGCCGCCCCCGCAACCGGACCAACCGACCCGCAGGCGCGTCGATCGGCTCGACCAGCTCGCCTGGTGGTGCTTCGGAAACTGGTGGTGCTTCCGGGACTGCTGGTGTTTCGGGGACTGGGGGTGCTGTTACAGCTGGTTCCGGTAGCGCCGGCTTAGCCGGCGCCGGTTCGGAGGGCGCGAGCTCAACCGGCGCCGGTTCGG
>DASUVX010000060.1:0-29301 GCA_036378735.1 Pseudonocardiaceae bacterium | reverse complement strand
GATAGCCGTGAGAGATGGACCGGCCAGAGTGCTCACTGATCTCTCGAGCCAGCTGATCGAACGAAGGCCACCTCGGATACCTGCGTGCGTACTCCGTCGAGTGCTTGACGTACTGATCGATCAGATAGTTCAACCTGTCCGCGAACGACCCCGGGGCACTCTTAGGCTCATCCTCTTTACCGGTGTCCACAGACCTCTCCTCGACGCGGATCGCGGGCGGCGGCACCGCCAGCCGCCACTAAATTATACGGAGAACACCTACTCGTCCGTAACAGTTGACAAGGTGCGGGATGCACCTGGTTAGCGGCCATCCTGCCCGAGGACGTCCGGCGGGACCGAGTCACCGTGCTCGGCGACGAGGCCGCGCCGGGGGCCGAGGCAGATCGACTATGGGCATCTGAGCTCGTGGGTCGATCCGCGGTCGGGCAAGAAGTATCACGTGTGGGCGTTTGTGATGGTGCTGGTCTGCTCCCGGCTGCTGTTCGTGCGCCCGGTGCTGCGAATGGACCAGCGTGCCTGGACCGAGGCCCTGTGGCGGCGTTCGAGTTCTTTGGTGGGGTGCCGGCCCGGTTGGGTTCTGTGGCCGGCTGCGTTATGTGGCCCAGGTTCGACCGCGCCGTTCGCGACGGTGGTGAACGGCGCGGTCGGCTCGTTCTCGGCCACATAACGACGGCGTCTGACGACAGGCTGCTTCCCCCGACTCACCACGAGAGGAAGTTGTCCCATGTTGGAGCAGTAGTTTGTCAAGCCGAAGACGATCGAGCGGATCCGCGGTTCGTGGATCGCCGTTGAGATTGAGGGCTACCTGGTCTGGCTGGTGGACCAGGGCTACAGCACCAAGAGCATCTGGCGTCGCGTCCCGCTCGCATTCGCCTTCGGCGAGTTCGCTCGGGGGCGAGGGGCGAGCGCCGTCGGCGAGTTGCCGGCGCACGTGGAGGCGTTGGTCGCCGACGCCGTCGCGCGCCACGACGCACACACTAGCTCGACGAGGCCGATGGCGAAGGAGGTCCGCGGGCCCGGTCGAGCAGTTGCTCTCGGTCGTGCTCACCGGGTTCGAGCCCACCGGCCGGCCGCACCACGCGCGACCCTTCGCTGCATGTGTTCTTCCGGGCCGCGGCTCCCCGCCAACCGATCGGGGCCGCGGCGGTGTCCTCGCTTTGCCGCTCCTACCTGCTCAAGGCGGGTGTCGAGGTCTCCCGGCCGGGATCTCACACCCTGCGCCACTCGGCGGTGCAGCGCCTGGTCGATGCGAACTTCGACTTGAAGACCATCGGCGATTTCATCGGGCACCGCTCGGCCCGCTCCACCGAGGTCTACGCCAAGGTCGCGGTCGAGGCGCTGCGCGAGGTCGCTCTCGGCGACGGCGAGGCGGTCTTGCCATGAACGCCAACCTCGCCACCGCCGCCGCCGAGTTCCTCGCCCACAAACGGGCCCTCGGCCGCAAGTATCAGACCGAGGAGGCGACGCTGCGTCTGCTCCTCGCCTTTGCCGACCAGCATGGTGTCGCGGACCTGCGCGGATCCACTCAACACCTAGCGACTAGATCTTGATTAGCCGCTTCGTCGCTGCTCAGAGCAGGTGTATATGATGCGCGCCCGAAGTGACTCGAACCCCTAACCTTCTGATCCGTAGTGCGAAGTTCACCCATTCAGGGTGGGACTACCTGGGACTTTGTTTGCTGTGGTCCCACAGCAGATGCACCTGCGGTACCCAGAGGATCGCAGTTACGTAATGGACAGTCCAATGGACAAGCTCGCAAAGTTGCAAGACCGTCAGCTCAGAGTCGCTCCCGGATGTGTAGATGTTCCGAGGACGACAAGAACCTTGTCCGCGAACTAATCTTGCCGGGCGCGAGCAGCCCGACCCACTGTGTCGATCAGCAAGAGCGCACTGTCAGCGACATGAGAGTGCATTTAGAGGTGTCCGATCTTGGTCAATTACGCCAGTGCTGTAGATCATGGCCGGGATCGATCCGGAGATGTGAGGACCTCACCTAATATCCGACGGGGCGGCTTACCCTTGCCAACCGAGTCATCGGTCGGGCTGCATACTGTTTACGTAAAGCCGCTTTTAAGGACTGGAACTGCCTAGGCCGAAGCCTCCGAAAAATCGAGGATTCGCTTGTTGATGTCCGTGGGGCGTTGGACCAGGAGGAAGTGCCCGACGCCTTCGATCAGTTCGGTTTAGTTTGACCACGCAGCAGGCTAGTTGTAGTTGGGGGTCAGGCCGTCCCAGTCGCGTGATGGGCGGTTTCATTCCCCTCGGGCTCGGCGGACTTGGAACGGCTCGTGCTACTCGCGGTCCTAGTGGGTGTGGGGACGATCCCTACCGGGACAGGCGGGTCTTGATCCGGTCCTCGTCCGGTCGATGGCGTGGTGATGAAGGCCTGTCTACCATCGCGGCGTGGGGCCGGGCACCCGGGTCGGGGCGGGGCGGTCAACCGCCATCGTCCTGTTCACCGATCTCGTCGGATCAACCGAGCTGCGCTCGCGGCTGGGTGAGAACGCGGCCGAGGAGCTGCGCCACAAACACGACGCTCTGGTGGCCGACGCCGTCCAGGCGCACCGCGGGCAGCAGGTCAAAAACCTCGGCGACGGGATCATGGCCACCTTCCGGGGGGCCTCCCATGCGGTGGGGGCAGCGGTGGCCATCCAGCAGGCGATCGGGCGGCACAACCGCTCGGGTGCGACGCCGCTCCAGGTCCGGATCGGGATCAGCGCCGGAGACGTCGTCTTGGAGGAGGAAGACTGCTTCGGCACCCCGGTCATCGAGGCGGCTCGGCTCTGCGCCGTGGCCACGGGCGGGCAGATCTTGGCGTCGGAGACGGTTCGTGCGCTGGCCCGTTTCAATGAGGTGACGTTCACCCCGCTCGGGAGGGTGGAGTTGAAGGGGCTGCCCGACCCCGTGTCGGCGGTCGAGGTCGGTTGGGAACTGCTCCCGCAGTCCTCCGTCCCGCTTCCGGCGTTCCTGACCGATATCGGCCGCATCTTTGTCGGCCGGGACGGCGAGCTCGACCGGCTCGGCCAGCTGTGGGAGGAAGCGACGGCGGGCGAGCTGCGGGTCGTCCTCGTCGCCGGCGAGCCGGGAGTGGGCAAGACCCGGCTGGCCGCCGAGCTCGCCCGGCGGGTTCACGACGAAGGCGCCATGGTGCTGGCCGGGCGTTGCGATGAGGACCTCGGCGTCCCGTACCAGCCGTTCGTGGAGGCCTTGCGCCACTTCGTGGACCACGGTGAGCTCCTGGCGGGCCGGCTGGGTCGCTACGGCGGGGAGCTGGCCCGGCTGGTCCCCGAGGTGGGCGGGCGGGTCCCGGCCCTTCAGTCCCCGCTGCGATCCGACCCCGAGACCGAGCGCTACTGGCTCTTCGACGCCGTGGCTTCCTGGCTGGTCGCCGCCTCCACCGACGAACCGGTCCTACTCGTGCTTGACGACCTCCACTGGGCCGCCAAGCCGACGCTGATGCTCCTCCGTCACGTCCTCCGCGCCCGGGGCGGACGGGTCCTGGTCCTCGGCACCTACCGAGACAGCGAGCTGGCCCACGACCATCCGCTGGTCGACGCCGTCGCCGACCTCCGCCGCCAGGGGGTGGGCGAGCGGATGTCCCTGACCGGCCTCGACGACGTCGCCGTGCGGAGCCTTGTGGAGGCGGCGTCCGGGCAGACCCTCGACGAAGCCGGCCTGGTCCTGGCCCAGGCCATCCACGAAGAGACCGAGGGAAACCCGTTCTTCGTCCGGGAAGTCCTCCAGCACCTGGCCGAGACCGGGGGTTTGCGACGCCGGGAGGGTGTCTGGACCAACCAGCTCCCGGTCGAGCAGCTCGGCATCCCCGAGGGGGTCCGGGACGCGGTGGGACATCGACTGTCCCGCCTGTCCGGCGAGGCCAAACAGGCGCTGCGGGTCGCGGCCGTGGTCGGGCCGGAGTTCGAACTGGGCGTGGTGCGCGTGGCCGGGGACCTGAGCGAAGAGGCGGTGCTCGGCGCGGTCGAGGAGGCGGCCGACGCCCGGCTTCTGACCGAGGTGTCGGCCACCCGGTTCCGTTTCGCGCACGCGATCGTCCGGGCCACGCTCTACGAGTCGCTCACCGCCGCCCGCAAGGTCGCGCTCCATCGCAAGGCGGCCGAAGCGATCGAGACCGTCCACACAGACGCGCTCGACGACTACCTGCCGGCGCTGGCCCACCACTGGGCCAAAGCCAGCGCGCCCGCCACCGACGTCAGCCGGGCGGTGGAGTACGCCCGGCGGGCGGGGGATCGGGCCCTCACCCAGCTGGCCCACGACGAGGCGGCCAACTACTACGCCTCGGGCCTTGAGCTTCTGGAGGCGGCCGGCGCCGACCCGGCCGATCCGCGCCGCCTGGAGCTGCTTTTGGGGCGGGGCGAGGCGCAACGTCGCGCCGGACACCCCGGCCATCGCCAGACCCTGCTCGACGCCGCCCAGGTGGCCCGCCAGGTCGGCGACGCCCACGCCCTCGCCCGGGCGGCGCTGGCGAACAGCCGCGGGTACATCTACAGCGCCGCCTTCCAGGTCGACGACGCCCGGGTCGAGGTGCTCGAACGAGCCCTGGCGGCGATCGGCGAGGACGACGCCGCACTGCGAGCGCGGCTGCTGGCCAATCTCGGCATGGAGCTGGCCTGGCAGCCCGATCCGGGCCGGCGCTTTGCCCTGTCGGACGAAGCGCTGCGGATCGCCACCTCACTGGGCGACCAGGGAGTCCTCGCCCACGTGCTCCTCGTCCGGGACTACACGATCAACGGTCCCGACAATCCCGGCGACCGGTTCACCGCCACGACCCGGCTGCTGGAGGCCGCCGATCGGCTGGGTGATCCCGTCCTCACCAGCCGCGCCCTCATCCTGCGCTTCAAGGCCGCCATGGAACTCGCCGACGTGGCGGAAGCGCAGCGTTGCCTGGCGAGAAATCAACAACTGGTGGGCGATCTCGGGCAGCGCATCCTCACCTGGGGCGTGCTGCACCAGCGCGCCTCCCTGTCCGTGCTCCACACCGACCCCGACGCCGAGGCAACGGTGCTCGCCGCCCGCGACTTCTGCACGACGCTCGGCCAGCCCGACCTCGTACTCTTCGCCACCGCCCCGCTCTATGTCCTGTACCTCCACCAGGGCCGCCTGGGCGAACTCGACGACACGATCCACCAGTTCGCCGACCGTACGCACAGCCCGCTGGTGCAAGCCCTCTACGCCACCCTCCTCGGCGAAACGGGCCAGAGGCCGGCCGCAGCCGCCATATTCGACCGGTTCGACGCCAACGGGTTCGCCCACCCGACCAGCAACGTCGCCTGGCTGATGTTCATCACCCAGTGTGCCTGGCAGTGCGCCCGCCTCGGCAGGGCCGGCTGCGTTCCCCGGCTGCGATCAGCGCTGGAACCCTACGCCGACCAGCTCGTCGTGGCCGGCCTGGCCGGTGCAGTCGGCGGGAGCGTCGCCTACTACCTCGGCCTGCTCGCCACGGCAGCCACGACTGGTCGGCGGCCGAGGCCCACTTCACCGCGGCGGCGGCCATCCACCAGCGCATCGAAGCGCCCGGCTGGCTCGCCCGCACCCGCGTCGAGTGGGCCCGCATGATCATCACGCGTGCCGAGCCCGGCGATGCCGAGCGGGCCCGTGACTACCTCGGCCAAGCTCTCAGCACCGCCCGGGAGCGGAGCCTGCCGGGCATCGAGCGGGAAGCCGCTGAACTCCTGGCGTCACAAGAACGAACCTGATCAGGACGCCCCGGTCAGCGACCGGTAGAGCGCCACGGTCCGCTCGGCCACTGACAGCCAGGAGAACTCCTCCACCAATAGAGAACCTAGCCCAATCGCTCTATGTAAGCCCCAGCCAGCACGGCACAACGCCGAACTGCGCAACCCCCTCCTTGACAGTCAAGAAACCGTAGTTCCATCAGCCTCACGAAACCATTACTCCCGTCCCAACAGAAACGGCTTAGGCAATAATTCGGGCAAGTAAAATTCCTGAATTTGTCCGTCCGGCTTGCAAATTAATATTGGTCCTTTAATTTGAAACTCTTCCATCCATCGTGTTCACCAACCGCGATGGCGACCCGCTGCACCCCGGGTTCCTCACCCACCGCTGGGCTGCCCCGGTAGCCGCGGCCGGGCTGCCCTCGGTGCGCCTGCACGATCTGCGCCACGTCGCCGCCACGCTGGCACATCTAGCCGGTACCGATCTAAAGATCATTTCCGATCAGCTCGGGCATTCCAGCATCGTGCTCACCGCAGACACCTACACCAGCGTGCTGCCCGCAGCACAGCACAAAGCCGCCGAAGCCACCGCCCGGCTAGTGCTCGAGGCCGCCCGCACCGACCGCAAGAAAATCGCGATCGTGGCACGGCGGAGCCGGGTGGCCGCACGCAAAAGCCAGAAGGTATCGCCTCTCACACTGACGGCAGATCAGGGATCATCGCAGCTCACTGCCGGTCAGCCGGACACTCCAAGTGATCACCGGGCGTGGCAACCGCGAGGCAACCACCTGGCAACCACCGTCCACATAGAACTCAATGAACAGCCATATCGGCAGCTGAGAAGCGGCGCGCCCGAAGAGATTCGAACTCCCAACCTTCTGATCCGTAGCAGGGAGCTACTACCTGGGATTTTGTCTGCTCTGGTTCCACAGCAGAGGTACGAGCAGTACCCAGAGGACCTCAGTTAATGGACAGTCCAATGGACAAGATCGATTTACGGTGGAGGCTGTGTACATCAAGAGATGCCCGACGCTCTCGTTCTGGCGCATTGCGGGCGGGCGTTGTCGCGTCGATCAGCTGCGGGTGGATCGTTGTCCCGGTGAAATAGTTAGTGCGGTCGGAATGGGTATGCAGGCTTGGCGAAACGAATGTGCGCCGACTCGCGCAGCGCGGAGATCGATTAGACGAATAGGGGTAAATGCTCAATTAGCCGGTGTGCGGCGCCGAGGAGGTTCTGCGCTGTTGTGATCGCCATTGTGACTTCCTCGATTTCGACACATTCGCCGGGGAACGCAGGATATTCGAGCTCATTCCGACGCCGGCGCAGTGCCCCGAGCCCGTTTAGCGGCCCGCCGAACTGGGCGCGCACTGCGTCGCTGACTGCAAGGTGTCCGCCAGCCTGAGTGGGTCGTAGACCCTGCTGCGCCAAGAGCGCTTCACCGACAAACCGGGCGGCATCATAGGCAAGAACAAACGCTGACTCTGGGTCGTCGACAGCGATGGCCTTGGCGGTGTCGAGTCGGCGCCGCGCTTTGTCAGCCATGACGTTCCGTCGGCGCGGGCTCCTCGGATCCGTTCGAGGTGGTGTCGGGCCAGGAGTTGCTCGATCTCCTGGGTGCCTTGCGACCAGCGGCTCACGTCAGTTCCCACCCCGGCTTACCAGAGGCACCGGCACGATGGGACGGGAGGCTATCTCGTCAACGAAGCGGTCCTGGCCAGTGCCTCGGCGGGCCCATCGGTCGGTGGTGATGACGGTGGGATTGACCGGCCGGCCGAGCCGCTGCTGGGCCCGATCGGCGGCGGCGTAGAGCGGTCCGCGGTCTAAGCCTGCGCTGGTGACCACGACGAGAACGTCAAGGTCGGCCGGTTCCGGTCCGGGCTCGCCGTGATAGCGCGCTGCCCAAGACCCGAACAGCGCCACTTCGGCCACTGTGGAGTCCAGCTCGGCGGCCACCGCCCCGAATTCCTCGGCGATGATCTGCAGCGGACCGAATGCGCGCAACATCACCTCGGCAAGGGCCTCCACTAACGGCCCGCTGCCTGCACGCACGAGCCGGGCTCGGCCCAACGTGCGAGTGAACAAGAGACCAGCCTGCTCCAGTCGCCGAACTTCGTCGACCACGCTGGTGAGCGAGGCGCCCACCCGCCGGGCCAACTCGGTCTGAGTGAGTTCAAGATCGGGATTTAGCAGCAGCACCGTTAACACACCTGCCTGGGTGCGAGAGCGCAGGATCGGCAGCAACGGCGGCGGATCACTACGCATGCGCCGATAATATCTTCGGTCTATCCGTAGTGTTATGCCGGGCCAGCGAGGTAAGATCAACGTGTCGTACCCGAGATCCAGACTTGGTAGGTGCTACCGCGCTGACTGACGCCGGAGATCGTTTCTGGTCTGCTGCCCTGCGAGTCACGCGGCTGACTGCAAACACAGGCTAATGGACAGCTGGATGGACAAAGATCCATAGCGAACCCGTCGATTGGATCTTAGTTGCAGCGTCTCCGCTGGCCAGAAAGGGTAAAGCGATGGAACGAAAGCGCGCCCGAAGAGATTCGAACTCCCAACCTTCTGATCCGTAGTCAGATGCTCTATCCATTGAGCTACGGGCGCTTGTTCTGTTATCGGCCAGCATAGGATGCGACCGTCCGCGGAGGCTCCGGGATTCGAACCCGGGAGGGGGCGTAACCCCCAACCGCATTAGCAGTGCGGCGCCATAGACCAGACTAGGCGAAGCCTCCCGGGGCCTGTCGAGGCCGCCAGGCAAGCAGGGTACACAGCGTGCGCATGATCAGGCAAAGCGGGTAGCCGATCGACCGGTGCCGTCATCGCGGCTGGTCAGCCCCAGTGTTGCCAGATTGTCAGACCCCCGTCGTACTGTCGCACCCATGGATGAACCACTGGTCGAGATGGTTGCCGGGAAGCCACGGACCCGGCTGAGCCCTCTGGTCACGGGCTACACGGGCTACCGGATCGAGGGCGCACGACCCGGCGTGCACCGCGGCCTGCCGTCGCGTCACCTCACTTTCATCGTCACCCTGGACGGCACGGTCGATCTCGCGACGATGCCCGATCCGGCGCAACCGCCGGCATCGTTCACCACACTCGTCGGCGGCCTGCACGCCGTCCCAGCGCTGATCAGCCATGACGGCCACCAGCACGGCATCCAGCTGCACCTCACTCCGCTGGGCACCCGCCTCCTGCTCGGACTACCCGCCGGTGAACTGGCCAACACCGTCGTCGAACTGGGCACGCTGGTGGGCCCGGTCGCCGGCGAGCTTGTCGATCGGCTGCGCTCAGCGAGCACGTGGACGGACCGCTTTCTCGAGCTGGACGCCGTGCTGACCCGCATCGTCCGGCAGCGCGACGGCCCCGCGCCGGAACTGCGGTGGGCCTGGCAGCGGTTGACCGCCAGCCACGGTCGCGTCGCGGTGGCCACCCTGGCCGGCGAAGTCGGCTGGAGCCGACGTTACTTGGGTGCCCGATTCCAGCGCGAGTTCGGCCTGACACCCAAGGTGGCGGGCCGCGTGATGCGCTTCGAGGTCGCGCACCGGCTGCTCCGCGCGCCGCACCGTCCCGGTCTGGCCGACGTCGCAGTCCGCGCCGGGTTCTACGACCAGGCCCACCTGCACCGTGAGTGGCGAGAACTCGCCGGCTGCACACCGTCGCGATGGCTTGCTGAGGAGTTCCCATCTGTCCACGACAGCCAGTCTGATCGCGGAGCATCGTTGACGGCATGACGCAAACTCCTGCACCCACCATCTGGCCCGGCCTCACCTATGCCAACGCGCCGGCCGCCATTCGTTTCCTTGTTGAGGCGTTCGGATTTGTCGAGACACTTGTCGTGCCCGGCGAGGGCGACCGTGAGATCGTCCACGCCGAGCTGCGCTGGCCCGAAGGAGGTGGTGTCATGCTCGGCTCCGCCTGCGACGGCGGCGACTTCGGTGAGCGCAAGCCAGGGACGGCGTCCATCTACGTGGTCACCGACGCACCCGACGCGCTGTTCGACCGGGCCACCGCGGCGGGCGCAGAGGTGGTCCGTGGGCTCAGGGACGAGGACTACGGATCGCGCGGATTCACCGTGCGCGACCCAGAGGGCACTCTGTGGAGCTTCGGAACCTATCGCGGGGCGTGACGGCGCATCCGGTAGCCGAGCCGTCAGGTCTGCCGGGGACGAGCATCAACGCCGGGGTTGGGCAGCCCGTCGGGCGGTCGGACTGGACCACCGTTGTCCACGACGGTGCCCGCAGGCACGACGCCGCGGCGCGCTGCCCCGTTGCCCACCGCCCCGCCCCCCGCTGGACCGCCGTCGCTGGCTGGTGCCCCGTCCCCGGCTGGTGCCCCGTCCCCGGCTGATGCCCCGGCGACGGCTGGAGCACCGGCGACGGGCACTGCCGGCGTGGGCGCCTGCTGCGGCGCCGCGACCCGGGCCGGGGTCGCGGGAGCAGGTCCGGATCGCAGCAGCAGCGCGCCCAGCGCGCCCACGGCGGACAGCCCAGCGGCGATCAGCAACAGGTCATCCAATGCGCCGACGAACACCTGCAGCTGAGTCTGGTGGTAGACGGCGTACACGCTCAGCCAGTCCGGGACGGACGGGCCACCGACTTGCGGGGTGGGAGTGCCGGTGGGCACCAACGCGGCACGCCCGGCCGTCTGCTCAGCCGACTGGTTGATGAAGATCGCGGTGAGCACGGCCAATCCCAGTGCAGCCGAAGTCCGTTGCGCGACGTTGTTGAAGGCGCTGGCGGCATTGACCTGAGCTGTCGGGATGGCTGCCAGACCACCAGTCATGATCGGCATCATGCCGATGCCCAAGCCGACGGCGCGCAGCATGAGCCACCAGATGATCTGTTCACGGGAGGTGTCGATGGTCAAGCTATGCATGAGGTAGGTAGCGACGGCGACGATCGTCACGCCGATCGTCGCTGGCCAACGCGGACCGATACGGTCATAGAGCCGCCCGGCAAAGGGCATCAACACCGCCATCACCAGCGCCTGAGGAAGCAGGGTGATCCCGGCGTCTAGCGCCCCAAACCCTTGCACCTGTTGCAAGAACAGCGGGATGTAAAACAGCACACCGAATAGGCCCACCATCAGCACAGCGATCAACAGCAGTGAGTTGGTGAACGCCCAGTAGCGGAACACCCGGACATCCAGCAGCGGATCGTCGACCTCCAGTTCGATCACGATGAATAACGCCAGGAGCAGCACGCTGACGGTGATCAGACCCAGGATCCGGTAGGAGCCCCACCCCCAGGACTCACCCTCCGACAGCGCCAGCAGCAGGGCGAACAACCCACCCCCGATGGTGACGAAGCCCAGCACGTCGAACCGTCGCCCGGGCACTCCGGCGAACTTCGGCAGCACCAGCGCCGCGGCCACCGCACCCAGGATCCCGACCGGCACGTTGATGTAGAAGATCAACCGCCAGTTCACGTACTCGACCAGATACCCGCCCAGCGTCGGCCCGATCGCCGGGGCGACCACGATGCCCAGCCCGTACAGTCCCATCGCGGCGCCGATCTTCTCCCGCGGCACGATCCGGTACACCATCGGCAGCGAGACCACCGGCAGGATTCCGCCCGGTATGGCCTGGACAATGCGGAAGATCACCAGGCTGTTGAGGTCCCAGGCCAGCCCGCACAGCGCCGAGCCGGCAGCGAAGCCGACCAGCGCCACGTTGTACAGCCGGTCCAAGCCGAAACGGTCCCCCAGCCACGCGCTGGCGGGCACCACTACGCCCAGCATCAGCGTGTAGGCCGTGATCACCCACTGCACGTCGTCGGTGGTCACTCCGAATTCGTTCTGCAGGGTGGGGATGGCGACGTTGACGATGCTGGTGTCGAGGATCGACATGAACATCCCGACGATCAGCACCACCAGCGGCAGTCCCCAACCGGCCCGAGCTGCCGGTGCGGACGCCACCCTGGCGACTACCCCGTTAGGGGAGCTCACCTGCGACTCCGGACCGATCGTTGCCACCGGATCATCGGCTCGGTCACGGCCGCCTCCCGGTCATGGCGAACAGCCGGCGTCACGGGAGCGGGAGCGGAAGGCGCGACCCGAGCCACGGGATGGTCACTGTGCACGTAGGTGCCCCCGCGTAATCCGGAGGCGACGGCGGCGATGAGGCAGGCAGCGATGGCGAAGCCGAAGGCGACGGCCAACCCGCCGGCAAACGGTCCCGAGATCAGCTCGGGGAAGAAGCCGCGACCGGTGAGGTAGGCCGCGTCGCCGGCCGAGAGATGTCCGAGCACGGTCGGGCCCAGCAAGGTCTGCACCGGGTTGTAGCCCAGCAGCGAGGCGAACAGCACCGTCACCGGAGGCAGCGCAGCCACCCGGCTCGCGTCCGCCGCGGGCACGCCATGCGCCACCAGCCCACTGGTCAGCGCCTGCGGCAGGCGTTGGGCCAAGCCGAGCACCATCAGACTGAAGAAGATCCCGATCGACAGCACCATCGCCGAGTTCTGGAACGTGGTGCTCATCCCGGCGCCGACGCCGCGCTGGTTGGCGGGCAGGCTGTTCATGATCGCCGCCCGGTTGGGCGCGGCGAACAGTCCCATGCCGATCCCGTTGAGCAGCAGGACCAGGGCGAACTCCGCGTAGTTGAAGTTCACCGGCAGCAACGTCAGCCACACGAAGCTGGCCGCGGCTACCAGCATCCCGCCGGTGGCGAACGTGCGCGCCCCGAACCGGTCGGACAACGCCCCCGAGACCGGTCCGGCGACCAGAAAGCCGACGGTCAGCGGCACCATGTAAATGCCCGCCCACAACGGCGTGGACGCGAAACTGTAGCCGCGCTGGGGCAGCCAGATGCCCTGCAACCAGATGATCAGGATGAACATCAGCCCGCCGCGGCCCAATCCGGACAGCAGGCTGGCCAGGTTGCCCGCGGTGAACGCCCGGATGCGGAACAGCCCCAACTGGAACATCGGCTCGGCGACCCGGGTCTCCACCCCGCAAAACAGCACCAACACCAGCGCGCCGCCGATCAGCAAGACCAGCACCAGCGGGTTGGTCCAGCCCATCGTGTGCCCGCCATAGGGCTGGATGCCGTAGGTGATCCCCACCAGCACCGCGATCAGGCCGGCGGCAAACGTCAGGTTGCCCCACCAGTCCAGCCGTCCTGGCTGGCGGATCCCGGTGTCGTGCAGCTTCCAGTACGCCCAGAACGTTCCGAACACCCCGAAGGGCACCGACACCAGAAAGACCAGGTGCCACTCCACCGGTGCGAGCAACCCACCCAGTATCAGCCCCAAGAATGAGCCGGCGATCCCGGCAACCTGGTTGAGACCCAACGCCAGCCCGCGCTGCTCGACCGGGAACGCATCGGTGATGATCGCGTTGGAGTTCGCCATCAGCATCGCGCCCCCGACGCCTTGGAGCACCCGCATAATGACCATCCACAGCGCGCCCGCCGTGCCGTGCATCCACGTTGCGGCGAGCAGGATCGAAAACACGGTGAACACGGCAAAACCCGCGTTGTACATCCGGACCCGCCCGAACATGTCGCCCAGCCGGCCGAAGCTGACTACCAGCACCGCGGTGACCACCAGGTAACCCATGATCAACCACAGCAGCAGGCTGGTGTTCGCCGGCGCCAACGGGTTGATCTGCACTCCGGCGAAGATGTCCGGCAACGCGATCAACAAGATCGAGGAGTTGATCGTGGCGATGACGACCCCGAGCGTGGTGTTCGACAACGCAATCCACTTGTAGTGCGGGCTGGCGGTGTCCGCCGACGCCCGCGCCTGCCGTCGCTGCGCCCGGCGTGCCCACGCCGATAGCCGTGTGGTGGCTGTCAGTTCCGGGTGCCGCACGTAGGGCAACGTTGGTTGCTTCATACAACTAACGGTAGGCACGTAGGGGTGGTAATGCAATTTCATCGCACCGATTTGGCATCAGACAGCCACAAAGCTCACCACATGGGTGAACCGATCAGCCTGCCACCGCTTTGCGCGCGCTGCGCGTCCCCACGCAGGAGACTTGGTGACATGTCATTGACACTCCGCGACGCACCGCTGTCCTCCCGTCCGCGCGACACCGTGAACTACCGCATCGACGGACCCGGGCACCGGCTGCTGTTCGAGCCGTTCCCCCGACGGGTACGGGCGGTCTTCGGCAGCGAGACGGTGCTGGACACCACCAGCGGGATGCTGCTGCACGAAAGCAACCTGCTCCCGCAGCTCTACCTGCCGCGCGGCGACCTGCGCGACGACCTGCTCACTCCCACCGATCACCACACGCACTGCCCGTTCAAGGGAGACGCCAGCTACTGGTCGGTCACGGTGAACGGCCAGACCACCGACAACGCGGTATGGGCCTACCTCGATCCGCTGCCCGAGGCCGCCTGGCTACGCGGTCACGTGGCGCTGTACTGGAATTCGATGGACGCCTGGTTCGACGAGGACGAACAGGTCATCGGCCGCCTGCGCGACCCGTACCACCGGGTCGACGCCCGGTCCACCAGCAGGCACGTGCGAGTGGTAGCCGGTGATGAGCTGATCGCCGTGTCCCGCCGTGCGGTGCTGCTGTCCGAGACCGGCCTGCCCAACCGCTTCTACCTACCGGCCGACGACGTACGCACCGATCTGCTCGAACCCTCCGGCACGCAGACCGTCTGCCCGTACAAGGGCACCGCGTATTACCGCAACCTGCGTACCCCCTCAGGGCTTATCACCGACGCGGCTTGGTGCTACCCGAAGCCCGTGGAGGGAGTGGAGGCGATTCACGACCTTCTGTGTTTTGCCCCCGCCGAGGGCATCGAGATTTGGTTGGACAGGGCGCAGATCCCGCGCTAGGAACCCGCCCGGGGCTAATCGGGCCACGTCAGGACCTCGTTGAGCACCGTGAGCGCGTGGCCTTGGGTGCGGCGTTGCACGAGTCCCTCGCCGGGAACGATCAGCGACGATATTCGCTTTCGCCACGCGAAACAGCCGTCGCTGAATCCCTCGATATGGATCAGGTCCAGGAAATCCCCGCTCACTCGTTGTCCCACCAACGGGCCGTCCTCGCCTGGCGCGACCCGCTGGAATTGGAAACCGTGAAACTTGAGATGGTCGAGCAACCGCTTCGCGATCATCAAGTCTGTGCTGTCCGTCTGCATCGAGCGCCACGCTGGCAGCCAGACGCATGTCATCGGTATCGCTTCGGTGTCCCACCTCGGATCACTCGATCTCGTGTCGTATCTTCTTTATCTCCTGCCCGTGGTAACCTTTCCGTGTGAACACCGAGACAACCAGCGGTGGACAGCCGACCCTGCTCAAGGCGCTGCTGCGCGCGCGGCATTGGCAGAAGCATGCCACTTTTGTCCGAGAGTGGGACAAGGTGGCGCGGACCATCGACCCGCGCCTGGCGGGAACCTGGCCCCGGCATGCCCAGTTCTACCGGTGGTTACGCGGCGACTTGCGCGAACTACCGTACCCGGACGCCTGCCGGGTGCTGGAAAAGATGTTTCCGGCTTACACCGTCCGGGATCTGTTCCGGCCGTGCCCATCAGAAACCGCCTACAACGCGACGAACGAACGGGATCCGCTCGGCGCGGCCAAGGTCTCTCACCTGTGGCCGAGGACCGGCCCCGATGTGCATCAAGACCTGATATCGCGCATCAGCGGTGCGCGTGGAGATGTATCGTTGTTCGGCCTCACTCGTAATTTCTACGCATCAGACGAGATGCTTCCCCTGGTCGAATCCAAGGCGCGCGAGATACCAGTGACTTTTTACGTCATGGACCCGCATTGCGCGTCTCGGCGGGATCGATACCGGCTCGAACCGGCCGAAGCCGCGATGGAAGATCCCGCCCGCTACCAGCGTGAGATCCTCCGCCCGCTGCTGGCGGCGTCGCAACGGGTATCCGCCTCGGCGCCGCCGGCCGCCCTGCGGATATTCACCTACAACTTCCCCTGTTCCTTCGCCATCGAGAAGATCGACCGAAGCTGCCGGGTAATGCTCTACGGCCACGGTAAGCGGGGCACCGACGGGCCGATCTTCGTTTTCAACGACAGCACGCCGTACTGGGACTACTTCACGGGACAGATCCAGTGGCTGGAGCGACTCGCCGACAGCCCGCGAGAACCGTGGACCAGCAAGGGCCTCATCGTCCGCCCCCTGCAACAGTCAGACATCGAGCCGCACCCGCCCGCATCGTGATCGCGGTTTTGGTGCCTGGAGCGACACGTTTTGTCGTTCCAGGCACCCAAACGGCGATCAACCGCGACGTTGATCGACCAGTTCGCGGTCCACACCGACCTCGGTGAGCACGTTGAGCACGTGCGCATCTCGTGCCCGGCCTCCCATCACGTAGGTAGCTAAATCCTGCGCCTTCGAGGGCGGTCCAATGGGACAATCCGCAGCGCGCGGCCGGACGAGCCGGCCGCTGATGTGGGGAGAACCCCCAGTGGACGCCGACAGCATCGAACCTGCGGCCTTCCACCTGCCGGTCGGCACGGTGACGTTCATGCTCACTGACGTCGAGGGCTCGACGTTGCTGTGGGAATCCGCCGCCGAGTCGATGGGTGCCGCGATCCGCCGCCACTACGAGCTGCTCGACGCGGCGATCACGCTGCATGGTGGCGTGCGGCCGGTGGAGCAGGGCGAAGGCGACAGCGTGGTGGCGGCGTTTGCGCGTGCTTCGGATGGGCTGGCCGCCGCGTTCGACATCCAGCGCGCGTTTCACTCCGAGCGTTGGGCCGAGAGGGCGTCTCTGAGGCTGCGCATCGCCTTGCATACAGCCGAGGCTCAGCGGCGCAACGAAGGCAACTACTTCGGCCAGGCGATCAACCGCTGTGCCCGGCTGCGGGGGATCGCACACGGCGGCCAGATTGTGTTGTCCCGGACGGCCCGCGACCTGTGTCTGGACCGGCTGCCCGAGCACGTTGAGCTCGTCGACCTCGGCATCCATCGACTGCGCGACCTCGGACGGCCCGAGCACGTCTTCGGACTGCTGCATCCCGATCTGCCGGCGAGTTTCGCCCCGCTGAGCTCGCTGGACACGATCCCCAACAACCTGCCCGGGGAGCTGACCAGCTTCGTCGGGCGACGCACCGAGCTGGCCCACATCGACGATCCGCTGCGGCGGGTGCGGCTGCTTACGCTGACCGGGACCGGCGGCGCCGGCAAGACCCGCCTGGCGCTGCAGGCAGCGGCCGATGCCCTCGACCGCTACCCCGACGGTGTGTGGCTCGTCGAGCTCGCCCGCCTGGAGGACCCCGCACTGCTGCCGGCCGTGGTGATCGGCGCCCTGGGGCTGCGCGAGGTGCCCGGCCGCACCCCGCTCGACACCCTCGTAGGTCACCTGCGGACCCGCTGCGCGCTGCTGGTCGTGGACAACTGTGAGCACGTGCTGGCTGCCTGCGCCGAGCTGGCGGATGCCCTGCTGCGCGCATGCCCGTCGCTGACGATCCTGGCCACCAGCCGCGCGCCGCTGGGCGTGCCCGGTGAGGTCACCTGGCGGGTGCCGTCGATGTCGCTGCCCGCCGAACCCCACCGTGAGCCGATCGAGGCGCTGCACCAGTCCGACGCGGTGGCCCTGTTCATCGACCGCGCCCTGCAGGTCCGGCCCAACTTCGTGATCAACGCGGCTAACGCCCCGACCATCGCCCAGATCTGCTCCGACCTGGACGGCATCCCGCTGGCCATCGAACTCGCCGCCGCGCGAGTACGGATGCTGGCGCCCGAACAGATCTCCCGGGGCCTGGCCGACCGGTTCCATCTGCTCACCGGCGGCGCGCGCACGGTGATGCCCCGCCAGCAAACCCTGCAGGCCTCGATCGACTGGAGCTACGACCTGCTCAGCGACGGGGAGCGGTCGCTGCTGCGACGGCTGTCGGTGTTCGCCGGGGGCTGGACGCTCGACGCAGCGGAGCAGGTGTGCCAGGGCGGCGGGATCGACCGCTACGGGGTGCTGGACCTGCTGACCGGGCTGGTCGACAAGTCCTTGGTCACCACCGATGAGCGCGGCGTCGAGACGCGCTATCGCCTGCTGGAGACCGTCCGCCAGTACGCCGCCGCGCGGCTGGCCGAAGCCGACGACGTCGAGGCGCTGCGTGACCAGCACCTCGCCTACCACTTACAACTGGCCGAGGCGGCTACCCCGCAGGTGCTCGGCGCCGGGCGCGATGACCCTGTCCTGCACAGCCTGGGCGCCGAGCTACCGAATATGCGTGCCGCGCTCGAGCATGCCGTGGTCAGCGATCCGGACGCCGGGCTGCGGCTGGTGGCTGCGCTGACGCTGTTCTGGCTGTTCACCGGCCGCTACCAGGAAAGCGACGCGGCGCAGGCCCGCGCCCTGGAAGCCGCCGGCGACGAACCGACGCCGCTGCGGGGCAGGGTTCTGGCCGGCCGCGGGAACCTCGCCCTGTTCAGCGGCGCTCCCGAGTCCGCTTTGCGCTGGTCGCAGGCCGCCTTGGAGATCGGACAGGCCTGCGGCGATCAATGGACGTCGGGGCGGGCGTTGAACACTCTCGGATTCATGATCAGTACCCGCGACCCGGCCCGCGGCAGGCCGATGCTCCAGCGCAGCGTGGAGCTGGCCACCCGCACCGGGGACGACTGGTGCCTGGTGAGTTCCTCGCAGGTCCTTGGAATCGCCTCCTGCTTCGTGGATGAGTTCGATGCCGCCCGCCCGGTACTCGATGACGCCTTCGCGACCGCGCAGCGGATCGGCTACCGCAGGGGGGTGGCGCTGCACTGGTTCTGCCTGGGCTGGGAGGCGATGGTGCGCGGGCGGCCGGGTCAGGCACGCGAGCTGCTCGCACGTTCCATCGCGGCCAGCAATGAGCTCGGTGACGTCTTCCCGAACAGCATGGCCAACAGCCTGTTGACGCACGTGCACGTCCGGTGCGGCGATCCGGAACTCGCCTGCTCGCTGGGCACCAGCACCCTCAAGCAGGTGCGCGAGGCCGGTGTCGGGATCATTCTGGGCGCGGCTAACCAGACGCTGGCCAGGGCGGAGATGGCGTTGGGTGAGCTAGGCGCGGCGCGCGAGCACCTGGAGGCCGCCGTCGAGGTGGAGCGCGGCTCCCAGTTCGCCTACTTCCTCACCCAGCATCTGGCCGTGCTGGGCACTCTGGACCGGATCGACGGCCACCTCGATGCCGCTCGTGCCCATGGTGCGGAGGCGCTGGAGGTGGCGCAGCGGCTGGGTAGCGGATGGATGCAGGCGGGCGCCGAGTGCCTCCTGGGCCGGCTGTCGCTCACCGCCGGCGAGGCCGGCGAAGCGGAACACCACGTCCACGACGCGCTGGGCCGCCTGGTCGCGAAAAGCTTCGCGATCGACATCCCGGAGTGCCTCGACATCCTCGCCGCCGTGGCCGCCGCGCGGGAAAGCTACGAGGAGGCCGCGCGGCTGCTGGGCGCCGCCGGTGCCGCGCGGGAACAGCTCGGCGTCGTGCGCTTCCCGCCGGAACCCGAGTTCTGGGCCGGCATCGAGCGCACCACGCGGGAAGCGCTCGGCGACGACGGCTACTCCGAGGCGTTCACGGCGGGCGCCGCGCTGGGCATCGACGACGCGGTCGCCTACGTTCGCCGAGCCCGGGGCGAGCGCAAGCGCCCCACCTGACTCGCAGTCTGGATGCAAAGTGCGGTCTCACGGGGCGCGCAGCGCGACGAAGGGGGCTAGCGAGTCCGGGTTGCGCAGCGCATCGGCACTGACGGCCTTGGACGGGTCCCGGCCGGCGAGGATCTTCTTCACAGGGACCTCGCACTTCTTGCCGTTGAGGGTGCGGGGCACCTCGTCGATCACGATGAAGCGGTTGGGCACATGCCGCGGCGACAGGTTTTTGCGCAGCGCGGTGCGCAGCTGCGGTTCGACGTCGGCCAGCGTCACGCCGGGCGCCAGCACCAGGAAGCAGAGCAGCTCACCATCGTCACGGCCGGCACCGGAGGTGTCGATCACCAGAGAGTCGAGCACCTCGTCCAGGCCCTCGACGACGGTGTAGAACTCGGCGGTGCCCATCCGCACCCCGCCGCGGTTGAGCGTGGCGTCGGACCGGCCGTAGATCACGCACGAGCCGTGCGGGGTGATTTTGATCCAGTCGCCGTGGCGCCACAGGCCCGGGTACACGTCGAAGTAGGCCTCATGCAGCCGCAAGCCGTCCGGATCGTTCCAGAAGAACACCGGCATCGACGGCATCGGCTTGGTGATCACCAGTTCCCCCACCTCGTCGAGTAGCTCGTTGCCGGCCTCGTCCAGCGCCACCACCGCGGCGCCGAGGGCGCGGCAGGAGATCTCGCCTTCCCAGACCGGCACGTCCGGTGCGGCGCAGACGAAGGCCGCGCACAGGTCCGTGCCCCCGGACACCGAGCAGATCTGCACACCCGCACCGACCTCCGAGGCGATCCAGCGGAACCCCTCCGGCGACAGCGGCGCCCCGGTCGAGCCGATCGCGCGCAGCGCGGTGAGGTCGCAGTCTGCGCCCGGACGGATGCCGGCCTTGCGGCAAGCCTGGATGAACGGCGCTGAGGTGCCGAAATACGTCACACCCTCCTCGTCGGCCATCCGCCATAGCGCACCGAGGTCCGGGTACCCCGGGCTGCCGTCGTAGAGCACGATGGTGGTGCCCGCCAGCAGCCCGCTGATCAGGTGGTTCCACATCATCCAGCCGGTGGTGGTGAACCAGAAGAACCGGTCTCCCGGCCCGAGATCGGCCTGCAGCAGCAACGCCTTGAGGTACTCCATGACGATCCCGCCATGGCCCTGCACGATGCCCTTGGGCAGCCCGGTGGTGCCCGAGGAGTAGAGCACCCACAGTGGGTGGTCGAACTCGACGGCCTCGAACTCCAGGTCAGCACCGGCGTGCTCGGCGAGCACGTGCTCCCAGTCCGCCGGCCGCATCGTGGCGCGCAGCGACGGCATCTGGCGCGCCAGGGCGTCCACAGTGGAACGGATGTCGAAGTGCTTGCCGCCGTAGAGGTAACCGTCCACGGCAATCAGCACCGTAGGTGCGAGCTGCGTGAACCGGTCGGCGATGGCCCGTGCCCCGAAATCCGGCGAGCAGGACGACCAGATCGCGCCCATGCTGGCCGTGGCAAGGAAGGCCACCAGGGTGTCCAGCGAGTTCGGCGCCAGCGCGACCACCCGGTCCCCCCGGCCGGCACCCAACGACACCAGCGCCGATCGCGCGGCAGCCACTCGCTGCCGTAGCGCGCCGAAGCTGCACTCCTGCCGCAGACCGTCCTCCCGGCGAAAGATCACCGCGAGGTCGTCGTCCGCCTTTCCGGGACCGGGAGCCAGCGCGTGCTCGGCATAATTAAGCGTCGCACCCGGAAACCACCGCGCACCCGGCATGGACCCGTCGCTGAGCACGCCGCGCGGGGGAGCATGGAAGCGGGCACCGGCGAACTCGGCCAACGCCCCCCAGAATCCCTCCAGGTCGGCCACCGACCAGCGCCACAGCGCCTGGTAATCAGCCAGCTCGAGGCCCCGGTGGGAGGCCAACCACGCCCGGAAGGCGGCGATGTGGGACCGAGCGACCACATCCGGATCGGGCTGCCAGAGAATCCGGGGCTCGTGCATACCCCGTTGGTAGCACGGGATCGCTAGCGCATGTGGCTGCAGAACCAGTTCAGCGTGCGGGCCCAGGCCTCCGGTGCGACAGACCGGTCGGCGTCGAAACGGCAGTGCACGAGATCGGTGGCCACGTGCGCGGAATGCGCGGCATCCCGCAGCTTGTGGATCTCTTCCTCGGGCACCTCGCCGTCCCAGCCGTAGATGCCCAACCACGGGCATCGCAGGTCCGGCGCGATGTCGACCAGCGCAGGCAACGTCGCCGCTACCGGCTGCACCACCCCGATGCCGCCGACGGTGACGGCAGCACCGAGATCCCGTTGGGTGGCGACCATGAGCGCCAGGGCGCCGCCCAGCCCGAAGCCGACCACCCCGATCCGGTCGGTGGTCACGCCGCGCCGCGCCAGCCAGCGATAGGCGGCGTCGGTGTCGGCATGCACGGATTGCGCGCTCAGCCGCTCGACGTACCAGCGCACGGCCGCCCCGTCGTCGTCACAGCCCTCGGGCACTACATCCACACCATCGCGGTGGTACAGATGCGGGATCACGGCCAGCCAGCCCTCACTAGCGAGCCCCGCCGCGAGCTGCCAGACGGCGTCGGTGACGCCACGGATATCAGGTTCGACGACGATGCCACCACGGACCGTGGATTCCGGCGCAGCAACTGAAATCGGGCACCCACAGCCGTCGGAACGCGGGATTTGCTCAAGGATGCGCTGCGTCATTGCCCCACTCACTCGTCGACGGGTGAACATAGGGTGAGCGCGCATCATACCCGCCTCGCCGCCCATCCCTTCGAGAAACCACCCTGTTCGAGGCGGCCCGGCGTCCTGTTCCAGGCCACCCGGGTAGAAAGATCCGGTATGCGACGATGGGTGGCGTGATCAGAGCCGACCTCGACCAGCTGCCGAGCTATGTACCGGGCCGCAGCATCCCGGGTGCGGTGAAGCTGGCCAGTAACGAGGTCGCCGCAGCGCCGCTGCCCAACGTCATCGCAGCGATCCGTGACGCCGCCGCGGGTGTCAACCGGTATCCGAGTAACGCTGCCACCGCGCTGCTGGACAGCCTCGGAGCGCGCCTGAACGTGCCAACGGGCCGGCTCGCCGTCGGTCCGGGATCGGTGGCGCTGTGCGAGCAGCTGGTGCAGGCCACCTGCGGACCGGCCGACGAGGTGGTCTTCGCCTGGCGCTCGTTCGAGGCCTACCCGATCATCACGCAGGTGGTGGGAGCGCGCAGGCGCATGGTGCCCCTGCGCGGCGACCATACCCACGACCTACCCGCGATGCTTGCCGCGATCACCCCGCAGACGAGGCTGGTCTTCGTCTGCAATCCCAACAACCCCACCGGCACCGCGGTGCCACGCGAGGAGCTGGTCGCCTTCCTCGATGCGGTGCCCGATGGCGTACTGATCGCGCTTGACGAGGCCTACCACGAGTTCGTCACCGATCCTGCGGTTGGCGACGGCATCGCACTGAGCCGGGGCCGGGACAACCTCGCCGTGCTGCGGACGTTCTCCAAGGCCTACCGGCTGGCGGGCCTGCGGGTCGGATACTGCGTGGCGCCGGAGCCGGTCGTCACGGCACTGCGCAAGGTGTCGGTGCCCTTCGGCGTCAACTCAGTGGCGCAGGCCGCCGCGCTGGCCAGCCTCGACGTCGCCGGCGAGTTACTCGCCCACTGCAGGGAGGTCGCCGCGGAGCGGGATCGGGTGCGCGCCGAGCTGCTCGCGATGGGTTACGCGGTGCCGGACTCGCAGGCCAACTTTGTCTGGCTGCCACTGGGTGAGCGCAGCACAGCCTTCAACGAGCACTGCCAGGCGCACAAGATCGTGATTCGCCCATTCGCCGGCGACGGGGTCCGGGTCACCATCGGCGACCCTCAGGAGAACGAGATCTTTCTTGCTGCCGCCCGCGAGTGGCGATCCGTCCGCGGATAACTTCTCCCCGACATGGAGACATATCGGGGTTCATCGAGGGTCAGAAACCCCGATATGTCTCCATGTCGGGGTGGGGTGGGGTGGGGCGGAGCGGGGTTAGCCGCCTATGTAGGACATTTCTACTTTGGCGAGGCCTCGGGTGGCGGTGGTCCGCTCGGCGGAGTAGCGGTCGGTTCGGGATCGCCAGATGCCGGTGATCCGCTCGACGAGCTCGTCGTCGGTGGCGCCGTCGCGCATCGGGCCTCGCAAGTCGTGGCCGAGACCGGCGAACAGGCAGGTGTACAACTCGCCCTTGGCGGACAGCCGCGCCCGGGTGCAGGTGCCGCAGAACGGCTGGCTGATCGAGGTGATCAGGCCCACCTCACCAGAACCGTCGAGGTAGCGGTACCGCGCGGCCACCTCGCCGAGGTAGTTGGGGTCCAACGGCTCGATCGGCCAAGCGGCATTGATGGTGTCCACGATCTCCGCGGCGGACACGACCTCGTCCATCTGCCAGCCGTTGGTGGCCCCCACGTCCATGAATTCGATGAAGCGCACCACATAGCCGTGGTCGCGGCCGAACGCGGCGAGATCGAGGATGCCCTGGCCCTCGTTCACCCCACGCTTGACCACCGCGTTGACCTTCACCGGGGTCAGCCCGGCGGCAGCGGCGGCGGCGATACCCTCCACCACCCGAGCGACCGGAATCTTCACGTCACTCATGGCGCGGAAGATCTCCGGATCCAGCGAGTCCAAGCTCACCGTGACGCGAGCGAGGCCGGCATCCCGCAGTGCCTGTGCCTTCTTGGCCAGCAACGACCCGTTGGTCGTCATGGCAACCTCGTCGATGCCGTCGATGGCGGCCAGCTGCTCGATGAGCCGCTCGATGCCGTGCCGCAGTAGCGGCTCCCCGCCGGTCAAACGGACTTTCCGGACGCCTAGATCGGCGAACAGCTTCGTCAGCCGGGTGATCTCTTCGAAGGTAAGCAGCTCGGAAGTCTTCATGAACGGGAAGTCGGTGCCGAAGACGTCGCGCGGCATGCAGTAGCAGCAGCGGAAGTTGCACCGATCGGTCACCGAGATCCGCAGATCTCGTAGTCCGCGCCTGAACGTATCGCTTACGGTGTTCATGGCTTCCATTCGATCAGAGTACTCCTGTTCTCCTTAGGGTTCTTGTTCGTCGGCCACGCCGCAGCGGTTCGCCGAGTGGGTACTTCTACGCCGCCAAAGTTCGTGAGCGTCGGCCGTCTATCACTTTACGTAACCGATCACCCGTTCGTGCTGCTAACGCTGCGGCGGTGCGAAGCGAGAACAAAGTGACTGGTACGTGCGGTAGCCGGCGTGGTGGTCGCTTGCGGCACCTGTTCCACAAAGGAGGTCGGCGTGGCCGTACCAGCGCAACTGAGCCCGTTACGGGGCGGCTCCGGCTTCCCAGGCCTGGTGAGCTTCGCCCTGGGCCTGGTGGCCGCGTTCGGGACGGCGGTGTACGCCGTCTGGTTGGCCGTCGCCGCGGTGGCAGGTATGGGGGCAGCAGCCGAGCACGCCAGCGGCGCTGCCGCCGGTGCCGCCCTGCACTCAGGTGCCATGCACGCCACCAATGCCGTCGCACACAGCGCGCCAGCGCAGACCCGGCCAGCAGCGGCGGTCCTGCCCGCAGCGACCCCGACCGGCTCCACGCTGGCCTTCGACCAACTGTGGATCTCCCGCAACGGCAACACGATCGTCGCCGGAGTGCCCACGGTGGGCGTCTCGGCGCTGACCGGCGAGTCGATGATCCAGGTGCCGGTGACGCTGACCAACAACGGCGAGCGTGACTGGATCCCTGAGTCCACCGGCTTCGTCGGTACGCTCAACCACGCACCGATACCGGAATCCACCGAGGGTGATTGGATGTACCGGTCCCCGATCGTGCCGCATACTTCCGTGACGCTGACCAAGGTATTCGTGAGCAAGCCAGGCCAGTTCGGCCTCACGGTCAACACTCCAGACGGTGTCGCGTCATTCGCCGGTCAGGTGTGACGCCGGGACACGCAGCGTGATAGTGGTGCCGATGCCCGGCGTAGCGTCCGGCAACAGCCGGTAGCCCGCGCCGAACCGGTCCTGCACCTTGTCATCGATGGTGCGCAGGCTGGCCGCAACGTCGGGATCCACGGTTCCGGGCCCGTCGTCGGTGACGGTGATGACGCAGTCACCGCCGTCACGCCGGGCCGCGACCGTCACCGTGCCGCCGAGCTGCTGGCATTCGATGCCGTTGCGGACCGCGTTGTCGACCAGCTGCTGGAGCGCCAGGAACGGCAGCACGGCCGGCAGCACGATGGGTGCGACCTCGAGCTGCACCCGCAGCCGTTGGCCGAACCGGGCCCGCTGCAACGTCAGGTACCGGTCGATGTTCTCCAGCTCCTCGGCCAGCGTGGTCTCGGTGGCCGAGCGCAGCGAGTACCGGGCGAACTCGGCGAAAACGATCAACAGGTCGCGCGCCCGGGTCGGATCGGTGCTGACCATCCCGACGATGGTGCTGATGGTGTTGTGCAGGAAATGCGGCGAGATCTGATCGCGCAGCGTGCGCAGTTCGGCCCGGACCTGCGCGACGGCGCGGTCCAGCTCGGCGAGCAGTCGCTGGTCTTCCCGGTCGGGTCCACCGTGCCTGGCCCGCACCACGACTGGGGTGTGGATGGCCGCAACGTGCTTGGCTGGTCGCAGACCGCGCCAGGTGGGGTGCCCGAGCCGGCCGTGCGCCGTCCACTGCCGGTAGGAGACCTCCCCGAGTAGCCGTGGCGCCACCCAGTGCACCATCCGGTCCGCCTCGCCGGGCTCCAGATCCGTGAACGGACTCGCCGGCACGGCCAGCCCGGCCAACCGGTCCCGCAAATCCCGGCGGGTCGCCTCGGTGAAGCCGGTGCCGACCTGGCCGACGTAGCGCAGACCGGCCTCGGTGGGTACGCCGACCAGTAGCGCACCGATCGACGCCGCTCGACGGCGTTCGGGAAGCCACCCGCCGATGATCACTTCTTGGGTCTGCCGCAAGGTGGTCTGCACCCAGTGGCGGGATCGGCCGGGCTGGTATGTCGACTCGACCCGTTTGGCGATCACCGCGTGCAGCCCGTGCGCAGCGGCGGTGTCCAGGACGGTCTGGCCGTCAGTGTTCAAAAAGCACGGCGGCGCCACCACCGGCCCGTCGGTGAACACCAGTTCCGCCAGCAACTCACGGCGGCGCTGGTAGGGCAGCTCGGTGGTGGACTGGCCGTCCAGGCTCAGCAGATCGAACACGTAGTAGGTCACTGGTGCCCGGCGCATCACCAGCGAGCTGGGACGTTGTACGTTCATCCGCCGCTGCAGCTGCGAAAAGCTGGGCCGGCCCAACGAGTCCAGCGCCACGATCTTCCCGTCCAGCAGCATCCGGCGGGCCGCCACGAACGCCCCCAGCTCGGGGTATGCGGCCGTGATGTCGCGCTGCCTGACGCTGAACAACTGCGTTCCCGTCGGCTGCGCGCGGGCCAGAGCCCGGATGCCGTCCCAGCTGAACTCGAACGCCCACCCCGGCTGCGTGGGCAACGCCCCCGCCACCGGCAACATCGGCCGCACGAGCTCCATCTATCTCCCTCAACCGCAGTCTGGATGCAGACTGCTGTTTTCAGCGGCTCCTAAACCGCAGTCTGCATCCAGACTGCGGTTCAACGGCGGTGGGTGGGTTGGGTGGGGGAGCGTGGGGTGGGCACGTCCACTGGTTTGGTGCGAGCGGCTTTGGCGGCTTCGACGGAGGCCTGCAGGGCGGTGATGAGATCGACCGATGGGGCGGGTTCCTCAGGCGCGGCCCGGGGTGCGAACACTTGACCTGCGGTCTTGGCCTCGATGACGGACAGCAACGCCTCGCGATATCCGTCGTGATACTCCTCCGGCGCGAAGTCGCCCGACATCGCCTCGACGAGCGTGTCGGCCATCCGGCTCTCCGCGTCGCTGACAGCGACCTCCCGGTCCAGCACGTCGAACTGCGCCTTGCGCACCTCGTCCGGCCACACCATGGTCTGCAGCGCCAGCAGATTGCCGCGCGGTCGCAGCACGGCCAGTGACTCCTTGCTGCGCACCGCGATCTTGGCCAGACCCACCCGCTGGTTGCGGTCCAGCGCGGCGCGAAGCAGTTCGTAGGGCTTGCGGCCGGCCGGCTCGGGTTCCAGGTAGTACCCGCGGGCCAGCGCCAGCGGATCAACCTGATCAGCCGGGACGAAGGCGACCAGCTCCACAGTCTTGGTGGTGGGCAGCGGCAGGTTCGCGAAGTCCTCGTCGGTGAGCATCACCGTCTCACCCGACGGCAGCTCGTACCCCTTGGCGATATCGGCGTAGGCGACCTCCTCGCCGCACTCCTCGCACACCCGGCGGTAGCGCACGCGGCCGGCGTCCTGCTCGTGCACCTGATGGAAGGACACGTCGCGATCCTCGGTCGCCGAGTACAGCCGGACCGGAATGCTGACCATGCCGAAGGCCAGCGCACCCTTCCATATCGCGCGCATAACACCACACTGCGACACTCCGGGGCGCGTGTCCACCCCAAGCGGTAAGCAACGGCGTACCGTGATGTGGTTTGGGAGTTTCCTCCACTGGTTCCTCCTCCAGACGGAGGGTGCGCTATGGCCGTCACCGTCATCGCGGCGCTGATCGCGATCGTGGCTATCGGGGCGTTGTGGCTGGTCTCCGGGATCCGCGTGGTCAGCCAGTTCGAGCGCGGGGTGGTGTTCCGGTTCGGCCGGGTGACCAGTGCACCGCGGCAACCGGGACTGACCTGGGTCACTCCCGGAGTGGAGAAGCTGCGCAAGGTCAATATGCAGATCATCACCATGCCGGTGCCCGCGCAGGACGGCATCACCCGCGACAACGTGTCGGTGCGCGTCGACGCGGTGGTGTACTTCAAGGTCATCGACCCGGTGAAGGTGGTCGTCGACGTGCAGGACTACCTGCAGGCCGTCTCCCAGGTCGCGCAGACGTCGCTGCGCTCGATCATCGGCAAGAGCGATCTGGACGATCTGCTGTCCAACCGGGAACGGCTCAACGAGGGGCTGGAGCTGTTGATCGACAGCCCGGCGCTGGGCTGGGGTGTGCAGATCGACCGGGTGGAGATCAAGGACGTCGCGCTGCCCGAGTCGATGAAACGGTCGATGTCGCGCCAGGCGGAGGCCGAGCGGGAGCGGCGGGCGCGGGTGATCAGCGCCGACGGTGAGCTGCAAGCGTCGGAGAAGCTGGCTGCCGCCGCCGCCGCAATGTCGGAAACCCCCGCCGCGCTGCAGCTACGCCTGCTCGAGACGGTCGTCCAGGTCGCCTCCGAGCGCAACTCCATCCTCGTCCTGCCCTTCCCGGTAGAACTCCTCCGCTTCCTCGACCGCAACACCGGGCAGGGCTGAACCCGCAGTCAGTCGGGGGTGAGGCCTACCTGGTTGAGGTAGGTGGACATGTTCCAGTAGTCGCGGTTCTCGCGGATGCGGCCGTTGTGGAGGGTGCCGATGGAAACGCCGGGGATCTCGAAGCGTTCGCCGGTGGCGGGGAAACCGTGCTCGGAGTCGTCACCGTCGTTGGTGCCGGTCATGGTCCATTCGTAGGCATAGGCCTCGTCGGCCACGATGGCCATCTCGAGAGTGAAGCGGTAGTTGCTCGAGAAGCCCAGTTCCATGCCCTCGACGAAGTCTCGTACCGCCTCGATCCCGCGGTATTCCTCGCCGAGCCCGAAATCGATATAAACCACGTTGTTCGTCATGAAGTCGGTGACGGCAACCGGGTCGTGCGCGTTCCACGCCGCGACATAGTCGTCGATCCAGGCCGCTGCCGGATCCCGGCGAAATCCCAGTCTCATGGCCGCCTCCATTTCTGTTACCGGACACTGATAGCGACCACACCGTTAGAAGTACCCAGATACGCGCGTTCACCCACCAGCGTCGGCGAGGCGAAGTGCGGCAGCTCACCGACGTCGATCTGGGCGCGGGGCGCACCGGACGCCGGGTCGAGGGCGTAGAGCACACCGCGGTCGGTGTCGGCCACCCAGACCGCGCCGCCACCGACGACCGGGGAACCGTCGGAGGCAACCGGCGCCTTCCAGCGCACCTGCAGCCCTCCAGTGGGGCTGACCTCCACCGCGCGGGTGCTGTCGGAGCACGGGACGTAGACCGTCGAGCCGGTCACCGCGCTACCACCGAAGGCGGCGCAGACCGGTGCC
>DASUVX010000059.1:0-15697 GCA_036378735.1 Pseudonocardiaceae bacterium | reverse complement strand
CCCCCGGCCGCTTCGCGCTGCGGCGGCGGCTGCGGCGAACTCACCGCCGGTGCGGTAGCGCCGGCCGGGGTCCTTGACCAACGCGGACTCGATCAGTGTTCGAATCGCCGGGTGGATGTCCGCGGGAAGCGGCGGTGGTGGCTGATGGATGTGCATCATGGCGACACTGACCGCGTTGTCGGCCGAGAACGGGCGGTGCCCCGCCAGGCATTCGTAGCCGACCACCCCCAGCGAGTAGACGTCACCGGCCGGGCCCGTCTCGTTACCGGCGGCCTGCTCGGGGGCGATGTAGTGCGCGGTGCCCAGAACCATGCCGTTGCGGGTCATGGGGGCCGCGTCGACCGCTTTGGCGATGCCGAAGTCGGTGAGCTTCACCGCGCCGGCAGGCGTGATCAGAATGTTCGCCGGCTTGATGTCGCGGTGCACCACACCGCGCTCGTGCGCTGCCTGCAGCGCATGGCCGGCCTGCTCCAGGATGTCCAGCGTGCGGTCGGCGTTCAGGCGGGCCTGCCGGGCCAGGATCGTATTCAGTGGTTCCCCGGCCACCAGCTCCATCACCAGGTACGCCACCCCGGGTGCGGGTGTCCCGCAAGAACCGGGTGCGGGTGTCCCGCAGGAACCGGGTGCGGGTGTCCCGCAGGAACCGGGTGCGGGTGTCCCGCAGGAACCGGGTGCGGGTGTCCCGCAGGAACCGGGTGCGGGTGTCCCGCAAGACTCCGGGTCGCTCACCGCTTCGCCGTAATCGTGCACGGCGGCGATTCCCGGATGGTTCAGCGACGCGGTCATCCGGGCCTCGGCCTGGAAGCGATGCCGGAACTCGGCGTCGCCGGACAGTTCCGGCTTGAGCACCTTGACAGCGACCGGGCGGTCCAGGCGGGTGTCGTCAGCCTGCCACACCTCGCCCATCCCGCCCACGGCGATTCGCCGGCCCAGCCGGTACCGCTGCGCCAGCATCTGCCCGCTGCTCAACCCCATATCACCACCGCATGGGGAATCGTCCGCTGGGTGCCTGCTGTTGCCGAATTCGACAACGGGATTGTTCTGCAAGGTTCGAACAGCGCTGGGGCCGAACTCGGCGGCGTCCGGGCGGCCAGGATGCCGGTCATCAGCGGCCTCCTTGCAGGGCGGCACCGATGACCGCCCGCCCGATCGGTGCGGCCAGCGAACCACCGGTGGCCTCGAGGTTGCGGTCTCCGCCGTCCTCGACCACCACCGCAATCGCCACCTTCGGGTTATCGGCGGGCGCGAAAGCCACATACCAGCCGTGCGGCGGAGTGTTCTTGGGATCGGCGCCGTGCTCAGCGGTGCCGGTCTTCGCGGCGATGGTGACCCCGTTGATCTTACCGTCGTTGCGGTAGCTGTTCTCGGCGGCGACCATCATGTCCTTGATCTGGGAGGCGGTGAACCGCGACATCGCGGTCCCGGCCTGCTCCGGCGCAAAACTCTCCAGCACGGACAGGTCCGGGGCCAGCAGGTTGCGCACCAGCTGGGGTTTCATCCGCACCCCACCGTTGGCGATGGTGGCCGCGATCATGGCGTTCTGCAACGGGGTGAGTGCCACATCGCGCTGGCCGATGCCGGACTGCTCCAGGGAGGCGACGTCGGGAATGGCGCCGACCGTGGAGGGCGCCACTGGGATCGGAATGGTGAGACCCTGCTGCCCGACGCCCAGCGCCTGGGCCTGCTTGCGCAGTTGGTTCTCGCCGACGACGGTGGCCAGCTGGGCGAAGGCGGTGTTGCAGGAGCGGACCAGCGCCTGGGTCAGGGTGGCGGTGGCGCCGCCACCGCATGATTGGTCTGCGAAGTTGTGCAGCAGGGTGGTGGTGCCCTGCAGCTGCAATGCAGGCGCCGCGGTGAGCGGCGTATCCGGGGTCGCTCTGCCGGATTCCAGCGCGGCTGCGGTGACCACCAGCTTGAAGGTCGACCCCGGCGGGTAAGTGGCGGCGATCGCACGGTTGGTCAGCGGGGAATGGCGTTTCGGTGCAGTGTCTTCATTCCAGGCGGCTTCCTGCACGGCGCCATCGTGGGAGGACAGCCGGTTCGGGTCGTAGGACGGGGTGGACACCATCGCCAGGATCTCGCCGGTGCTCGGTCTGATCGCCACCACTGCGCCGGTGTAGCCCTTACGCATCAGCCCCTCGTAGGCAGCCTTCTGGATGGCGGGGTTGATGGTGAGCTCGACGTTGCCCCCGTTGGGTTCCCGTCCGGTGATCAGGTCGGAGATCCGCCGCACGAACAGCCGGCCGTCGGAGCCGTTGAGCACCGTATCCATCGCATTTTCCACGCCGCCCGAGCCGTAGCGCAGCGAGTAGTAGCCGGTGACCGGGGCGTACAGCGGGCCGTTGAGGTAGGTGCGCAGGAACCGCAACTGCCCGCCGGTCTCCACCGAGTTGGCCACCGGCAACCCGCCCGCGATGATCTGGCCGCGCTGGCGGCTGTACTCGTCGAGCAGCACGCGCCGGTTGCGCGGGTCGGAGCGGTAGTCCTCGGCGCTGACGACCTGGATGTAGGTGGCGTTGGCCAGCAGCAGGACGATCATGCCGATGACGGCCAGCGCAACCCGGCGAAGCGGTGTGTTCACGGGCGCTGCACCATCTCGGTGCGCGCTTCGGCGAGCGGGGCCACCGGCTTGCGCGGACCGGAGGGGGTAGCCGGCGCGCGTGCCGCGTGGGAGATCCGCAGCAGCAGCGCGACCAGGATGTAGTTGGCCAGCAGTGATGAGCCGCCGTAGGCGAGGAACGGGGCGGTCAGGCCGGTCAGCGGGATCAGCTTGGTCACCCCGCCGACCACGATGAACACCTCCAGCCCGATCGCGAAGGACAGCCCCGCGGCGAGCAACTTGCCGAAGGTGTCGCGGACGGTGAGCCCGGCACGCATGCCGCGCATCACGACCAGCAGGTAGGTGAACAGCACCGCCGCCAACCCGACGAATCCCAGTTCCTCGCCGATGGCGGCGGTGATGAAGTCGGTGTGGGCTTCGGGTACCAGGTCGGGACGACCGGCACCCAGCCCGGTACCGAACACGCCACCGGTGCCCAGCCCGAACAACGACTGGGCCATCTGGTAGCCGGCGCCGTCGTAATCGGAGAACGGGTTGATCCAGGCGGTGACCCGGCGTTGCACGTGCCGGAACAGCAGGTCCGACACGACCGCGCCGCCCAGGAAGAAGATCAGCCCGATCACCAGCCAGGACGCTCGTTCGGTCGCGACGTAGATGAGCACCAGCACGACGCCGAAGAACAGCAGTGAGGTGCCCAGGTCCTTTTCCAGGACCAGCACAGCCAGGGACAATCCCCAGGCCACCAGTAGCGGTGCGAGATCCCGGGCGCGAGGTAATTCCATGCCCAGCATGCTGCGACCCGCTGTGGTGAACAGATCCCGCTTGGTCACCAGGAACGCGGCGACGAAGATCATGATCAGGATCTTGGCGAACTCACCCGGTTGGATGGTGAAGGCGCCGAAGCGCAGCCAGATCTTGGCGCCATTGACCTCAGACAAGGCAGCAGGCAGTAATCCAGGTAGGGCCAGCGCCCCCAGCCCGACCAACCCGCAGGTGTAGCCGTAGCGGGCCAGCTGGCGGTGGTCGGGGACCACCGCCAGCACTGCCACGAATAGCCCGAGACCGAGTGCCGTCCAGGCGATCTGGTGGGGCAGGTTGCCCACCGGGACGGGGTTTCCTACTGAGGCCGCGGTGGTCTCATCGGCCAGGTCGAGCCGGTGGATGACCACCAGTCCCAACCCGTTGAGCAGCGCGACGCAGGGCAGGATCAGCGGGTCGGCGTAGGGCGCCAGCCACCGCACCGCCATGTGCGCGGCGCTGAACAGCGCGAGGTACGCGGCCCCGTCGTAGAGCACCGACCGGGTGAGCCCCTGCGGCTGGTTGAGCTCCACCAGCACCAGCGCCGTCGTCACCACGATGGCGGCGAAGGCCAGCATGACCAGCTCCAGGCCACGCTTGGTGGGCGGCAGCGCCCCGGGCTGGGCGGTTGCGTCCTGGGTGGAAACGGAGCTGACCATCAGCGCACCGTCCGGCAGTCCACTCCGGGTTCCGAAGGCTTCTCCGGTAGCGGTGTACCGGTGGTCGTCGGGGTGGCCGCAGCGTTCGGATCCGCGGTGACAGAAGTCGGGGATTCGGCCGGAACGGTTCCCGTGCCGCTGGAGGTGCACAGCGGTAGCAGATCATTCGTGCGCAGCCGGCCGATGATCTCGCGCGCACCGTCCAGACCAGCGTTACTGATCATGCCACGGCGCACGTTGGTGCGAGCGTACGGTTGCAGGTCGCGCAGGTATACCGCCTCACAACCTCGGGCGCCCTCCCGGCAGCTGCCTTCAGCCCAGGAATGCAGCGGCAGCCCGAGGAAATCGCCGCGGACGCCCTGGAAGACCGCTACTTCACCATTGTCGCCGGCCGCGACGTAATACTGGCCCAGCACCATGATCGAGCCGATCGCGGTGACGCCGGCCACCAGGGTGGCGAGCACCCCCAGGCCGATCAGGGTGCGCTTGCGCTTGCGACGCAGCAGCTGCAGGTCCGGCGGCGTGGGCTCGATGCGCTGTGGCTGCACTGGAACGGGGCGGGGCAGCGTGGTCGTCGCCGCGCGGGACGCCGCCGAGTCGGGCTGCGGCTGCTCGGAACCGTCGCCGGCCGCGCCGGCGATGATGGGCGCGTCCTCGCCGTACTCGACGTCCACCACGTCGGCCACGATGCAGGTGATGTTGTCCGGACCGCCGCCCCGCAGCGCCAGCTCGATGAGGCGGTCGGCGCAGGCCTCCGGGTCGGGCATCTTCAGCCCTTCAGCCAGGTTCTCGGCGCTGACCACGTCGGACAGCCCGTCGGAGCACAGCAGGTAGCGGTCACCGGCGCGGGCCTCCCGCACGGTGAGGGAAGGCTCCACCTCATGCCCGGTGAGTGCCTTGAGCAGCAGTGAGCGCTGCGGGTGGTGGCTGGCCTCGTGACTGGAGATCCGCCCCTCGTCGATCAGCGACTGGACGAATGTGTCGTCGCGGGTGATCTGGTTGAAGACACCGTCACGCAGCAGGTAGGCGCGGGAATCCCCGACATGGGCCAAGCCGAGCTTGTTGCCGCTGAACAGCACCGCTGTGAGCGTGGTGCCCATACCCTCGCGTTCCGGGTCCTCGCGGACCAGCTCGCTGATCGCGGCATTGCCGGCCAGCGTCGCCTCGTGCAGCTGATCCAACAAGTCATTGCCGGGCTCATCGTCATCCAGCGGGGCGAACGCCGCGATGACGGCTTTGGATGCCACCTCCCCGGCCGCATGCCCGCCCATCCCGTCGGCCAGCGCCAGCAGGCGAGGACCCGCGTAGACCGCGTCCTCGTTGTTCTGCCGGACCAGGCCGCGGTCGCTCTTGGCTGCATAGCGGAGGACCAGAGTCATGAGCGTAGCTCGATCACCGTCTTGCCGATGCGGATCGGAACTCCCGGCGGGACCCGGGTAGGTCCGGTGACCTTAGCCCGGTCCAGGTAGGTGCCGTTGGTAGAGCCCAGATCTTCCAGGAACCAGTCTCCGCCCTGGAAGCCGAGACGAGCATGCCGGGTGGACGCATAGTCGTCGTCGAGCACCAGGGTGGAGTCGTCGGCCCGGCCGATCAGGATGGGCCTGCCATCCAGGGAGATACGGGTGCCCGCCAGCCCGCCCGCGGTGACGACCAGCTGGCGGGGTGTCCGGTTGCGCTCCGCGCGAGCTCCGCGGCGAGACATCGGCAGGCTGGAGCGCAGCCCGGAGGCGACGAACAGATCAGTGCGCACGATGCGCAGCGCGGCGACGACAAACAGCCAGAGCAGGAGCAGGAAGCCCGCTCTGGTCAGTTGCAGCACCAGCTCCGGCACGCTTGATTCGTCTCTGCTAGCTCGCGTGGTCGTCAAGGTTATTCATATAGTGCCGTTACTCCTAGACCACTCAGCCTTGGGTCCTGAAGACCAGCTGGGACTGCCCCACCCGTACCACATCGCCGTCGACGAGCTGCCAAGTCTGTACCGGGGTGCCGTTGACGGTAGTGCCGTTGGTGGACCCGAGGTCGGCGAGCCGGGCCGTCCGCCCGTCCCAGGTGATTTCCAGATGGCGTCGCGACACGCCGGTATCGGGCAGCCGGAACTGGGCATCGTGGCCGCGGCCCACCACCATGGTGCCCTCGGTGAGCTGGTAGTGGCGATTGGATCCGTCGTCCAGGATGAGCGCGGCCGACAGCTGGCGGTAACCGCCCTGGTCGTAACCGTATCCCGGCTGCGCCTCGCGGTAAGACTGCTGTTCGTCGTAACCGCCGTAGGAGTAGTCGCCTTGAGGGGAGCCCGACTGCTGACTGGCAGGCTGCTCATAGCCGTAATAGCCGAAGTTGTCCGATGAGCCGGAGCCTTGGGCATACCGGGACCCTGGATAGGCATAGCCAGCGGGCTGGCCGTAATCCGGTGCGGCCGCGGGTACGCCGTCGTGGCGGTACTGGCCGCGCTGGGCGTCCCCGGCGGGTTCGACCGGTTGCTGGCTCATGGCTCGGTCTCCTGCGTTGCGAGGTTGCGGAGTGTCGGGATCGACCGACGAGCTGGTGCGGAACTGGCCGGTATGCAGCGTTTCCGACACCTTGAGAGCCACCACCACGTCTCCATAGACATCCCAGCCCTGCTGCGCGAGGTGCGTCTGGATGCATCCTTTGAGCATCCGGATCACCCGCTGCTCGTCGCCGGCCAGCCGGTCGTGGTCGGCCGCCCCGAGTGTCACGGTGTAGCGGTTCGGTGCAAGCACCCGCCCCCCCGCGAGCGGACGTGCGTTGTCGTCGGCCTCGCGCTGGAGCGCCTGCGCCACCTCCTGCGGCACCACGCTGCCGCCGAAGACCCTGGCAAAGGCGTCGCCGACGATACCCTGCAAGCGGCGCTCGAACCGTTGCGCCTTGCCCACGACGACCTCCTTTCCCAGGCTGCTGCCAGCGTCTGCGACCGGGCTGCCCCGATGGTATCGGGGACGGCCAACGGTTCGGGTCTGCTGCTCGGCGAGTTCTCGGGTCTGGGTGGGCACGTGCTAGGCTGCCGCCGTCACTTGGGCGAGTGGCGGAATGGCAGACGCGCACGGTTCAGGTCCGTGTGTCCGTAAGGACGTGGGGGTTCAACTCCCCCCTCGCCCACTAAGTATCCGCAGGTCAGAGGCCCTAATTGCCGGTGCCGGTGTCCGATTCTGCTAACGGATTGCTAACGGGCGCTGTCATGAGTCCCGCGACCAGTGCCGCGGCGTCGGCTTGCATGCCTTCGGTCACGTGGCTGTAGATGCCCAATGTGATCCCGATCGTGGCGTGCCCGAGGCGTTCCTGCGCGACCCGCGGATGCACCCCAGCCGACAGCGCCAGCGTCGCCCACGTGTGCCTGAGGTCGTGAAGCCTGATCGGCTGCAGTCCGGCGCGTTCGGCTTGCTCAGTGAAGGTGCGCGAAAACCGTGCCGGGTGCAGCGGCCCGCCATCAGGTCGGCAGAACACCAGACCGTGGTCGGTGAAGCCCTCCCCCATCAGTAGCCGCTCGGTAGCCGCCCGCTTGCGGTGGTCCCGCAGCGCGGCCACGGTGCCCGCGTCCAGCGCCACCGTGCGACGGCCGGCGGCCGTTTTCGGTGAGCCGATCGTGACCTGGTGGTTGATCGCGATCACGGTTTGTGCCACCGAGGCCCGACCAGCGGCCAGGTCAAGATCACACCAGCGCAACCCCAGAGCTTCACCGCGCCGCATGCCGGTGGTGACCAGCAGCAGGAACGCCGCGTACAGCGGAGCCGCCGTGCTCTATCCGTTACCGACTCGAAACGACCGGAAGTTTTGCAAATTGCAAATTCTCAGACATTCGAGATTCTAGGGCAGTTGGTTATGCCGCCGGGTGGTGCAGCGCGGGCCCGGCCACCACGATCCCACCCTGCACCGCAATCCCGCCGCGCCCGCCGATGGCCGGCGGTATCAGCGTCGAGCAGGCCAGCTGCGCCGGGCAGCGGCGGCACAGCGCCAGCGCGTTGCGTTCACCCTCCCAGATCAGCTGCCCGTTCGGCCGGGCACTGTTTTGCGGTGGTGTTCCAGAATCTCGGCGAGCTTGCGGTAAGTCGGGGCGTGATAGTTGACGGAGTTTTCCTTCGGGCTGAACGTCATCCAGAACAACTTCCGGGTCTTCTCGTCCGGGTCATCGGCGCTGAGCTGGATGCTGCCGTCTGGAGCGGCCCACACCTGCACACCCTCGATTTGCACATACTTAACACTGTCCTTCGTGATCGCCATTCCGTTCTCCCGCGACTCGTTGGCACTCAGGTTGGTACTCCGGTCATCGCCCGGGGAGTTGCCGGTTGTTACCGCCTGCGGCGCGGCGAGGCGTACCGAGCTACCACGAGCACGGAGTGTGCCGCGGGGCCATTCGGGTCGCAAGCTGGGGGACCGGCCGGGGTCAGGTGGGCCAGTCCGCCACCACGATCAGCACCTCCACGGCGCTGCCGGCCACCCGCTCGATGATCGGCAAACCCCGGGCACGACCAGCGAGTAGCGGCGCCGCCGGGTGGCATGGCACGACTCGCCGAACCCACCGACGTAGACCTCATCGACCCACGCGACGCTTTGCCGGCGACCGAGCAGCGGGCCATCCTCCCCGGGGTGCGACCCGCTGGAACACGAAACCGCGATCCTTCGCGAGGTCCAGTAGCCGCTTGGCTGCCGTCAGGTCCGGACTGTCCACGGTCACCGCAGACTCCCGGCCAGCGCCACCAGCCGCGTCCGTAGCTGAGCATCGGTCAACGTGGGTGCCTCGCTGGCCAGGGTCACGAGCTGCCGCAGCACCCGCCGTGCCGCTGCGAGGTCCACCGCCGCAGTGAGGCCATCCAGGTACAGGTGAGGGTTCACCACCGAGACCGCCCAGTCGGTGCCGCACGCCGCGCATGACCACGCCCGCACCTTCGGCGGGTTATTGGTGGTCAGCCGCACACCCGCGGTCGTGCCGCAGTGCGGGCACGGGTCAATGTCGTTCATGACCCGTCCGCCAACGCGGCACGCACGCTGGGGTGTTCCATCGCCAGTTCCGCGATCTGCTCCCACCGGCCGGGGAACACAGCACGCTGCCCAGCAAGCTGAACGGCTTCCGCCAGCAACTCAGCCAGCGCGGCGACCTCGCCAGCGAGATCGGTATCGGGTGGTGCCGACCGGCCGCCGGGAGCCTGGGACGGGGGCTGCTCAACCGGCGGCCGACCGGAAGTCGCATTCACTGGGCGCATTCCGCGCACCGGCCACGCCCCGGGTCAGTGAGGCTCGCGGACAGCAGCCGGGCGCCACAGATCGCCTGGTAATGCCCGGCCAGGCGACCGGCCAGCAGGGCATCACTGGTGACCCGGTGGATCACTCTGGTGAGCGAGTCCACCAACTCGATGCCGGGGGAAGGGTTCGCAGGCTGGCCCGGTGATCGGCGCAGGTGAGATCGAGAGGGCGCAGTTCGGCTGTGTCTGCCCATGGGACCGCCTTCCCAGGGTTGGCCATGGCCTGGCTAGGGGCGCCCGGGTGGACGACTCCCCGACACCAGCTCGGTTGACCGGTAATAACGTCGTTGAGTGACGTTACTCGGTATTGTCAACGAACGCTAGCAGTTACAGGGAGACCGTCACAATGTGGCTACGATGTGTACGTGCCGGGGCCAACGATGCGACGTAGGCAACTCGGTAGAGCGCTGCGCCTATTACGGGAGCAGGCCGGCCTACGAACCGAAGACGCCGCCCGCGAACTGGACTGCGCCCGGTCCAAGATCAGCCATATCGAAGGCGCCCGCAACCCAGTCGGTAAACCCGACCTCGATGCGCTGCTGCGCCTGTATAAGGCCGACCCGGAAACCGCGGTGGCGCTGGAAGACATGCGCCGCGAAGGCAAAGAGCGCGGTTGGTGGAGCACTTACCGTCTGCCGGCGTGGCTTGGAGATCTGGTTGGCCTCGAAGCCGACGCCGTTAACGAGCGGGTCGTCGAACTGGAGTTGATCCCGGCGCTGCTGCAAACGGAGGACTATGCCCGCGCCGTGCATGTTGTCGCCCCGCACATGCCCCCCGGTCCGGAAGTGGAACGGCGGGTCGCGGCGCGCATCCAGCGCCAGCAGCGGTTAACCGAACCAAATCCGCTCACCCTGGCAGCAGTCATCTCCGAAGCCGCCCTACGGCGGGTGATGGCTCAACCCGACGTAGCCGCCGGGCAGCTACAACGATTGGTGTCCGCCGCGCAACTGGCGAACGTCACTGTGCAGGTGCTGCCGTTCAGCGTGGGTTTGCACGGCAGCATGTCCGGCTCGTTCGCGCTGCTGGACTTCGGACTCGAAGTGTCCCTTGATGTCGGCTACCAGGAATACGCAGCCGGGGGTCACCTGGTGGACGATCAAGATGTCGTGCGATTGCTCAGCGATCTGTACGACTCGCTCCGCGGCCGGGCTCTCGATGCCGATGAGAGCCTGACCCTGATCGCGGAGCTAGCCCGGCAAGTGGAGTGAGGAGACACCCCAAATGCCCGATGCGATGTGGAGAAAGTCTAGCCGGAGCGGAGCCGGCAACAACTGTGTCGAAGTGGCTGACCTTCCCGGCGGCATCGCCGTGCGGGACAGCAAACACCCCACCGGCGCGGCGCTGCGATTCACCACCGCAGCGTGGTCGGCGTTCACCACCGCGATCCGTGCCGGCGAGTTCGACTAGCCGACCAACGCCAACGGCCCCCATCCAGCGAACCGGGCGGGGGCCGTTGGACTAGGGACCGCGGTCTGCGTTGGACAGACCATTGATGATCATGATCTTGCTAACCGTTTGCTAACGGACGCTGCAAAACGGGGCCGTACGGGGCATCACGAAACGATCACCTGGCAGGGAAAACAGCAGGTAGAAGGCCTGATTTGCGGACACGCTACTACCGGGCAAAACGGACTTTGCCGGAGTTCAACTCCCCCCTCGCCCACTCCCACGCTCCGGGCTCACGGCCCGGCTGTAGCAATTTGCGCCTAATTCCTCAACTGGCCAGCTTTCGTCGCGGGCAGCTTCCAGCTGCGGCGAAATTTCAGATTCAGATAGTTTTACGACGGTCGTCGTTGCGATCGTGCCTTATTCCCAACGACCGAGGCCGTGGATCGTCGCAGCGCTGCCTACGTAGGCTATGCCGAGCACCTAGGTAATTTGGGCCCTGCCGTTGGTGCGGCGGGCTTGACCACTACGTGGTACTGACCGTGCCATGCATTGCGTGTCATCGACCGGGTCTTTCCGCCAGCGCGGTAGTTGACCAGCGGAAATCCGGGTGGATGGCGGGGTATCGCTACGAAAGCACGTCGTTCGGTAGGTACCGAAGCTCGCAAAATCTAAGTAACCGCTTGCCACTACCTAGGTGGTCGAAAAAAGCCGTCGTGCGGCTACGTGGCGAGTCCGCAGGTTAGGGGTGAATGCATGTTGTCAGATGACCTTCTCGTCGCCATGATGGATTAGCTGAATCGATATCACCACCGATGAGGCGTTCCTTAGGCTACCCGAGGAGGTTTTGTATGGCGGACGCATTAAGCTTTGTCGAAATCGGCCGTGAACATGTCGAGCTGCTTCCAGCTCGTACCGTTCTGTCCATGGTGGGCATGCACAACAGAAACTGCAGTGGCGGGGAGGGCGAGGGAGGTATCGGTATCAACCTGTTGAACATCAACGGCCTTCTTGGCGACGGCGACCAGTGGAACAACGCCGCTAATGGCAATGGTGGCAACGGTGGCCAGTGCTGACCCAGCGCAGCTGAGTAGGTGACGATAGTCGGTGTCCTTGACTAGGGGATGGCACTGACTTGGCGGACGCAATGAAGGACGGTACTGGGGCAGGCGACTTCAGCTCTTGAGTCGTGCAGTACCGGCCCGCGATTGTTTGAAGCGCGCGCGTTGTCGTCGGCAACGTAGGGGTGACCGCGTCGCGGTCACCCCTACGTGCGTATACGGGTACGATCCGCTGGACCGCTTATTTCTTTAGCGGGATGAGTCCTAAAACTAAGGTGACAGGGTCCTTGAGCGCATCAGTTGGACTGCTGGTTGGACTGCTGGTAGTGGTGGTCGTGGTGGTGCCGCTCGCCGCATCACCACCAGTAGCGCCCGTTGATGCCTTGCCGTAGCCAGTCACCAACATTGACATGACCGCACGTGCGGGAAGCAGCTCTAGGTGCTGCCGGTCGATCTCGGTAAAGCTCAGTGCCTCAGGCATGTGGTCCCCCTCGCAGTGGCCCAGTGAGCCGGGCAGTGGCTCCAGTGGGCGCCGGACAGTGGCCCAGTGGGCCAGGTCAAAACAACCCCATCGGACGGCATCGTCGACGTGGCTATACATCACCCTGGCGAACAGCAGGTCGCCTGACAACCGTGCTGGTTACCTAAAGATCGACATTTGACCACGTAGCCGTGAAGCCAATTTTTCCACCCAGTAGTGACTATTACGCAGGTTTCCAGCTGTCGTTACGTACTGCGAGCTTCCGCAAGCTGGTTCCGTTGCCATGCAGTGCACAATTGATCCACTGATCTATGAGCTCGGTCTGCCAAGCGCGTGCCGGCAGGACCGGAGCGCCGATCGGACTGCTTGAGCATCCCCCATCAAAGCCCATCACCGGCGCACCCTGGACGGCACCGGCGCACGGGATGACGTGGCTAGACGCTGACAGGGGGTAGTACGGCCAATTCTCCGACCGTATTCCCGCCACCGCGCCACCGCCGGCCACCCTGAAGCGCTCGCCGAAGCCGCAGCGGGGCGACCGGCTCCCCAGCCCGGACCAGCTATCCGGCGCGCTCCTGGCCCAAGCCTCCACCAGATCACGATGGCTGGCTCTCACCATGACGCCACGTTGCTCACCAATGCAAGGTCGTAAACTGCCAATTCCCGGACGGAACCTGGGAAGAGGTGTGCGTCGGCTTATTCCCAATCTCGATAGAGCGTGACCCTGTGCAATCAAAAGCGTACTTGCTTCGAACTCACCCCGAAAAGAGATGCGCGGAAAACTAGTCATCTCAGTCTGGTGGACCGTGACAACGAGCAGAAACTTCATCGCAAAGCCCGATATCCGCTTGCCCGTGCGCGGTGCACAACAACACCGCCTCGCCGATATGCAAGAGCTCTAGTCACCGGACCCACCTGCCGGCCGGGGCCCACTATGTCTCTGCCAGTGATTCGGTCGACCAAGGGCGGTACCAGATCCTCAGAACGCGCCGTAGCAACTCACGGTAAACCTAGGTAACTGCCGGCCTTCTTCTCCGTAGGACGCAGATGCACGGTGATGCCAGGTGCGGGATTCGCAGCTCACACGATGCTCGTCGCGCCGCGGCGGCCCTTTAATACTTAGCCTTTGACGAGGGCAGATCACCGTATCAGTGCGTGTCAGTGGCAGTACGGCAGGCGCACGCAACGGTCCGCGGTAGGTACTGGGGTTTTCCCGGTCTCGGTAACCACGCGCCCGTGACTACGTGGACGAGGGGCGCAGCGCGGCTCAGTGGTAGAACGCAAAGTTAAGTGGCCAATGAATGTTGTCAAGCGGCCTTCTCCTTGCCATCGTATGTTTAGCCGGATCGGCAATATCGTCGATTAGGTGTCGGGTTTCGCGCCCACTAGGCGCCCACACTGGAGGAGAACCTTATATGTCTCGTGCATTGAGCTTCGCTGAGATCGACGGGCAGCATGTGGAGCTGCTCCCCGCACGTACCGTCCTTTCCCTGTTCAGTGCTGGCGGAGATGGCAGCAATACTGTCGTCGGCGGCAACAACTGCCAGCAATTCCAGCCCGCCGGCCTCGGTCTAGTGCAGGCGATTGGCCTGGGTGCCGGGCCGCAGTTGACCCAAGAGTGCCTGAACCCACCGGTCGCCGCCACCACTAACTGACGGTGAGCTGCTAGCTGCCGGACGCTGGTGTCGCGTAAGAGCGCTGTCTTCAGTCCTGGATAATTGGTTCGATTTGGGGAGGATGGCGCGACATCATCGCGTGAATGCAGGTGGTACGGAGGGGTGGTCGCGTCGCGGCCACCCCTCACTACATTCCCAGTCACAGCGAGGTTCTCGGTCAAGTAGAGATGCAAGACCCACGCCGGCTCGTTCATGGTTGTCGGTACCGGACGGCACTGAGCTCGCTGGCGATGACTAGCCGAATGCGGTACTTACTCGTAACCCGGTTTTTGCCAGTTCGTCAGTATTGTGCTGGACGGACTCTACACGCAGTGGCTGCCAATTGATTACCGGCGCAACGAGGTTCGTTGCTCACCAGGACGTGTCACCTGCTGCACGACCGGGCCTCCTCCCGCCCCGCGTGCCTTCCCGGGGTAGACGGATGGCCTAACAACGTGCCGAGCCTATGGCACCGTCCGCCACGCCAGTCCCATGAGCTATACAACCACCTGTTGGCATCCTCCTCGGCCGTGCGCGGGGGGACTCCTCTGCAACGAGCCGCGCTTCGACGGCACCGGTCTGACCTGGCGTTTTGTTTTGACGCCGGCCATCAGCTCCGGGCCGGCCATGGGGGTAGGTGATAAATTTTGGGAATCAGCGTAGCCGCTGTCTCCGGCTAAGTAATTATAAATCTACTGCCAGCGTGGCCGGGCTGCGATTTTAGGTGGCCAACGCATGTTCTTGTGCAATCGCACGCTGTTATCGTATGGGTGCGCCGAATCGGTAACACGATTAGGTGCTGTTTCTGCGCCCGCTTACGTACAGCACTGGAGGAGAACCGAGATGTCCAATGCGTTGAGCTTCGCCGAGGTCGACGGGCAGCAGGTGGAGTTGCTCCCCGCCCGTACCGTCCTGTCCCTCTTCAGCCTTGATGGCGCTGACGAGACCGTCATCGGCGGCACCGTCTGTCAGCAATTCCAGCCCGCCCCCGTTGGTCTAGTGCAGGCACTTGGCCTTGGTGTCGCCCCGCAGGTGACACAAGAGTGCATCACCCCGCCAGTCGTCGCTAACAGCTGAGGGCGAGCTGGTGGCTGCCACACGCTTACGTTGATCACGTGCAGGATGCGCGGTGGTAGGTGGACCTGCGCGCTCGCGCACGGCGTGATGTCAGCCCGGCCTGGGTAGGGCGAGGAGTCCAAGGGCGGCCAACCGTCGTGCCCAGGGCCGGGCCGTCTGATGCGGTTATTGCGTGCGTGGGGCCGCGCACGCTTGACACGACGGTCGATGAGGAGCCTTGGGCACTACGGGGTCCGGCGCGCATGTTGGTGGCCATGAGCTGAAGCGTCTTGGCTTCCTGAACAAGAATTCAGGTCCGCAGCGGGATCCTTTTATCTCGATCTGCGCGCTGATGCACTCCGTCGAGTCTGTCGACCCCTGGCCCAACGAGACGTCGAAACAATAGCGAGGCTTACTCGTAGGAGAAGTTCTGCTGGCCGCCGTGCATCATATCGGTGCCTCGAAATCGCCGTGTTGAGTGCGAAAAACCACGACTACGCCGCGCCGGCCTGCCAACGCGTTCAGCGGACAGCTCACCAGGCACGACTGTCGAAGGCAGCTGGGCACCGTCGCGGCTTGCCTCGCACCGATTCGGGCGCTCGGCGCCGCACCACCGCCCACACCGCGACAAGGTCGCCAAACCTCGACCTAGGGCGTGTCTCCCGGATCATGGTTTGAGCCAGAGGATGATGCTGGCCAGAACGATCCCAGCCCGGTAGTTGAGGGCTTTCTTGTCGTAGCGGGTGGCGATGGCCCGCCATTGTTTGAAGCGGTTGAAGCAGCGTTCGA
>DASUVX010000058.1:0-14711 GCA_036378735.1 Pseudonocardiaceae bacterium | reverse complement strand
CCGCCCGGGCCACCGCCTGCTCATGCGACGCACCCGCCAACCGCGCCCGCCAAAACACCCGAACCTGCTCCCGAGGAAACCGCTCACCCATCACAACACCCACTTCAGTCAAGGTGTTGCGAGCGCTCCTTGAATCCGCCCCGGCGGGAGGTCGCTGACGTCGAGTTCACGACACTCGCCCGCGAATGTGCCTGACTCTGCCCAAGTGTGACAGTTTCGGAGACCAACAGGAATCCGCGATGAATGCCATTCGTTTCGCAACCAACAGACCGGCTCACCAACGCGCTGGTCGGATAACCCATGCCATGCCGGAGTCCCCGAACGTCAGCGAGCCATCCTGGTGCACGCGACACCAGCCGGTGCGCCCCGCTCCATGCTTGACCTGGATCTGAGTACCCGGCACGGTGACCCACACGCGCGCCGGGACGGGAACCGCCCGCACCACCGTCTCCATCACCGGGCACCATCCCTTCCTCGATACACGGTGCTTATCGCAGCAGGCGATTGCCTGGTTACGGCACGCCGAGGTGCAGCCAGCACAGCCCGACCCACCCCACATACCGGTACGGTTGACGATGAGCCGACCACCATCGGGAGGGGGAGACCGCTGCGCTCCAGAGTTGCCGACTTCGACAGCAGAGCTAGCTTCCACCGGCCGCACGACCCTGGTGTCGAACTCGGCGCCTCCAGCGCGGTGCAGCCATGCGGCTGATCCACTGCGACGGGTCGCCAGAGGCGGTCAGGGACCTCGATGCCGCGGTGCGGGCGATGCTGGCGGGCGGCGAGGCGGTGGCTCCGGTTGGGCCCGGGCAGGCGAGGCCACCTCGCGACCCGGGCGCCGGTCAGGCAATCCTGGGCACCTCAGGCTCGTCGGGAGCGCCCAAGTGGGTGCAGCTCGGCGCCGCCGCCCTGATCGCCTCCGCCGCCGCCACCCACGCCCGGCTCGGTGGTACCGGCGCGTGGCTGCTGGCGTTGCCTGCCCATCACGTGGCGGGGCTCCAAGTGGTGGTCCGGGCGGCGCTGGCGGGCCACCGGCCCGCGATCCTGGGCTTGAACAGCGGGTTCGATCCAATCGCTTTCAATGCCGCCGCACATAGGCTGACCAGCGACAACGGGCGGTGCTACACGGCGTTGGTGCCCACCCAGCTGACCCGGCTACTCGATACCGATCCCGAGCCGCTGGCCGGCTTCGATGCGGTATTGCTGGGCGGCGCCGCCGCACCGGATCAACTGCTACGCCGGGCCCGTGCCGCCTGGCTTCCCGTGGTGACCACCTACGGCATGACCGAGACCGCAGGCGGCTGCGTCTACGACGGGTGGCCGTTGGAGGGAACGCAAGTCCGGCTGGACGGCGACGGCAGCATCGAGCTGGCCGGTCCGACGCTGGCCACCGGCTACCTCGATGATCCGGAAGCAACCGCGCAGGCCTTCCACGACGGCTGGTTCCGCACCTGCGACCTGGGACGCCTCGACGCCCGAGGTCGCCTGCAGGTACTCGGTCGAGCGGACGACGTGATCGTTACCGGAGGACTCAACGTGGCACCGGCCGACGTGGAGGCCGTGCTCACCGGCCTGCCCGGGGTCGCCGCAGCCTGCGTGGTCGGAGTGCCGGACCCGGAGTGGGGCGAACGGGTCACCGCCGCCGTGATACCCGCCGATCCCGGGCACCCCCCGGATCCCGGCGCACTGCGGGCGGCAGCTCATCATCTGCTGACCGGCGCGCAGGTACCCAAGGAGATCGTCCTGTTCGACGCGCTACCACTGCGCGGCGTCGGCAAGCCCGACCGCAGCGCCGTCCGGACCATCCTGACCGCTCGCAATCGCTGAAACAGGCACGCACCGTACGCGTTCACCCACTCTGGGTATGGACGCCGGCGCATCATCCAGGTTCTCTGGACACCAACACCCTCATTAGTAACAACAGTTAACACCAGTCACAGCGGAACACCTGTCCCCGACAGTCAGGAGCATTCCCGTGACGCCGTCGGCTCGTCACTACCGGCGTGTCCGCGCGGCGAGGATTGCCGCCCTGACCGCCGTCGCGCTGCTCGCCGGGCTTGCCGGCGCGGATCTGCCGGCGCTCGCGCAAGTCAGCGCTCCGACCGCTGGTGCCGAAAAGGTCACTACGTGGTTCGCTGCCCTCACCCCGGACGCTGACGACACGAACGTACGGTTCGACGCTGGCGGCCTGCGCCTGCGCCACGGCCCTGCCGGACCGGCGAGCATCAGGTCCGATCGCCCCGAGGGCATGCTGATCACCGCGGCGCAACCGCTGACCGAGTTCAGCAGTCAAGTCCTGGCGCAGGTCACCGCCGAGCGGCCGGCCGGCTCGGCCGTCGACATCGATGTCCGCGGCACTCGCGGCGACGGATCGTGGACCGAGTGGGTACCGGCCGGCACAGCGGCACCCGCAACGCTGGGCGCCGCTGTCACTGCCGTGCAGGCCAGAGTTGTGCTGCGGGCCGCCAAGGATGGCGCTAGCCCGGTGGTCAAATCACTGCAGCTGACCGCCAAGCCCGGCGTGCAACTACTCGCTGCCCGCCCCGCGGACGCTCCCACCTACCAGGTATTCGCCACCCGTGAAGGCTTGGTCGGCGCCACCACGGCCAATGGCCACCTGATACGCGAGCGGGACCATTTCGTCGCGCTGCCCTCGCGGCGGGGGCTGGCCCCCCGCGACGCGGGCGATTACACGGTGAAGATCTGCGCGGCCAACAGTCGGTGCGAATGGGCGCCGGTGTGGGATGTCGGGCCGTGGAACACCACCGATGACTACTGGAGCTCCTCGGACGACCGCCAGTCCTGGTCGGATTTGCCGCAGGGCCGGCCCGAGGCACAGGCCGCCTACCACGACGGGTACCACGACGGCACCGACCAGTTCGGCAGGGACGTGCGTAACCCCGCCGGCATCGACCTGGCCGACGGCACGTTCTTGGACGGTCTGGGCCTGCACAACAACAGTTGGGTCACCGTCAGTTACCTCTGGGTACAGGCCGGATCGCCGGCGACCGTGCAGATTCCAATCCTGCCCGTGCGCAGCGGTCCCGGCGAGAAGTATCCGACGGTCGGCCTGGCCGCCCAGCGGGCCAAGCTGATGGTTGAATGCGCCGTGCGCGGCCAGCCGGTCACCGGCAGCCGAGGCAGCACCGACCAATGGCTACGAATCGGTCCGAAGCAGTACATCCCTGCCGCGCTCGTCAGCGCGGAACAAGCCGCTGACGAGCCCAACGGTGCGGCCAAGCACCACGGCGACCAGAACGCTCGGGAAGTAGCCGCGCAGCGCTGCACCACGCCGTAGGGTTGGCTCGTGGCGAGTGTGGCGCAGTGGGTGCAGGGGGCGCGGCCTCGAACCTTGCCCAACTCGATCGCCCCAGTGCTGGCGGGCTGGGGCGCGGCAGCCGCGATCGGCGCCTCCCACTGGGGGCGGGCCCTGCTGGCTCTGATCGTGGCACTGGGTTTGCAGATCGGGGTCAACTACGCCAACGACTATTCCGACGGCATCCGCGGCACCGATGCCGTTCGAGTCGGTCCGATGCGGCTGGTCGGTTCCGGTGTTGCGGCGCCCGGCGCGGTGCGCACCGCCGCGCTGGTCAGCTTCGCGGTTGCTGGGATGGCCGGGCTGGTGCTGGTCACGCTGGCCGGACGGTGGTGGCTGCTGGCGCTGGGCGCGGCTTGTATCGCCGCAGCGTGGTGCTACACCGGCGGCCCGCGCCCCTATGGCTATGCCGGATTCGGCGAGCCCGCCGTATTCGTTTTCTTCGGTCTGGTGGCAGTGCTCGGCACCCAGTACGTGGTCAGCGGAAGGATCACCCTTACTGGCGTGGTAGCCGCCGTCGCGGTAGGCGCGATGTCGGCTGCCGTGTTGGTGGCCAACAACTTGCGTGATATTCCCACCGATGCGCTGGCCGCCAAGCGCACCGTTGCCGTGCGCCTCGGCGACCGGCGAACCCGCACGCTCTACGCCGCGCTGATCGCCGTCCCGTTTGCCGTGACCCTCGGCCTGGCGGCAGTTCGGTGGACCACCCTGGCCGGGCTGCTTGCGCTGACTTTCGCGGTGCCCGCGCTGCGTCGAGTCCGGGGCGGAGCCAACGGAGCGGAGTTGATCCCGGTACTGCGCGACACCGGGCTGGCCATGCTGGTGTGGGCCACGGCGACAGGCGCTGCGCTGGCCTTTTAGTCGCCGCGCAACTGGCGGCGTAGCCGATCACGCTCGGCACGGCGGCGCGCTGCCCGCATCGTCAGGCCCGCGTTCACCCGGCCTCGCAGCGAACCGAACAGCACCATCGACAGCGGCAACGCCACCACCAACGCCAGCAGAATCGACACCAACAACGGGACTCCGGCAAGCACCAGCAGCAACGCCGTGATGACCACCAGGACCAACCGCGCCGCGGTGTAGAGCGCGACGTCCCGTGCCAGCGCCGAGCCGGTCGGTGGAGGTGTCGGGGTCACCACGGCACTCGAGCTTAGCCTCGCGCAGCAGTGTTCTCTCCAGACCAGACCTCTGCGCCGGTTTCGGATGGAATGGACCAAACGGGTAAAGCGCGTGTAGCGCTACTGCCTAGCGGGTAATCCCAGGTCAGAGAGAGATGGCATGGAGGCTTGACATGGACACCATTGGTTGGATCATCCTGGGGATCGTCATTTTTGCGGTGATCGTGCTGCTAGCGGTGGTCGCCCGCTGGCGTAGCCGGACGAACCTACGAGAACGTTTCGGCTCTGAGTACCACCGCGAGGTCGCCGCCCGCGGCAACGAACGTGAGGCGCAGCGCCACCTGCGTGATGTCGCCAATCGGCGCGACCGGCTCGATATCAAGCAGCTCGACCCGGAAGCCCGAGATCGCTACACCCGACGCTGGCAAGCGGTGCAGACCGATTTCGTCGACCAGCCTGGCCATGCGCTGGATGAGGCGGACCGGCTGGTGACCGATGTCATGAAAGACCGTGGCTACCCAGTGCACGACTTCGGCGAGCGGGCCGAGCTGGTCGCGGCTGACCATCCCGAGGTTGTTGAGCACTACCGCGCCGCGCATGCCGCCCGGCAGCGCCAAGCAGCCAGCAATGGCGCGGCCGGGCACGGCGCTGACACCGAAGAGATGCGCCAAGCATTCGTGCATTACCGCGCACTGTTCGACGAGCTCGTGCACGACCGCTAAGCCGCGAGAGGCCACGGAGGCAGAAGATGGATGTCCAACAAGAACACGATGAGCCGCAGCGACGAGAAGGTTTTGGCGGTCGAGTACGCCGATTCATCGACAGTGAGCTGAACCGCGCCAGGGATAAAGACAAGCCCACGGCGGCAGAGCCAACCGCCCCGGCCACCCCCGCCACCACCACGGCCGAGCCGACCACCCCAGCCACGCCGGCCACCACCACGGCCGAGCCGACCACCCCAGCCACGCCGGCCACCACCACGGCCGAGCCGACCACCCCAGCCACGCCGGCCACCACCACGGCAGAGCCGACCACCCCAGCCACGCCCGCCACCCCGGTCACGGCCGAGGAGATCACGCCACCCCGTGCCGATGGACGTCGAGCCGATCAGGCCGCGGCTGACGGCAGTGCGGAGCGCGTGGGACTGCTCAACGACCCGGCCGGCCTGCGCGACCAGTGGCAGCAAGTGCAGGCAACCTTTGTCGATGACCCGCAGCGAGCCGTGCACGAGGCCAGCGTGCTCGTCGACCGGACACTTCGAGAGATTAACGAGAACGTCACCCGTGGCCAGATCAGTGACCCCACCTCGACGGAGGACCTGCGGGTGAGCTTCCAGCGATACCGAGAGTTTTTTCAACGGTTGCTGTCTGCGTGAGGGGGGTACCCCATCATCTGGCGGGGTACCGGACAACTACTGAAGGAGACATGATGGGTCTCGGCGATAAAATCGAGAACAAGACCGAGGAGCTGAAGGGCCAGGGTAAGGAGGCCGTCGGCGAGGCCACCGACGACGACGAGCTCAAGGCTGAGGGCCAGTTCGACCAGGCCAAGGGCAGCATCAAGCAGGCCGGCGAAAAGATCAAAGACGTCTTCAAGAAGTAAGGGCACAAAAGTTGGCCCCTGGCCGGAAATCCGGGTCAGGGGCCAACTTAATCTTTCGCGAGGGCTATCTCAGGTCTGGACCCTCTTCTCGTCACCAGGCTTGATGTCGCTGGGGGGAGCCTCACCGGTCGCGGGGTCGGGCTCCTGGTCACCTTGGCCCAGGTTCGACTTGTCGCCGAGCTCGTCAAAGCGGTCCTTGAGCTCCTCCGCCGAAGGCGCTTGTGTCCGGTCTTCAGCCATGATCGCTCCTCTCCGTTGGGGGGAATCCGGTGTGGAGTACCCGTCACTTTCGGCCGTCAAACTCCCGGCCACCGGCGCACTCGGGCACCGCAGAGGCCGGCGCGCGACTGACAGCGGCGGCCGCGGTGGTTCTGGCTGAGGTCGCGATTTGGGAGGATTAATCCCATTACCGACGCTTTACCTCTACAGAACCGTTCGAGTACCTGGCGGGCGACCTGTCACGATACTCCGGTAGGTCCCTACTGTGAGGTCGACGAGCTTGGGGAGGCCCGTCATGTCCCAGCCACAGAGCACCGAACGTCTGCTCACTCCCGGGGAGGTGGCTGCCCTGTTCCGGGTGGATCCCAAGACCGTCACCCGGTGGGCCTCGGCAGGCCGGATCGGCTCGATTCGGACCCCGGGCGGCCACCGGCGCTTCCGGGAAACCGAAGTCAGGGCACTGCTCGCCTCGCTCACCACCCCGGCGCCACTAGACCGGTCCGCAGACCGCGCAGCTCGCAAAAACGCCGGTTGAGGACCGCGTGCGGCAGGTGTCGCGGCGCGCTACTACGCTTGGTGGCGACGTGAGGAGGGCGCTGGGAGTGCAGTACGTGATAGCGGCGATCGGCGTGGGTGGGCTGACCGCGCTGTTATGGAAGGCGTTGCGCCCGCAGCGGCCGGCAGCCCGCTCAGTGCTCGCCCCGGACGACGACCCGGAGTTTCTCCGGGGATTGAACAGCAGGCGCCAGCAGCCCGGCGAGGAGCACTGACTCGGGGTTTGTGCAGCTGCCGTCAGATACCGGCGTAGGAGTGGAAGCCGGCGATGACGATGTTGACGAAGAACAGGTTGAACAGCATTACCCCGAAACCGGCCACGTTGATCCAAGCAGCCCCGCGGCCTCTCCATCCGGCCGTTGCCCGGGCGTGCAGGTACCCCGCGTACACCACCCAAGCGACCAAAGCGCATGTCTCCTTGGGGTCCCAACCCCAGTAACGGCCCCATGCGGCCTCGGCCCAGATCGCGCCGGTGATGATCGCAAAAGTCCAGACCGGCAGGGCGATCACCGCGGTTCGGTACGCCAGCCGGTCCAGGGTTGCGCTATCCGGCAGCCGGGCTCCGATCCGCGAACCCACTGGCGAGCCCGCCAAATACAGCACACTGGCCACCCCGGAGACCAGCAAGATCCCCGTCGCAGTGATCGCCGCGGAGACGTGGATGGTGATCCAGTACGAGTTCAGCGCCGGGATCAGCGGTTCAGCCCGCGCGTAGAGCACCGTGCCGCCCAAGAACATCAGCACCACAACAGCGAGCAGGACAAACCCGCCCAGCCGCTGCAACGATGCCGCCGCGCCCCGTTGCCGGTACAACACCACCAGCCAGCCGGCCACCGCGACGAAGCAAATGGCTGAGATGAACTCGTACATGTTCGCCCACGGCACCCGGCCGATCGCAGCACCGCGAAGCGCCAGCGAGCTGGCATGTACCAACACCGCGAGCCCGGTCAGCGCCACCGCGGACCGGCCGATCCGTTCAGGTCTTCCTCTCGCTGGCATGCTGCCGGGACCAGCCAGCGTCGCCACCGACCCGTCAGCCGTCGCCCTCGCCAAGGCGGCCACCGGGACTCGCGCGGCGGCGTACGCAGCGAACTCTATCGAGTGCAGGACCATTGCCAGCAGGTAGATCACCAGCGCGGTGCCGTAGGCGAGGTCGCTGTAGGACGCCAGGACCGGGCTGATCGGCATCGCTCACCTTCCCTTCGGCGCCCCGGTGGGCACTGGTGGCCGCGCCGCCCCTGGCGGCAGCAGGTCAGCCGCGATGCGGTCGAACTCCTCGCCGTAGCCGGCAGCCTCGGTGCGGGCTAACCCACCCAGCTCAACTACGGTACCGGTCGGTCCACCCGGCGTGGCGCGTACCCAGAACCGGCGCCGCTTGATTGTTAGCGACAGTCCGAGTCCACCGAGTACCAGTACTGCAAAACCGAGCACCCAGGGCTGCGCCGGGTCGTAGGAGACCTGCAGCGACACGAACCGGATCACCCCGTCGAAGCGCACCGTGGTGCGGTCGGGAAGGGTGAGCTGGTCGCCCGGACGCAGGTTGCTCCGCGCCACCTGCTTCAAGCGGCCGGAGTCCACCATGGACTGGTCGATCGAGAAGATGGACTGGCCACGACCGGAGTTGTTGCCCAGATCGCCCTTGAGCACGTCGATCGCCACGGCCGGATCGAGCAGGGCCGGGAAGCTCGAGGACAGCAGCGAACCGCGAAACGCCGCGGTCGGCGCGAACAACCCGGTGATCGCGAGCTGGCGGGTACGCCGCACCGCGTCGTCGGTGACCCCCGGCGGGTCGAACTTGGTCGTCCCCTCAGACAGCATGGTGCCCACATCCACCGGTGCCCATTGGACGATGGAGCTGCGCTGCTGCCCGTCGGGGAAGGTCACCGTGAACCGGGGCGCGTAGCCGTTGCCGATCAGGTAAACCCGGGTGCCGCCCATCCGTAGCGGGTCGTTGACCTTGAGCTGGTAGGGATGCCAGGTACCGGCGGCGAGATCGTCAGGACCCTGGTAGGACAGTGCGGCGCGGAAGTCCTGCGCCTGCCCGGTGGGCAGGTACGTCGGGGTGAAGGAATTGACCTGTACGCAGAACGGGGTCAGCGCGGTGCCGTCGACGGTCCGTCCCGGGTGAAACGAGTCGTAGGCCAGCGGGCCGGAGTTGCAGAACTGCGAACCGTTGGCAAGCACGATCACCTGGCCCTGGTAGCCGACCAGCTTGCCGATCGCGAAGGACACCAGCAGCCCGAGCAGGGCCAGGTGGAACACGAGGTTGCCCGCTTCCCGCAGGTAACCCCGCTCGGCGGACAGCGTCCGAGCACCGCCGGGCTCCGCCCGCTCGGCGACGCGCCACCCGCGCAGCCGTCGCCGTGCAGCGGCGATGATCTGGTCAGCGGATTCGTCGGGCTCGCCCCGGGCATGATGCGGCAACCGGCCCAGGTTTCGTGGCGTGGCCACCGGCTCTTTGCGCAGTTGCCGGGCGTAGTCGATGCTGCGCGGCAGCACGCAGCCCACCAGCGACACGAACAGCAGCAGGTAGATCGCCGCGAACCAGGGACTGGCGAACACCTCGAAGAAGCCCAGCCGATCCAGCACGGGCGCCAGGATGGGGTGCTGCGCCTGGTAGGTCCGCACCCGCTGGGGATTAAGCGAGTACTGCGGAAGTAGAGCGCCCGGCAACGCGGCCACCGCCAGCAGGAAAAGCAGCATCAGCGCGGTGCGCATGCTGGTCAGCCCGCGCCAGGTGTTGCGCACTAGGGCCGTGACGGGATTCGCCCGAGTCATCCAGATTCCTGGGTCATCTAGATCGGCGTCTCGAACCCGGCGACCGGCCCGCGAAGGATCGCGACGAGCTCCGCCCACAAGCCGGTGACCAGCAGCAGGCCCACCACGACGAGCAGCGCGCCGCCGGCCAGCTGTACTCCGCGCGTATGTGCGCGTAACCATGCCACCGCGCGTACGGCACGCCGGGCTCCCCACGCCAGCAGCAGGAACGGTATGCCCAACCCCAGGCAGTAGGCGATCACAAGCAGCACTCCCCGCGCCAGCCCACCGCCAGGGGTGCCGACGGCCAGTGCGATCACCCCGGCCAGGGTGGGCCCGAGGCACGGCGTCCAGCCCAGGCCGAACACCGCGCCCAGCATCGGGGCGCCGAGCAGGTGGCGGGGGGCCAAGCCCGGTCGAGGATGGATCCGCAGATCGCGCTGCAACGACGGGATCAGGCCGACGAACACCAGCCCCATCGCGATGGTGATCACGCCGCCGACCCGTTGCAGGACAGTCTCGTTGAGGAAAAGCCGGTCCGCGATGCCCAGAACCGTCACCACGTTCGCGGTGAACACCACCGAGAAGCCCAACACGAACAGGGCCACCGCGCCCACCACCCGGCCCCGGCGCTGCACGTCACCCTCGGCGCCGACCAGCCCGGTGAGGTACGCAAGGTATCCGGGCACCAGCGGGACCACACACGGCGAGGCGAAACTCACCGCGCCGGCCAGCACCGCCAATCCAGTCGCCAGCAGCAGCGGCCCCGACACGGCGACCCCCGTGAGCCCCACATCGCTCAGCGTAGGCCGCGGTAGCCCTTCAAGTACCGCCAACCCCTGCTGAACGCGCTCTCAACGGCTACCGACCCCCGTGCGTGGTCGGTCGAGCACGGCGCGCACGAGAGCACGACACTGCGTACATGAGAGCGCGACACGCCGGGGGCGGGTGGAAGCTATCGCTCTGCGGCGACGCGCTGCACCACCGGTTGCAGGTCCTGCGCGTGCAGGGCGTGCAGGAATACCGCGGCGACCCGGTGGTGGCGATCCAGCACGATGGTCAGCGGCACCACCGAACGCGGGAGCCCGGCCAGCGCGAACAGCGTCCGGCCCGGCGGATCGAAGATGGACGGGTAGGTCAGGCCGAAGTCGCGAGCGAAGTCCGCGCCGGCCTGCCGGCTATCCCGCACGTCGATGCCGAGGAACTGCACGCCCTGACCCGCAGTCGCGCCGGCCACCCGAACCAGCTCGGCGGCCTCGGAACGGCACGGGCCGCACCACGACCCCCAAACATTGAGCACCACGACCTGGTTGGGGTAATGCGCCAGTGACACGGTCGTGCCCGGCTCGGTGAGGCTGTCTCCGGCCAGCTCCCCGGTGCCCCTGCTGGCCGGTGGGTCGTAAAAGATATCGGTCTTCCCGCCGGGTGAGACGAACTCGAACGTGCCACCGCGAGCCACCGCGTCGGGTCCCGTAGCGCAGCCAGCCAGCAGCACCGCGACGGCGAGGACAACTAGCAGGTACCTCATACGCCGCTCACCGCGGGTTCGCTGTAGACCACCTCGACCAGCGTCTCCCCGGAGAACACCAGACTGGTCAACGACGCCAGTGCGCACTGCCTGCGTCGCGGGTCATGCCAGAGCCGCCGCTGGTCCAGATGCCGGCGCAAGGTCCAGATCGGCAGCTGATGGGACACGCAGACCGCCTCATACCCAGCGGCCCGCCGCCGGGCCCGGTGCACCGCGGCGAGCATCCGGTCCACGATCTCGCGGTACGGCTCGCCCCACGACGGCCGGAACGGGTTGCGCAGCTTGGGCCAGGACCGCGGGTCGCGCAGCGCCCCGTCGCCCACCGACACCCGGCTGCCCTCGAACACGTTGGCCGCTTCGATCAGCCCCTCGTCGGTGACCACTTTCACACCGTGCAGCGCCGCGATGGGCGCCGCCGTCTGTTGCGCACGCAACAGCGGCGAAGCGGCCACATGCACCACATCGTGGGCGCGCAGGTACGCGGCGACCTGTTCGGCCTGACGGACGCCCAGATCAGAAAGCGCGAAACCCGGTAGGCGGCCGTAAAGAATCCGCTCTGGGTTGTGCACCTCGCCGTGCCGCAGCAGGTGAACCACGGTGCGGCTCATGCCGGCTCCGCAGCGCTCGCCGCAGCCCGGGCGGCGGGTGGCAAGGCCGCGGCGATCACCTCGAAGGCCTCGTCATCCAGCGCCGACGAGACGAACCAGGCTTCGAATGCGCTCGGCGGTGCGTAGACGCCACGCTCCAGCAAGGCGTGGAACAGCGCCGGGAAGCGCCAGGTCTGGCTGGCCTGCACACCTGCGTAGTCCCGCACCGGCCCAGCATCCGTGAAAACCACGCTGAGCAGCGAGCCCGCGGTCTGTACGTGGTGCGGCACGCTCGCGGCGTCCAGCGCCTCGTCCAGTAGCGCTGCCAGCCGGGCCGCCGCAGCGTCCAAACGGGTGTAGACGTCCCGGTCCGCGGCCCGCAACGTGGCCAACCCGGCGGCCACCGCCACCGGATTGCCGGACAGCGTGCCTGCCTGGTACACCGGACCGGCTGGCGCGAGGTAGGCCATGTGCTGCACAGATCCACCGAATGCGGCCGCCGGCAGCCCGCCGGACATCACCTTGCCGAACGTGTAAAGGTCGGCCGGTACATGCTCGAGCCCGAACCAGCCGGCGGCCGAGACTCGAAACCCGGTCATCACCTCATCCAGGATCAGCAGTGCACCGTGCGAGTGGCACAGCCGGCGCAGTGCGGCGTTGAAACCCGGATCCGGTGGCACCGCGCCCATGTTCCCGGCGGCCGCCTCGGCGATAACCGCCGCGATCTCGGCGCCCCGGTCGGCGAACAGGGCGCCGAGAGCCTCAAGATCATTATAGGGCAGCACGATCGTGTCCGCGGCCTGCGCTCCGGTGACCCCGGGACTGCTGGGCAATCCGAAAGTAGCCATCCCGGAGCCGGCGGCGACCAGCAGCGCGTCGACGTGCCCGTGGTAGTGCCCGGCGAACTTGACGACCACCGAGCGCCCGGTGATGCCGCGGGCGAGCCGGATCGCGCTCATCGTCGCCTCGGTGCCCGAGTTGACCAGGCGGACCTGCTCGACCGGCTCGACTCGGCGCACGATCTCTTCCGCGAGTGCGATTTCCCCGGCGGTCGGAGTGCCGAACGACAGACCCTGCGTGGCGGCGGCGCGGACCGCGTCGACCACCGCAGGGTGGGCGTGACCCAGAATCATCGGCCCCCAGGACGAGACCAGATCGACGTAGCGGTTGCCGTCGGCGTCCCACAGGTATGGCCCCGCTGCGCGGACCATGAACCTTGGCGTACCACCGACCGCGCGAAACGCCCGCACCGGGGAGTTCACCCCACCGGGGATCACAGCGCTGGCCCGCTCGAACAGCCGGGCCGACTCGGTCGCGCTCACGTCCGTAGCAGACGGGTGGTGATCTGAATGACGTCGATCAGGATGTGCCAGCTAAGAGCCACGGTTTTCAGCACCGGGTGAACGGCCTGACCAGGGAGGGGCGCGCAGGCGGGTTCGCGGCAGTCGTGCGCACCCAGTCATCGTATCCATCACCTGCTGTGCTGTCGTGAGGCCTCACTCATCAACCGTCGTCCGGCGTCCAGGAGCAATAGCCCGGCAAGCGTGACGGCGCCCGTGGCGGCCGCCCACCAGCGACCCTCGACCCGGTTCATGGCGACGCCATGGCGCACCGTCACGATCACACCACGGTGCCACCACCACCATGCCAGCCCCACGAGCACCAGCGCGACCACCGCATCGGCCACGACCACCGCGACCATTAGCGGGCGGCGGGTCGGCGTGGCGAACTCCACCCTCGAACCCTGCCATGACGCCTCCGGCCGGTAGTCAGCGGGGACTGTCAGTGGTTGCTGGCACCGTGGTCATCATGACCCGCGACAGCGATATCAACCGGCTGGTAGCCCGCCAGCACGGCGCGGTGAGCCGGACGCAACTGCGTATCCAGCGGTCACCTTCACAGAGCGGGGCGGCGCGGGCGGAACCAGTCGTTCGCCGGCCGCTGGAACATCATCACGATCGCCCCGACGACCAGCAGAAGCTGGAAGAGCGCCTGGAGCGGGGTGACCACGGGGCCGATCAAGAACAGCACGCTGAGGCTGCCGACCACGGTCAGCACCACCCGCGCCCAGTTACGTCCCCCACGCATGAGTAAGGCACAACTGACGCAGGCCGCGACGAACAGCAGCCCGAGCACCACTACCCCTACCACGACCACGGTCGCCAGACTGTCGATCATCGACCGGTCCATGCCCGGGTATTGGGCGACCACGGCATTGATCGCGTCTGCCCGGTTCCGGTCACGCTGGACGAACCCGACCACGGTGTTGATCGCACCGATCGTCAGGTAGGTGATCCAGAGCCAGAAGGAGATGTCCACACTGTTCGGTCGGGGTCCCCGAGCCGGGGCTTCAGGCCTGCGGTAACCGCCGGCGGGCGCCGGGGGCCGCTGCTGGTCAGGTGGATCGGAGGGCGGCTGGATCGTCGTCATGGTGTGCCCCAGTCTCGGGTCGGTAGTCGGGTCAGCGCAACCAGCCCGCGGCCTGCACCGCCCAGTACGTCAGCACCAGATCAGCACCAGCCCGGCGGATCGAGGTCAGTGTCTCCAGGACGGCGCGGCGCCGGTCCAGCCAGCTCCGGGCCGCCGCCGCCTCGACCATCGAGTACTCGCCAGACACCTGGTACGCGGCGACCGGTACGTCGGACACCTCAGCCACCGCATGAAGCACGTCCAGGTAGGACAGTGCGGGCTTGACCATCACGATGTCGGCGCCCTCGGCGAGATCCAATGCCGTCTCGCGCAGCGCCTCCCGGGCGTTGGCCGGATCCTGCTGGTACGTCGAACGGTCGCCGATCAGTGCTGACTCTACGGCGTCCCGGAACGGTCCGTAGAACGCTGAGGCGTACTTGGCGCTGTAGGCCAGGATCCCGGCATCGTGGTAGCCGGCGTCGTCCAGAGCAGCCCGGATCACGCCGACCTGCCCGTCCATCATCCCGCTGGGTCCGACCAGGTGCGCGCCGGCCTGCACCTGCGCGACGGCCATCTGCGCGTACACCGCCAGCGTCGCGTCATTGTCCACCCGGCCGGCT
>DASUVX010000057.1:0-14291 GCA_036378735.1 Pseudonocardiaceae bacterium | reverse complement strand
GTGCGCCGCAACCGGCTACGGCCCAAATGGAGGCACGGGTGTTCCATGCCGTGCGGCCACAAGCACGGCGGGCACTGCCCGCAACGTATGCCGCTGCGCGAGGAGACCGGCCCCACCAAGTCCAAAGCCGGCAACCGGATCATCGGCCTGCCCGACGAACTAGTGACCCTGCTTCAGCGACACCGCACCGAACAGGACCGGGAACGGGCCACGGCCGCCGACCTGTGGCACGACACCGGCTATGTGTTCACCACCCCAACCGGCCAGCCGCTCAACCTGCGCACCGATCACCGTGAATGGAAACTGCTCATCGCCCGCGCAGGCGTGGCCGAGCGTCGGTTGCACGACGCGCGGCACACCGCCGCGACAGTGCTCCTCCTGCTGGGTGTTCCCGAACGCACCGTCATGGGCGTGATGGGATGGTCCAACACCGCGATGGCCGCGCGCTATCAGCACATCACCGCCACCATCCGGCGCGACGTCGCCCAACGCCTCGGCGGCCTGCTGTGGCAGCCGACCGGGAACACCTCACCAGAATCCCCCGACGGAGACCCCGCCGCAGCCGCTCCGTCTCAAATGCAACCAGAAATGCAACCACTACCTAGAACGGACCCGCAGAGACGATCATCACGCCCAACGTTAACGCTGGTCAAGGGTGGCGGAAGCGGAGGGATTCGAACCCCCGGACCCTCTCGGGTCGCTCGCTTTCAAGGCGAGTGCATTAGACCGCTCTGCCACGCTTCCAGCCAGCCACGCTACGCGTGGCTGGTCGTGAGTGGCGATTGGTGCTAGGGCAGCAACCGCCACTCACTAGCCGTGCAGTGCGTAGCGCTGCACGGCCACGTCCGCCAGCTCAGTACGCGGCACGCAACCGCGCCAAACCCGGTAGTCGACCTCCGCGAGGCCGAGGTCAGCTGCCCGCGGGCCGTTCTCGCCGATGTAGTGGATCACGGCCTGCTCCGGCCCGGACTCCACCAACTCCACCGGCAGACCGTGCCACCCGCCGCACCAGCGCACCAGCTCCAGCGAGTCGAGCTCCTCGATCGTGACCGCCAACGAGCAGACGCCCGCCTGCTCGATGAACTCCTCGGACACGCGTCTCCCTGGCAACGGGTGCAGGGTCACCTCACCGGGGTGGGGACCGAAGTCGGCGTCGTAGTCCCCGCCGTGGAACCGCGCGACCAGACCGCGCCGTACGCTGGGCCGCAACGGTGCCGGAGGCCGGTTCCAACCCGCCGGACCCAGCGCGGCGGGCCCAGTGCTGACCCATCCGACCTGCCGGTTCAGGTAGGCGCCCACGCGTTGCTCGTCGCCGTCAGCATCGATGCGCCACAGCTCGGTGCCGGCCGGCAGTTCAATCAGATCCACCTGGAAGACGCTGCGCTCGAAAGGAGCGATATACAGCTGTGGATCGTGCGCGTAGAAGCGCAGCACGTGTAGCTCGTCAGTGACCGGCCAGCCGGTCACCTGGTTCAACCCGTAGCGCCGGATCAGCTCCGACGACGAGCTCGCCGGAACGTCCTCCAGCCGCGTGACGAAACCGGCGATGCGGTGCGGGTCGAAGCGCCCAGGCACGACCACGTTGCCCAGAGTCAGTTCCACCAGACCCGGCAACACGACCTTCTGCATCGCGGTGTCCGGCGCGAGGGCAGGAACCTGCCCCGGCACTCGCAACCGCGGCGGCGCAGGAGCGAAGCGCTCCCCAGACGGCGTCCGCTCGGTGCCGGTCGCACCACCCTGGACCGAACCCGCTCTGGGCCCCGCCCCGGTGCCCGCATCCCGGCCACCGGCCAGGCCACGATCAGGGCCGAACCCATTGGCTGCCACCCCTGTTACTGGATCTGTCATCAGCTCCACACTCCCCGCGGGATGCCCGAACACACTCCAACGCCAAGCTGAGTGCGGGGAACCTACTACGCCATTCGGACCAAGCTCGCCGGGAGGGGGGTTCGTCGGCCGGCGGGTGGGTTTGGTACGCCAGAGTGACAGCCCGGGATTACTGCCCGCGCAGGTGGTCGACCACGCGTTCGAACACTCCGGCCAGCATGAGCCGTTCCTCGGCGGACAGCAGATCCACCAGGTGGTCACGGACACCGCGGACGTGCGTCGGGGCCGCGCTACGCAGCACGTCCCAGCCACGGCTGGTGATCACCGCGAACACTCCCCGCCGGTCAGCAGAACATTCCTGGCGGCGCACCAGCCCAGCCTTCTCCATCCGGCCGATCTGATGCGAGATCCGGCTCTTCGACGAGGCGACCTGCTCAGCCAGCGTGCTCATGCGTTCCTGTCCGCAGGGCGCCTCGGACAGCCTGACCAGCAGCTCGTAGTCGCCCAGCGCCAGCTGGTGCTCCTCCTGCAGTTCACGGTTGAGCTGGGCATCAAGCAGCTGCGTGGCTACCACGTAGGTACGCCAGGCGCGCATCTCCTCGGCATTGAGCCAGCACGGCTCCCCGCTCATCTTCGCAGGTTATCCGACCGTCTCGCGGACGACGCTGTGCGCGCCAAGGTCGGCCGGCCCGGCATAGCCGGCCAGCGCCAGGGTGAGGTCGAGATCAGCCAGGAGCACCCGCAGCACGTGGTCGACGCCGCGCTGCCCGGCCAACCCCAGCCCGTAGATCCAAGGCCGGCCCAGCAGTACCGCCTGCGCGCCCAGCGCCAGCGCGATCAGCACGTCAGCGCCGCACCGGATCCCGGAGTCCAGCAGTACCGGAGCTCGCCCGTCGACGGCGGCGACCACGCCGGGCAGGCAATCCAGCGTCGCGCGGGACCCGTCGACCTGCCGGCCGCCGTGATTGGACACCACCAGGCCGTCGACACCATGGTCCAGCGCGGCCCGGGCGTCATCGGGATGGCAGATTCCCTTGACCAGCACCGGCAACCGGGTCCACTCCCGCAACCGCGACAGATCCGACCACCCCAGCGCCGGGTTGCCGAACAGCTCCATCCAGAGCTGCACGGCTTTTTGCTTGGCCTGTTCGGATTCCTCGGGTGGCCCGCCCAGCCGGGCCTGGAACACCGGATCGGACAGGTAGTTGGCGATGCCTTTGCGTTGCAGAAACGGCTGGTGCGCCAACGCCAGATCCTGCGGCCGCCAGCCCAGTGACCAGGTGTCCACGGTCAGCACGATGGCCCGGTAGCCGGCCGCATCGGCGCGGCGCACCAGCGACTCGGCCAGCTGGAGATCCCGCGGCCAGTACAGCTGGAACCAGCGCGGCGCATCCGGTACCGCCGCGGCGACGTCCTCCAGGGTGGTCGACGACGCGGTGGACAGCACGCTGGTCAGTCCAAGCGCCGCGGCGGCGCGGGCGACCGCGAGGTCTGCGTCCGGGTGCACCAGACCGAGCACCCCGATCGGGGCGGTGAGCACCGGGGCCGTCATCGGCGTCCCCAGCACCGTGGTGGACAGGTCGCGTTCGGTGACTCCGCGCAGCATCCGCGGCACGATCCGCCAGCGGGCGAACGCCTCCCGGTTCGCGGCGATGGTGCGCTCGGTGGACGCCCCGCCGGCCACGTAACTGAGCGCCTCGGGCGGCAGCGCGTGGCGCGCTGCGGCCTCCAGCCCATCTGCGGTCAGCGGCAGATCGGGCCGTTGGCCGGCGAGTCCCCGCTGGTAGATCTCCTTCGCCAGATCACCGAAGTGAGCCATACAGGCACCCTAGAGATCGTGCGGTGCACTAGCCTGCCGGCATGCCCCGGACGTTGGTACGCGACCTCGCTGCGCACGTGGGCGACCAGGTGACCGTCCATGGCTGGATCAATACCCTGCGGCTACAGCACAAGATCCAGTTCGTGCTGATCCGTGATCACACCGGCATAGTTCAGGTGACGAACAAGCGCACCGAACCAGCGTCTGAGGTCGAGGCCATCCTGCAGCACGGCGCTCCGGTCGAATCGGCAGTCACCGTGGTGGGCACGGTGGTGGACAACCCCGCCGTCAAACTCGGAGGTCTCGAGCTGATCCCGGCGTCGATTCAGGTCGTCAACCGCGCCGAACCGTCGTTACCCATCCAGGAAGACTCCAGTATCGATCACCGCTTGGACTGGCGGTTCCTCGATGTGCGCCACCCTGCCCGTCATTTGATCTTCGACGTGCAGAGCACCTTCGAGCGTGGTCTTCGAGAGTTCGCATTCGCGCAGGGCGCTACTGAGATGCATACCCCTAAACTGATGGGTACCGCGTCGGAATCAGGCGCCGAGGTGTTTGCCGTCAAGTATTTCGACACCTGGGCCTATCTCGCACAGTCACCGCAGTTCTACAAGCAGATGGCCATCTCGGGCGGCTTCGACAAGTTCTTCGAAATCGGCCCGGTATTCCGTGCTGAACCGAGTTTCACCAGCCGGCACGCCACCGAGTTCACCGGAATCGATGTCGAGCTCGCCTGGATCGACGGCGTGGAAGACGTCATGTGCTTCGAGGAGCGGATGATCGCCCATGCGTTGACTCTGGTCCGCGACGAGCACGGCGAAGCCATCCAGACCCATTGTGGCGTCGAGGTCGTCGTGCCTGAGCTGCCCTTTCCGCGGCTGACCATGGCCGACGCGCAGCAGTTGCTCCGGTGCAACGGCTGGCAGGGTGACGCCAAGGGCGACCTGGACCCCGAGGGTGAGCGGCTGCTGTCATCGTTGATCAGCGATCGATATGGTCACGAGTTCGTTTTCGTCACCGAGTATCCGATCAGCGTGCGACCCTTCTACCACCTGCGGCCGGCAAACAACTTGGCGGTCACAGAAAGCTTTGATTTGCTGTGGAAAGGCGTCGAAATCACCACCGGAGCTCAGCGCGAACACCGATACGACGTGCTGGTGGCCCAAGCCCGAGAAAAGGGCATGGAGCTGGAACCGCTGCGGACCTACCTCGATTCGTTCCGCTACGGCACTCCGCCCCATGGCGGCCTCGGCGCGGGACTCAACCGGATCGTCATGGTGCTGCTGGCTCTGGACAGCATCCGCGAGTCCACCTTCTTGTTCCGCGGCCCGCACCGGCTGTACCCCTAGACGGTGCCCAGCAGCTGGCGGCAGCCGTCCAGCCCATCCACTTCTAGTGTCCACTCCGGACGGACGAAGTGTGCGGCCTCCAGCAGCAACTGGATCTCGGTGGCCGCGATGCCACGCCGGGCAAATGTGCGGGTGCCGTTGGCGCGGTAGCCCAGCTTCTCGCTCACCCGCAGCGACGCGGGGTTGTCGGAGTATGCCCCGGATCGCGCGGCGGTGGCGTCGAGGTGATCGAAAGCCAGCAGCAGCACGGCGGCCCGCATCTCGGTGCCGAATCCGCGGCGCTGGTGCGCCGAGCCCAGCCAGGAACCGCTCGAGACTTCCTGGATGATCGGGAAACTCTTCGCCGACAGACCCTGAGTGCCGATGACTCGGCCCTGGTGGCGGACCAGGAAGTTGACGTTCCAGTCCGACGGCGTCAGCCGCGAGCGCGCGCCCCAGTGGTACTGGAGCGTGCCGCGCACCACATCGTCGGGGGCTTGGTCGGTCCAGGGCTGCCCGAAGGGCATCTCCTCGGGCGGGTGAATACCGCGCACCGCCAGCGCCGCCAGCTCGTAGAGCCCCTCATCGTCGTCCGGGCGCAGTGTCAGGCGGGGTGTGCGCAGCACGAGATGCCGCAACGGCCAGGGTTCTGGCCCGGAGACCGGCGGGGGCAGGGCCATGGCCGCCACGCTACGACTACCGTCGGGCACTGTGCGCGCGATCACCATCTCTGAGTACGGCGGTCCGGACGTCTTGACGCTCACCGAGCAACCCGATCCCACGCCGGGCGCCGGGGAGGTGCTGATTGACGTCACCGCGACGTCGGTGAACCGGGCGGACCTGCTGCAACGCCAGGGCCGGTACCCCGCGCCAGCGGGCACCACCGTGATCCCCGGGCTGGAATGTGCCGGCCGGGTGGCCTCGCTTGGCGACGGGGTGTCCGGGTTCGCGGTCGGCGACGAGGTGTGCGCGCTGGTGGCCGGCGGCGGCTACGCCGAGCGGGTCGCGGTGCCGGCTGGTCAGGTGATGCCGCTGCCGCCCGGGGTCGACGTGGTGACCGCCGGTGGCGTGCCCGAGGTGGCCTGCACGGTGTGGTCGACGGTGGTGCGCCATGCCGGGCTGGCCGCCGGTGAGCTGCTGCTGGTGCACGGTGGATCCGGCGGTATCGGCACCCATGCGATCCAGGTGGGCCGGGCGCTGGGCGCGCAGGTGGCGACCACCGCGTCGGGGCCGCGGCTGGCCCGCTGCGCGGAGCTGGGCGCCCAGATCTTGATCGACTACCGGTCGCAGGACTTCGCCGAGGAGCTGCGCGGCCGCGCCGACGTCATCCTCGACAACATGGGCGCCAAGTATCTGGACCGCAACCTCACCGCGCTGGCCCCGGATGGTCGGCTGGTGGTCATCGGCCTGCAAGGCGGGGTCAAGGCTGAGGTCAACCTCGGCGCCTTATTGCCCAAGCGCGCCAGCATCGCGGCCATCGGGCTGCGCGGGCGACCGGTGGACGGTCCGCACGGCAAAGCCGTGCTGTGCGCCGACGTCGTCGCCCGGGTATGGCCTCTGTTCGGTGACGGCCGGGTCGTGCCGGTGGTGCATGCGACTGTACCGCTGGCCGAGGCGGCACGGGCGCATCAGATGCTGGAGGACGGTGGTGTGGTCGGCAAGATCCTGCTGACCACCGGTGGCTGAGCGGGCACGCGGGCGCGACACAGCGGGCACGAGCGCACGACACGCGGGGCATGGGGGCGCGACACGCCGGGGGTGGGGGCGGATGATGGGAGTTATGAGCGAACCGGATGAGCAGCAGATCATCGTGGTCGGGCCGGACGGCAGGCCAGTGCACGCCACGGTGCCCGGCAACTCCGACGATCAGCGTGGGATGGAGGTCGCTGAACAGGTCGAGCAACCCGCCAAGGTGATGCGGATCGGCAGCATGATCAAGCAGCTGCTGGAGGAGGTACGCGCCGCGCCGCTGGATGAGGCCAGCCGCAACCGGCTCAAGGAGATCCACGAAACCTCGATCCGCGAGCTGGAGCAAGGCCTGGCCCCCGAGCTGCGCGACGAGCTGGAGCGGCTGACGCTGCCGTTCGGTGAGGACGCCACGCCCAGCGACGCCGAGTTGCGGATCGCGCAGGCCCAGCTGGTCGGCTGGCTGGAGGGCCTGTTCCACGGCATCCAGACCGCGCTGTTCGCCCAGCAGATGGCCGCCCGGGTGCAGCTGGAACAGATGCGCCGCGGGCTACCCGCAGGCGCGATCCCGCCCGGCATGCAGATGCCCGGCGCCCCCGGCGAACCCGGACCCCGCGGCCCCAGCACCGGCCAGTACCTCTAGTTTCCCGGCGTGTCGCGTCCCCGTGCTCGCCGTGTCGCGTGCTCCCGCTCGGTGTGTCGGGACTTCGCCCGTCGATGGCCTTTCCATACAGGGTGATCAGCGATGTTTCCATCGCGCCGGCCAGTCGCACCTGCACCATGCCGCATACTCCCTACGCTCTGGCGCTGGCGGGCAGTGAGGCGGTGAGGTCTGTCATCCACTGCTGGTAAAGATCGATCAGCTCGGCCGCCGCGCCTCGCAGTATTGGGAGGGTTGGCTCGGTGGTGGGTTCAAAGGCCCGGCGCAGCGTGGTAGCCAGGGCGTCGGCCTTATCTGCCAGGTCGAGATCGGCCGCGCCGGCGAGGCCTTCGAGCAGATACGAACCGGTGACCGCGGCGGAAAGGCGGTACGCCAAGATCGGGTCGGTCGCCGGGTCGTCGGACAGCAGGCCGTGCGCGTAGAGCACCGTCAGGTAACGCTTCGTCGTCTCCGTCTTGCCGGCGGCGAACTGCCGCCCGGTCTGGCTCGTAGTCGTGAGCTCGCCGAGGACGTCGAAGTCGCCGATGTAACGCGCTTTGGCCAGTGGCCGGTCCATGACCAGGAGGAACGACCGGCGCACTGTTCGATGCAATCGGACTTCGGCCGGATCGGATCGAAGAGCGGCGAGTTGCTCGCCGAGCAGCTCGGCTGCGTCGCGGGTGAGGACAGCTGCGAACAGTTCCCGCTTGCTCGGCCAGTAGAGGTACACGGTGCCCTTACCGACGCCGGCTCGGCGCGCGACATCGTCCACCGTGACTTTGCGATAGCCAGAGGCGACCAGCAGCGCTTTCGCCGCGTCGAGGACGCGCAACGCCTTATCCTGTTCCACAGCCCGTGTCCGCTGACTAACTGACCAAATCGGTTTTTCAGTCAGAGTACGCCATCGGGCGAAGAGCGAGCATGTCAGGCCACGGGCCTGGCCGCTGCCCTAGTACCCTCGCGGATCATGCAGGACACGGTGACCCCGGCCGGGATCAAAGCGGCGGCGACCCGGAGCTGGTCGCGGGCGTTCGGAGACCTTGCGGCGGGACTGCGGCAACGCAGGCTATGGGGGCATCTCGGCTTGCAGGACATCAAACAGGGCTACCGGCGGTCGGTGATCGGACCGTTCTGGATCACCATCAGCTTGGGAGTGCAGGCGCTGGGCATGGGCCTGCTGTATGCGGCGCTGTTCGACCAGCCGATTGCCTTCTTCCTGCCGTACCTGGCCGTTGGATTGATCATCTGGCAGTTCATGGCGAGCTGCATCAACGACGGCGCCGAGGTCTTCATCCGCAACGAGGGGCTGATCAAACACCTGCCTGCGCCGTTGAGCGTGCACGTCTTCCGGCTGGTCTGGCGGCAGCTGCTGTTCTTCGGGCACAACGCGCTGGTCTGGATCGCCCTAATACTGATCTTCCCGAGACCGCTGGGGTGGACCAGCCTGCTGGCCATCCCGGCGCTAGCGGTGATCGTGCTCAACGGGGCATGGGTGGCCACCCTGATCGGGATCATCGCCACGCGTTTCCGTGACATCCCGCCGGTGACCAACAGCGTGGTCACGCTGAGTTTCTTCATGACACCCATCGTCTGGAACTACCAGGATCTGATCAGCAAGGGCGGCCCCGGCGCGCAGCGCGCCCGGCTGGCCGAACTCAACCCGTTCCTGCACTTCGTCGAGATCCTGCGGCGCCCGATGATCGGCGAATCCTTCGAAATCCGGCACTGGGTGGTGACCCTGGCCATCACTGTGGTGGGGTGGGCGGTAGCGCTGGTGGTCCTGCGCAACTACCGGGCCCGAGTCTCCTACTGGGTGTGATAGCACAATGGTCTCGATCGACGTGCGCGGCGCCTGCGTTGATTTCCCCATCTTCGACGCGAAGACCAGGTCGCTGAAAAAGGCGGTGCTGGGCACCGTGGGACGGGCCGGCGGCAAGATCGGCGGCGACGCCAAAGTGCCGGTCATCGAGGCGCTGCGGGACGTCTCGCTGTCCTTGCGCCATGGCGACCGGGTCGGTCTGATCGGGCACAACGGGGCCGGCAAGTCGACGCTGCTGCGGCTGCTGTCCGGAATCTACGAGCCGACCAGGGGCAGTTCGCGGATCGTCGGCAAGGTCGCGCCCGTCTTCGACCTCGGTGTCGGCATGGACCCGGAGATCTCCGGCTACGAGAACATCATCATCCGCGGGCTGTTCCTGGGCATGACCCGCAAGCAGATGGAAGCCCGCACCGACGAGATCGCCGAGTTCACCGAGCTCGGCGACTACCTGTCCATGCCGCTGCGTACCTATTCCACCGGCATGCGGGTCCGCCTCGCGCTGGGCGTGGTGACCAGCATCGACCCGGAGATCCTGCTGCTCGACGAGGGCATCGGCGCGGTCGACTCAGCGTTTCTGGAACGGGCCCGGGAACGGCTCACCGCGCTGGTCGAGCGATCCGGGATCCTGGTGTTCGCGTCGCACTCCGACGAGTTCCTCGTCGAGCTGTGCACCTCGGCCCTGTGGCTCGACCGCGGCGAGATCCGCGAACGAGGCGACCTGGCGACCGTCCTGTCCCACTACAAAAACCCCGCCACCCCCCTCACCGGAGTCCTGCAGTGAGCCTGCTCAATGCGGGGAGTAGCCGATGACGCGGGTGATCGCGGTGGTGGTGACGCGGCACCGGCGGGAGTCGTTGGGGAAGTCGTTGGCCGTCATCAGCGAGCAGACTCGGCTTCCTGATCATCTCGTGGTGGTGGACAACGGGCCGGACGACCCGGCCGAGGAAGTGGTCGCGGACTGCTCGATCCCGTCGACCTACCTGCCGTCCCTGCGCAACCTCGGCGGCGCGGGAGGGTTCGCGCTGGGCATCCTGCATGCCCTGGCACTGGGCGCGGACTGGGTGTGGCTGGCCGATGACGACGGGCGCCCCGCCGACGTCCGGGTGCTGCAGACGCTGCTCGAAGAAGCCAAGCGCCGGGATCTCGCGGTGATCTCCCCGGTGGTCGTCAACATCGACGACCCGGAGCGGCTGGCGTTCCCGCTGCGCAGAGGATTGACGTGGAAGCGACTGCGTAGCGAGTTGGGCAGCGAGCTGGGCACCGACTTCCTGCCCGGCATCGCCAGCTTCTTCAACGGCGCGCTGTTCTCTGCCGACGCCCTCGACGTCGTCGGGGTGCCGGACTACCGGCTGTTCATCCGGGGCGACGAGGTGGAGGTGCACCGCAGGGTGGTCCGCTCCGGGCTGCGGTTCGGCACCACGCTGCGGGCCTCCTATGCCCATCCGGACGGCTCGGACGAGTTCAAGCCGATGCTGCGCGGACACTTCCACGCCCAGGACCCCGCCGACGAGGTCAAGCGCTACTACACCTACCGCAATCGCGGCTACCTACTGTCCCAGCCGGGTATGCGGCGAATAGGAATGCTCGAAGTGTTCCGATTCGGGCTGTACTTCCTGTTCACCAAACGCGACCCACGAGCCTTCCGGCGGTGGTTGCGGCTGGTGCGGCAAGGCCGCGCCGAGCGCTTCCACCGCTACCGTCCGCATCGGGCTCCGCACGCACCGAGGTAAAGATCCGGTCAATGTTTGGGACAGGTCGCCTGGCGCTAGTCCCATTGGACTAGCCTCCTGCGGGTGCTGACATCCGGGCACATCGAGATTTCGCGCCGTGCGTCGCGTGTCGATGACGACCAGGCCGCCGAGCATCACCCCGAGACTGTTGACAGGGGCCGAGCCCCGCGGCTGCTCCAGCTTGCCGCCGCAGTGCTCGGGCTGCTCGGCGCGCTGCTGGCCGTCGCCGTACCGCTGCTGCCGGTGATCCAGGACACCACCGTGATCACCTGGCCGAACGGCAGGCACCTCGCCCCGGTCAACGCCCCGCTGGTCACCTTCCAGCCGCAGAACCTGACCGCGACGATCCCCTGCGCCGCGGCCTCCTCGGTGGACGCGCGCTCGACCCAACCGGCGTCGCTGCTGTCCACCACCCCGTCCGGCTCGACGGATGGCGCGGCGGTCGGCATGGTGCTCCAGGTCTCCGACGGGAAACTGACCCTGGTCAGCCGCGGGCAGGCGCTGGGCAACACCCTGCTCAACACGATCCCGCCGGCCACCGAGCAGTGCCTGATCAAGGTCACCTCCAGCGCCAAGGGCACCACGGCATCGGCCGGCGGGACCCGGTTCGTCAAGGTCACCCAGGACGTCCGGCCGCAGGTCACCGGCATCTACTCGGCCCTGGACGAGCGACTGGACCCGGTGTCGGGGGTCTCGGTGCAGATCATCTCGGACACCCGCTTCCAGTCCGTCCCCCATCCGATCAAGCTCCTTGCGATCGAGCTGGCCGTGCTGACTGTGCTGATCGGCTTGATCCTGGTGCATCGACTGGACGGCCGGATCGGTCGCCGGGCGCCGCGGCTGCTGCCCTCTGGCTGGTGGCGGCCGACCGGGCGGGATGCCACCGTGCTCGCGGTACTGGCCGTCTGGGTGGTCATCGGCGGGATCACCTCCGACGACGGCTACATCTTGACGATGATCCGTACCCGGGCCGAGACGGGATACATCGGCAACTACTACCGGTGGTTCAACGTCCCGGAAGCGCCCTTCGGCTGGCCGTATGAGCTCTACGCGTACTGGTCGCAGATCAGCACAGTGCCGCCGTGGCTGCGGCTGCCCGCCTTCGCGATGGGCGGGGTCAGCTGGATGCTGATCAGCCGGGAGGTGATGCCGCGGCTGGGCCGGGAGGTGCGCCGCAGCACCGCCGCCGGCTGGGCCGCCGCCGGGGTGTTCCTGGCGTTCTGGCTGCCCTATAACAATGGGCTACGGCTGGAGCCGGTGGTGGCCATCGGCTCGCTGCTGGTGCTGTGCGCGGTGGAGCGCGCGGTGGCCACCCGCCGGCTGCTGCCGCTGGCGCTGGGCCTGATCGCAGCCGCGTTCACGGTCGCTGCGACACCCACCGGCTTCATCGCGGTCGCCCCGTTCCTGGTGGCGTTGCGGCCGCTGGTGCGCCTGCTGCACCAGCACGCCGCGGTGTCCGGCTGGGCTGCGGTGCTGGGGCCGTTGCTCGGCGCCGGCTTCCTGGTGCTTGTGGTGATCTTCGCCGATCAGACGCTGGCCGGGGTGCTGGAAGCGACCCGGATCCGCACCGAGATCGGACCCAACCTGTCCTGGTTCCAGGAGCCGTTGCGCTATCAGTGGCTGTTTTCCGACATGCCCGACGGGGCGCTGGCCCGCCGGTTCCCGGTGCTGATGTTGCTGCTGTGCCTGGGCACCAGCCTGGTGGTGCTGCTGCGCCGCGGCGGCATCCCCGGTGCGGGCCTGGGGCCGAGCCGGCGGCTGATCGGCACCGCGGGCACGGCGCTGGCCCTGCTGGCGCTGACGCCCACCAAATGGACCCACCACTTCGGCGCGTTCGCCTCGATCGGCGCCGCACTGGCCGCGTTGACGGCGCTGGCTACCAGCTCCAACGTGCTGCGCTCGGCGCGTAACCGGTGGTGGTTCCTGTCCGGCATGCTGGTGATCCTGGCGATGTCCTCGACCGGGCCCAACGCGCCCTGGTACGTCTCGCAGTACGGGGTGCCCTGGTTCGACAAGCCACCGTCGATCCACGGCATCCAGGCGAGCACGCTGCTGATCGTGGGTGCCGTGCTGGCGGGATTCGTCGCCGTCATCGAGGGGTTGCGGCATGAGCCGGGTGGGCCTCCACCGCCCGTGCCGGACCGGCGCGGCGCGCGGCGGGCATTGCGAATCGCGTCCGCTCCGATTGCGGTGTTCTGCGGGCTGCTGGTGCTCGCCGAAGTCGCCGTCATGGTCAAGGCCATGCATAAGCAGCGCGACGGCTACAGCATGGCCGCGGCCAACATCGCCCACATCACGGGCCACAGCTGCAACCTCACCGACGCGGTGGCCGTGGAGCCCGACCGGCGCGCCGGTGCGCTACGGCCCTTGCACGGAACGCTGCTGGCCGATATCCCGCTGCAGCGCGGTTTCGAGCTCAACCACTTCCCCGTCAAGGAAACTCCGAACACCAACGCCGCCGCCAACCCGGGTGACCGGGCGGACGGCCAGAGTGCCCGTGGTGACCGCCTGCCCAAGCCCGGCAATGACAGCAACAACTCTGACAACCCCGTCGAGGCTCCACCATCGGGTCTCGGCGGCGCGGAGATCCCGATCTGGAGCAGCTTCAACCCGGACAGCGCCGGCACCGGCAACGTTCGTACTAACTGGTACGCGCTGCCCGTCGCAGCTCGGGACGGCCGGGCACCGGTGGTGGTCTCGGTAGCCGGGAAGCTGTCTGCCACCACGCCCCTGTTCGCCGAGTTCGCCCGGCGCACCGAGCACGGCTTCAAGGTCATCGACCAGACCCCGATCGGTGGCCGGGCCACCGCCAACGCCCCGGGCTGGCGGGACTACCGCCTGGGCGTGGGTGGCCGCGCCGCCGGAGCGGATGCGGTCCGGCTGATCGCCATCGACGCCGACGTGACGGATGAGGGATGGCTGGCGTTCTCCGCGCCGCGGGTACCGGTGCTCAGCTCGCTGACCGACCTGGTGGCGCCGACACCCCCGGTCTTCCTGGACTGGCCGGTGGGTTTCGTGCACCCGTGCGTGCGCCCGTTCGGCATCCGCAATGGGATCGCGGAGCTGCCGCAGTACCGGCTGCTGCCCGATGAGGTGCTGACCGACTACAGCAAAACCTGGTCGTCGCGCGACGCCGGAGGCCCGATCGGCTGGCTGCAGATCCTGGCCACCCAGCAGGAGGTACCGACCTACCTGAAGGAGAACTGGGACACCGACTGGGGCAAGCTGATGGTCATCCAGCCCCGGGTACCCGACGCCGCGGGTCCCACCCTCAAGACCGGCACCGCCGTGCGCCCCGGCTGGTGGTCCCCCGGCCCGCTACGCAGTGGCAGCCAGACCGCCGCCATCTCCCAGCTCGGCCGCTAAGCCCGTTGGTGGCTCTTCAAGTACCGCCAACCCCGGTCTGAGCGGTCCGTAACGGCAGCCAACCCGGTTCGGCTTA
>DASUVX010000056.1:0-15841 GCA_036378735.1 Pseudonocardiaceae bacterium | reverse complement strand
GGCGGTCAAAGGCGCCGCCTCTTTAGGTTGGAGACGGGTGATCATTAGCGGTCAGCGTTTGTCAGCACAGCATTGCCCTCGCACAGCGAAAACGCCGCGGCCTGAGTATCTGGTCTGCCGAGGAGCGCGCCTCATGAAGTTCTTTGATCAAATCGAGTGTCCGGGCGGGCCGCAAACTGAACCACCGAATGATGAATTAGCTTCTTGCCGCACAGATCAGTGCGCTGGGCAAAATGGCCTGGACCAGAGTGCTCGCACCCTGCCCACCGAGGTGAACCCCCGTTTTCAGGTAGGGTTAGCCCGACCCTGAAATGGCAGCTGATTTACGTTGTCAGCACCATCAGGCTTACCCAGAAACGGCGCTCCACCGACGTCATTAGACGAAGGACACTTCAATGATGGGTGTGCGGGGGATCCGGGCGCAGGATCGTGCCCAGGTGGCGGAGTGGAAGCGGCTGATATGGGCCGGCGAGGACAGCGAAGATCCCGGCGAGAGGGTCTGGGTGTGGGAGACCACCGACGCGACCTTGGGCGGGTTCGTGTCGGCGACGGTCCGGGCGTGGGCAGAAGGCTGCAGCAGCGCTCCGGTGCCCTACGTGGAGGGTTGGTACGTGCGTGCCGACCTGCGGCGTACAGGGGTGGGTCGGGCACTGATCGCGGCCGTGGAGCAGTGGGCGCGGTCGGCGGGGTTCAGCGAAATCGGATCCGATGCACACCTGGACAACGCCACCAGCCTGCGCGCGCACCGGCGGCTGGGTTTCCGGCCGACCGAGCGGCTGCAGTTCTTCTGCAAGAGCCTGGCACGTCCGGCGGCCGACGCTGTTCAGGTGAAGTGGTACTCGGGGTCGCGAGCTCGGTTGCGGCCGTTGTTCGCGCTGGCCGAGGACTCCTCGACCCGGCTGGACTCCTACCTCGATGCCGGTCGCGTCCTCGTCGCCATCGGTGAGGACGAGCTGCTCGGGCACCTGCAGCTGGTCGCTACCGGCCACCGGGGTGAAGCTGAGATCACGAACATGGCGGTGCGGGAAGACCACCAGGGCCGCGGCCTCGGCGGACGGTTGCTGAACACCGCCATAGCGGCGCTTCGCGAGGAGGGGGAATCCACCGTGTGGGTAGCAACCGCGTCGGCGGATATCGACAACCTGCGCTTCTATCAACGCCACGGCTTTCGGATGACCTCAGTCGAGCGCGACGCCTTCACCGTAGCCACCGGCTACCCACCAGGTCTCCGGGTCGATGGCATAGACGTCCGCGACCGGGTCTGGCTCGACCGGCGACTCGATTCCGGCACCGACGGCCTGCCGGACACCAGCGTTGGCCGATGAGGCTGTGCTGGGTGGCCTGGGTGACAAAGGGATCCGACCTTCGGGACAAACTGATCACAGCCGCGACCGCCACCGAACGTCGTCGTTAACACACTGGCCGTACCAGCGCCAAAGCGCCAACCCCCGAGGGCGCTGGTACGACCACCTTCCACGGCTAACCGGATGGACCCGGTGTGCTTACCGGCTCAGGTCAGCGAACAGCGCATCGAATAGACCCAAAGGGCCGAGCAGACCAGCCTTTGGGGCAGCCGGCGGCTGAAGCCCGGCCGGGTTCACCTGCAGCAACGGCGCAACAGATCCGGTCAGCGTCTGTATCAAGTTGAGACTCGCTGGTGTCGCGGTCTCGTCGCAAGGCACTTGGCTGCCATTGCCCCCCAGCATTGCGTCTCGGACCCAGCCTTGGTCTCCAGTGGAGACATTGCGCAGGAAAGTCCACGTGCCACCGTCACCGGGGCTGTAGCACACATACTGGGCGAGTTGATCGTGGGTGCCTTGACCGGTCTGGATGCACGAATTGCTCGGACCACTACGCAATGTCACAGTATTGGCCGGGAAGTTCGTCCAAGCACTGGACACCTCGGCGGGGTAACTGATCCCGCAACTGATGCTGTTGGATGTCCCCGCCGGCGGCTCCACCGGCAACGGTGGCGGTGCTTGCGCGCTCGCAGGCGCTGCGGTGATCAGCGTGGTGGTGGCCGCGGCCAGCACCGAACCAGCTAGCCATGCGCGGATCCAAGGCATGACGTACCCCCCTGTCGTCCAATCGAGAAACCCAGGCACGTGCCGGACCGGCTCCTGGGATGCGACGCCCTGTGGTGCGGCGGCTACGTTAAGTGATCCCGCTTTCCAGGTGCTTTCCACTGGCTCTGCGGGCAGCGGCCGGGTGATTCGAGCGCCATGGGCCGCGTCCAGGAGACGGCGGCCGGGTCAGCACCGACCGCGCGGGTCAACTCGACGCTAGACAATGATGGATCGTGCGCTGACAATTTTGTCGGCTACCGACGTCCCCAGTGCACGGGCTCTTCGCTGTGCTGTCCGTTGCTCAACGGACCGGTGGACCTGCCGATGGCCGCGGCGACGACGTCGACGAGCACATCGCGAGTCATTCCGCCGACGCCTTCGAGTCCGGCTTGGAGTTTGTAACGCTTCTCCGGATCCGGCTCGTTCACCGCCCCCTCGGCGAGTACCGCCAGGATCCGGTCGGCAATTAGTTCACCGTTGCCCGGTAACGTGCCGATCAGGCATAAGGCGTGCTCGGCAGCCGCGTCGACCACCGGCAGCGCCCTCCTGGCACTTCGTCTCCGGCCACCGCCGTCGACGGTCACCACATAGGTGTGACTGCTCAAGCGACGCAACGACTCGCGCGCGCTGTCGTACTGCTCCTCGGGGAAAACTCGTAGCGCCTCCCCCACCTCAATGCTGTACCCAGTGCGCTCGAATCGCTCGACAACCCAGTGCAGCACCTCAAAATCGTCCGACCACAGCTCGTTCACGCGCTCATCTCCCAAGCCATCGGGCGCATCGACGAAACAGGAGCCAGGCCGCTCCCACGCGGCCCATTCGACCCGCGTGGGAGCCTTTCCAGCTCGCCGCAGTTTAAGACACCTCGGTGACGACCTCAGGTTTTCAGGCACCGCCACGCCGAACACCAACAAATACCGAACATAAAACGGAGTTCGACCGGAATCGGCTCAATAGATAGCTCATGAGACGTCTCAGCTAAGCGAGACCCAATGACGGCACCCTACATCGCTCGATGCACACCGGACGGCACACTGGCCGGCTAGCGGGCGATGAGGGAGTCGGACAGGCGGCGCAGCCAGGCGCGGGCAGCGGGGTCGTCGGCTTGCGGGTCGGGTTGGGCGTCTTTGGTGCCCTCGTAGTAGTGGCCGCTGACCCAGTCCAGGCTGGGATCGGTGAGCAACCACCAGACCGCGTCGACACCCTCCTCAACACTGCTGCTGGGCGTTTGTCCGGCCTCGCGGACCATCGCGGTGTCCATGAAGGTGGCCGGGTGCACCGCATTGACCGACACGCCGGTGCCCACCAGATCGGCGGCGAGGTCGAAGCTGGCCATTACCTGAGCCAGCTTCGAACGCCGGTACGCGGTGACACCGTCGTAGTCCTGCTCGGTGAACGGATCATCAGGATCGAGCGCCAGCTGACCGGCGGAGGCGACCTGCACGATACGGGCCGGAGCGGATGCGACCAGCCGGTCGGCCAGCCGCCGGGCCAACAGGTAACTCGCCAGGTGGTTGACCGCGAAGCGCAACTCGATGCCATCAGCGCTGACCTGCCGGCCGGATCCGGGTGAACCGAAACCGACTCCGGCGTTGTTGACCAGCGCATCTAGCTGTGGATACCGATCCAGCACCTCGCCGGCCAGCTGGTGAACCTGGCTCAGGTCGGCGAGATCGGCCTGGATGATGTGCACTTCCCGGCCGGCCGCGTCGCAAATCTCGTCACGGGCGCGGCGCAGCCGCTCGATGTCGCGGCCGTGCGCGACGACGGTGGTACCCGCCGCTGCGAGCCGCTGGACCAACTGCCGCCCCAGGCCGCTGGTGGCACCGGTGACCAGCACGGTCTGCTCGTCGATCGGACGCATTCGAGCCTCCTCGATGTCGGCATCACCATCGAGATACCCGCCCGCCATCCGATATACGTATCCAGACTCCAAGGTTCCGTATGGCTACGGATTGCGACCTCCCACACGCGCTGGGCACCTTGAACGCACCAATACCGGTACTGCCCGCCGTTTTAAGGAGCCTTCGATGACCAATCCGGTGAGTTTCGTCGAACTCGGTGAACTGCATGTTGCGCTGTTGCCGGCCCGCACCCTGCTGTCGCTGCTCAGCGCCGGACTCGCAGACGGCGCAGACGGCACAGACGGCGCGGACGGCGGCGATCAGGCCGCCCCGAGCGGTAAGCCTGGCCATCCCGGCTCGCCTGGTGAGAGCGTTCAGGGCGATGGCCGGACGATTACCTACTCCCCCACCCGGGCAGGCTGGTAACCGCGCTGGCCAATAACGTGGCCGGCGAAGTCGAGGGCTACCTCAGCTGAGCCCGACGCCGTCAGGCCATCCTCGTCATGAGGTCGCCGCGACGACGCACGCCATGCACAGCGCCCCGGAGGCCACGCTGTTGATCGTCAAATCCTCCGCCACGATCTGGTGCCTGCAGAACGCTGGGGCATATCCCCTAGCGGCAGCCAGGGTCACGTCAGCGGGTTGCACCAGGTGCAGCTGCCCATCATCGGGGCAGCGCGCCCACCGCAGCTGTTCGACACTCGGCCGCTCGACCTCAGGCTCGGGTCGGATGGCAGGAGCCGGAAACGGCACGCGGCTTGCAGGCTGACGGACAGCTGCGCCCTTACTCGGAAACTGGGGATCGGGAACCTGCAGACCGCGCAGCCGGACGTCGGTAGCCAAGCCTGACTCGGACCGGACCCGACAGTCCTGTCGCGGTTGCTCCACAGTTGCTTCCCCCGGTGGTGTGGAAGGCGACGGCGCCGCCCGTTTCGGGGAGGTACGGGCGGGCCGTCGCCGCTTTGGACGTCCCTGACAAACCTCAGCAGCGGGTCGTGTGGGACCTAAGTGGACAAACCGGTAGCCTCACCGGCCACACGCTCGTTGCATGGGTGGGGTCCGTTCGTACTTATCGGACGGCGGGACGTGTTCAGTGCGGGGGACTATACATGAGACGTCTCATGACAAATCCGGCGGCATGAATGGTGTCGCGAGGAGATCCAGCGCCGCTGCGCTGGTTGATCGGCGTGGAATTGGCCCGGTACCGCAACGCGGCCAAGCTGTCGTTGACCGAGGCCAGCGATCGCAGCGGCATCAGCCGGGCCAAGCTCGGCCATCTGGAGACCGGGCGCCAACAGCAGGATCCACACGACATCGCCCGGCTGCTGGCGACCTACCAAGTTGATCAAGCTGACATCGACCGGATCATCTCGCTGACCAGTCGAGCCGACGACGCAACCTGGTGGGCACCGTGGGCTCAGGTGGTGCCGGACTGGTTGAAGACCTTCGTCGGCCTGGAAGGCCTGGCCGAGAGCGAATTCGTGTTCGAGCCCCTGATCATCCCCGGGCTGTTGCAGACCGAGCGGTACGCGGCTGCGCTCACCGCCAGCACCCCCCGGGTCCGCGCCGATCACAGCGAGCGGTTCGTCGGCTTCCGGATCGCCCGCACCCGCCGGCTCACCGATCCCGATCGCCCGCTCAAGGTCCACGCCGTGCTCACCGATGGCGCACTGCAGCTGGCGGTGGGTGACCCGGAGTTACGCCAGGCCCAGCTTCGCCACCTGCTGGCCATGGCTAAGCTACCGACGGTCACTATTCAGGTGGTCCGTCCGGAGGACGGACCACATACTGCGCTCACCGGTCAGTTCGTGCTGCTCGGATTCGAGACCGTACGCTCGATCGGGTATGTCGAGCTACACGATGGAGCCCTTTATCTTCAAGATGCAGACCAGGTGGAGACGTATAACATGGTTGCGAACGACCTGCAACGGGCCGCCCTCAGTCCCGAGCGGTCCATTGCGCTGATCCAATCGATGATCACATCATGATGTCGGAGACACACCGTGGCTGCCACAGACCCTTCCATCACCCTCTGGCGCACCAGCAGCTTCAGTGGCAATAACGGGACGTGCGTGGAAGTTGCCGCCCTTGCCGATGGACACATCGCGGTGCGCAACAGCAATCACCCCGACCAGGGGATTGTGCTGTTCACCCGCGCTGAAATGGAGGCATGGATCCACGGCGTCAAAGCCGGCGAGTTTGACGACCTCGTGTAGTCGGTCGTCAAACTCGCGGACGCTAGCTGTCCCCCACGTGGATGGCAAGCATGGCAATGTCATCGTCGGTCGGGGCGTCGGCGAGTAGGTCATCGCACAGCGGCTCGATGACGTGGTGCTCGGCTGCCGCGGCTCGAGCCACGAAGGCGTTGAGATTGTCCGTCAGGTCCCGGCCTCGCCGTTCGATCAGGCCGTCGGTATAGAACAACAAGGTCGATCCAGCGGCAACGGTGATCTGTGCCTCGCCGCGCGGGGGGGTCTTGGTGGTGACCAGCGCGGTGCCACTGACCCGCTCCAGCAGCTGGACACCTCCGGGGGTGATCAGTACCGGAGGTGGGTGCCCGGCACTGGACCAGCACATTGTCCACCGGTTGTCCACGCGGGTGAGAGTGGCGAACAGCAGGGTAGCGAACGGCGTGATGCCGAGCTGGGTATTGATCGTGCCAAGCCGGTCCAGGATGGCGGCCGGCCCCTCACAGCGGTCCAGCGCCAGACTCCGCAGGGTTGCGCTGAGCTGACCCATTGCGGCCGCGGCGGTGATGTCGTGGCCGACGACGTCACCGATCACCAGCGCGAGCTGATCGGGGCCGCGCTGGAACGCGTCGTACCAGTCACCGCCCACCTCGTCGCGCCCCGCTGGGCGGTAGCGGGCACAGATCTGCAAACCGGGCACGGTGGGCGGGTCACTGAGCAGGCTGCGTTGCAGCACTACCGCCGACTTGCGAGTGGCCTGGTAGGACAGGCCGTGTTCCAGGGCGATTCCCGCGTAGCGAGCAACCTGACCCAACGCACGCAGATCGTCGTCACTCCACAGCGGTCGATCCCCTTGCAGGGCGAAGGACACCACCGCGGCGACCAGCCCGTCGACGATCACCGGGCCGACCACCAGGTGGCGCAGCCCACCTCGGAACGTGGGTCCTGAGCCTGTGGTGTGCGACCACGGCGGCGGCTCGCCAGGAGGGACGGGTTGACGTAGCAGTCCACCCCGGCGGATCGCGGCGGTGATCGGGTCGTCGTTGCCGTCCCACCGCAGGCCGGTCAACTTCGGTGGCAGCACGACGCCGGGGGCGCCGGCAACGGCCACCCGGTCGGTGATCACCGGTAGCGGTGGATCGGCGCCCGGCGCCACCGGATTGGCGAGCAGGTGCACAGTGGACAGATCGGCGAGCTCGGGGACGACCATGCGGGCGAGTGCCTGCAGTTCCGCGGTCGGATCCAGGCTGCGGTTCAACGCGGCGCTGGCCCGCGCGAGCAGCTCCTGGCGCCGGGCGTGCCGTTCCAGCTCGACGCGGGCCTGGACCCGTTCGGTGACCTCCACCGCCACCACGAGCAGCCCGCGGTGGTCCATTCCATCGTTGGCGCCGCGGCCGATCGCGGAGTAGGAGAAATCGAAGAAGCGTTCGCGGGGCGACTGCTCGCCCGGCCAGATCATCGTCAGCGGGGCCTCGCTGGTGCGGTATACGTCACCGCCGGCCAGTACCTGATCCATCAATGAAAAGAACTCGTCCGGTAGCGCCGGCATCGCCTGCCTGGCAGGTAACTCCAGCGGGAAAGTCCCGAACAGCGCGCAGTAGGCCGGGTTGCGGTACTCCACGAGGTGGCGCGAGCCGCGAGTGACTGCAATCGCGGCTGGAGCGGCGGCGAAGGCGTCCAGCAACCGCCCGCGGCGATCGATGTCCTGGTGCAGCGCGAGTTCGTTGACCACCGAGGTCGCCAACGCCTCCAAGGCCTGCCGGTCCACCCGGCGCCACCGGCGCGGGCGGGTGTCGACAACACAGAGCGTTCCGATCAACTGCCCGTCGGCGTCGCGCAGCGGGCACCCGGCATAGGCCGCGAAACCCAGGTCGGCACGCGCTGGATGGTCGGCGAACGCCGGATCCTCAGCGGCATCCTCGATATGCAGGGGACGGCCGGCGAAGAAGGTGGACGGGCAATAACCGGTCTCTATCGACGCCTGCCGGGATGTCGCGAACGGTTCGCCGAGGCCGAACTGGCCCACCAGATGCTGCTGGGTGTCGATCAGATTAACGATGGCGATCGGGGCGTCCATCACGATCGCGGCCAGCTCGGCGAGCCGGTCCAAGGCGCCCTGGCTGACCTTGGCCACCTGGAGTACTGCAGCCACCGCCGCTAGCCGCGCCGGATCATCGAGTACCTCGTCGGCAGGCACCAGAAAAGTTTAGGGCTATGGCGGTGAACCGCGCGTCGCGTCGATCTGCAGGCGCACGTAATCGATAATCGGTTCACCCAATTCCCGGGCGACCGCATTCACGAAGGGTTGACGCTGGTGCGCCGGCAGCTCGCGCAGGACAGCGGCGAGTACCACGGTGGCCAGGTACGCCTCGAACTGCGCACCGCGTTCCAGGACCGCCGAGTCCGGCACGAGTTCGACGGTGATACCGGTGAATCCGGCTCGCCGCAGCCGGCGGGTGGTCTGCTCGATGTCGGCGAAGTTCCACAACTGCCCGCCGTCCCCATCGCCGCTGCCGCTGACGGTGCGCACGGCGGCGCGCACTCGATCCACGTTGCCGGCCCCGCCCGCCTCGGCCACGAATCGACCGCCGGGGCGCAGCGCGGCCGCCACGGTCTGAAACACCACATCGTGATCGGGAAGCCAATGCAGGGTCGCCACACTCAGCACGGCATCCACCGGCTCATCGAAAAGCCCCGGTTGACGTCGGGGTTCGCGCAGGTCGGCCTGCACCACGGTGACCCGGTCCATCCGGCCCGCCAGCCGGTGGCGTAGCTGGGCCAGCATCTGTTCGGACCCGTCCACGGCCACCACCCGCCCGTTCGGGAGCGCATCGAGCAGCAGCTCGGCGTCGCGGCCCGTGCCGCAGCCGAGCTCCATGACGGTTTCATCGCCGGCCAGCGGTAACCGGCGAACCGCTTCGCGGCCCCACCGCTGATGCGGTAGCGGGAGTTGGTCGTAGGCGTGTGCGTCCCACTCGAGTAGCTGCATGGCCGCAGCATACGTCGCTCTCTCATCCAGTAAGAATTATATCTCATTAAATGAGATACAGGTGGTGGCTGGTCGATCGCCGGAGCGGCGTAAGGTGTGCCGCCGTGGACAGGCTGTCCAGGCGTCGGCTACTCAAGTGCACCATCGGGACCGCGGCGCTCGCCGGGGCGATGGCGGTTGGTCTACCGATGCCCGCTGCTGGTGCTTCGGTGGTGGGTAGCGCCGCCGGCGGCAAGCCAGGCAGGCATGTCCGTGACATCCTGCCCACGGTGTCGAGTGACGCCATCGCGCTGACCATCGACGACGGGCCCGATCCGCTGTGGACGCCGCAGATATTGGACCTGCTGCGCCGCAATGGAGTCCGGGCGACGTTTTCGCTGATCGGCAGGCAGGCACACGCTTACCCCGCCCTGGTGAAGAGGATCCTCGCCGAGGGCCACGGCGTGTGCAACCACAGCATGACCCATCCGCAACCGTTCAGCGCCCGCAGCGCCGCGGCGATCCATCAGGAGATCGCGGACGCCCAGTCAGCCATCGTCGGTGCGGGCGGGGTGGTACCCGTGCTGTTCCGAGCACCCGGTGGGGACTGGACAGCAGGAGTGCTCTCCGCGGTGGCCGAGCTTGCGCTGGTACCGCTGGGCTGGGACGTCGATCCGCGGGACTGGTCGCGACCAGGCACCGCCACAGTCACCAACCGGCTGCTCGCCGCCCGACCGGGCGATATCCTGCTCTGCCACGACGGCGGTGGCGATCGGGCGCAGACCGTCGAGTCGTTGCGCACCGTGCTGCCCGCGCTCAACCGTCAGGGCCTGCGGTTCGTCACGTTATAAGACACGCAGCAAATTTCACCGTGTGTGCTAACAGAATGTGGTCTGGTGTCGCTAATGGGAGAAGTACGCCGGTTGGCAAGGCTTTGGGGGAATTATGCTCAGTCTTCGTAGCACTGTGGTGGCTCTGGCTGCGAGTGGCGCGGCTGTCCTGGTGTTGACGGGGATCGTCACCGGGGTGTTCTCCACGCCGCCAGCAGATCCACTTGTGCCGCAGGCTAATCCCGTCGATCAGCATGCCCTGACGCAGCAGCCGAACCTGGTGCCCCAGCCGGTCCCGGCCCCGCAGCCTGCCCCGGCCCAGCAACCCGACCCCGCGCCACAAGCTGTCGCGATTCGGCAGGCTGACGTGGTGAAACAGCCGATCACGTCCGCTGCAGCGCCGGTACGCCGGCAGCCGGTGACCCAGCCAGCGGTGGTTCGGGCTCCGGTGCCGCCGCCCATGGCAGCCCCCGATCCTGCGCCCATCGCCGAACCGGCGCCTGATCCCGAGCAGGCCTCCTCGCCGCCGCCACCGGCACCGGCCACCCCGCATCAGAAATCCCGGACGGTGAATACCGAGCCGTGTGCCTGCGACGGGGCGATGCGTAGGGTCCCCAACCATTGGGACCCGCCCCAGAATTGAACCACGTTCTCCGGCTACGTCGCGGCCCAAGATCACGGTTTGGGTGCGTCCAACGACAATTTATGTCGCTCAACGCACCCAAATCGTGATCTTATGCACGAACCGACAAACTCGAGGATGTTATCCGGCGCTGGCTTGCGTACTGCTGGTGCCATTGACCTCGACCAAGGGTGCGCCGCAGGCACACATGTAACCCTGGTCGGCCGCCGGGCAGTGACATTCCTCATCGATGCGAACTCGGCAGTCACATCCCTCATGCGCGCAAGTGAGCACGGTACCTTTGCTGTATTGCGTCACTCCAGCCTCCTTGCGAGCTCAGCCTCATATGCGCCGACCGGCATGCTACTCCCGCTGACTTCGCCGCGCTGCGCAACTGAGCCAGTCACCGGCGGTGGCTGCCCCGCGCCGATTTCGAAGGCAGCAAGCCGCTCAGAGCGTGCACAGCGCCACCGCGTCGGCGACCGTCGCAGCCCTTGGCACGAGCCCGTTGGTTCCGGTCACCTCCAGCGCGCGCAGCACCGCTCGACTCCGGGCAACCAGCCGGATCTGGACCCCTCCACGGCGGGCCCGGTCGACGATTTCGACCAGCAGACCGATCCCACACGCGGCCAGAAACGTCACCTCAGTGCAGTCCAGCACTATCCCCCGGTAGGCGCCGGCGGACAGGTGGGCATACAAACACTCCCGCAGCCGCTCCACAGTGCGCAGGTCGACCTCGCCAGCTAACTGCAACACGAACACGTTGTCCGCAGAGCAGGGCAGGACTGTCACCGTCAACGATTGCCCCCCTTGGCAGTGCCCGTTCGATCCAGGTCCGGTGGGCCCAGGTCCGGTGGGCCCAGGTCTGGTGGGCGCTGCCGGGCGGCTCTCCGGCAGTTGGGGGTTACGGTGCTGTTGTTCCGCGCACACCCGATGCACTCCTCCTAGACGTCCCGCCACGAGGAGTCGCCGATACGCCCGGCGCCGCGACCCACGCGGCGGGACACCACCGGCACAAACGATAGCGCGCTCCACGGACAGCATGGCTGTGGAAAGCGGCTGGTTATTTAACCGCGGCCGCCAGCGTAATCGCTTACCGGCTCAGCCGTCATCGGGACGATGAGGTGATGCGGCAGGTGTGCGACGCGGTCGGGCTGGGTACCCACAATGTGTTACGGGTGTTCCTCACCGCCATACGGCAGACCACAGGGCGGACCGTCATGCTTTCCGCGTGGGCTGGCTCGGTCCTGCCCCCGGCACAGGTCGGGAGAACCGCCATCGCGATCAGTCAGCCGCTCGAGGTGGTCATCGAAGCCAACGCTGACAACGCGCGCCAGCTACGGGTGCGGGTGCGGCAATGGCTGCGGAGCCTCGGTGCCCCTGCCGACCTGATCGACGACCTCACCATGGCGGTCTACGAAGCCCTGGCCAATGTGGTCGAGCATGCCTACCACGCCGACCATCCCAACCCGGTGATGCGGCTACAGGCCTGGCGCGACCAGGACCAACTGCTGATCACTATCACCGACCACGGTCGCTGGCGCCCGCCCCCCGGCGAACCGGGCTACCGGGGCCGCGGACTGGCAATGATGCGCGCGCTGACGGCCGACATCCAGCTGCACCCCACCGCTGAGGGCACCACGGTCCGGCTACGGGCGACACTCGAACAGCGCAGCGACGGGCGCGTCCCAGCAGATCCCACCGCCCTATCCTGACGGCCTGACGTGAGCCGCTAGGCAGGCAGGTCGCAGGCGTGTGCTGCGCACGTATCAGTGGCGGCGATAGGTGTCTCTGTCTAGACACGGCGACGCCGGTCCCAGTCAGGAGAATGCGTAATGCCCAACTACCACGTCACTATCTACGGGCCAGACGAGAAGGCGATGGCTGACCTGGTCCGCAAGCATCGGGTCACTGTGGTGCGGCAAACACTCGATGCGCACGACGAGGGCTACACCGTCACCGCGATCGCCGACCAGGCCACCATCAATCGGTTGGAAACCGCCGGATACCGAGTCGAGCGACATGAAGACGTCGATGAGGCGGCCAAGGAAAGTTTGAGCGAGGTCGGGCAGGGCAACCGGTTCTACGACCAGCCCGGCGGTGGGCGATGACCTACCTCAACGTAGACGAGGTCGAAACCGCGATCGCAATCGCCGCTGGCCCGGCCAACGCCGCTTTCACCGAACTGGTCACGCTGCCGCACCCGACGTGGGAGGGCCGTACCTGCCGGGCGATCCGTATTCACCATGGCGGTGCATCCCGTGGTGGTGGGGTGTATTTCCTTGGCGGCGTCCACGCCCGGGAGTGGGGCAGCCCAGATATCTGCGTCAACTTCGTGCGGCTTCTCACCGACGCCTTCCGGAACGGGACGGGCATCACCCAGGGTGGTAAGTCGTTCAGCGCTGCCCAGGTCCGGACCATCGTCGAGACCCTCGATGTCATCGTGTTCCCGCAGGCCAACCCCGACGGCCGGCACTACTCGATGACGGTGGACCCGATGTGGCGCAAGAACCGCCGCCCGGTGGCGGCGGGCGATCCGGCATGCCCAAGCGGCGGGGGTAAGGGTCCTGGCGTCGACGTCAACCGCAACTATGACTTCTTGTGGGACTTCCCGGCGAAGTTCAGTCCGACTGCTCCGGTGCAGACATCGACCGACCCATGCGAGGAAACCTATCGCGGCCCGGATGTGGAATCGGAGCCGGAAACCCGCAATGTCGGGTGGCTGCTGAACCACTTTCCGCGTGTCCGCTATTTCATCGACATCCACTCGTTCAGTGAAGACATCCTCTACAACTGGGGCGATGACGACGACCAGACCAACGATCCCACGATGAACTTTCACAACCCTGCCTTCGATGGCAAGCGCGGGATCCTCGACAGCAACCCTGGTGGTGATCCGCTGAAGTACCGTGAGTATGTCCCGACGGCCGATCTCAACACGCTGATCTCACTGGGTAACACCATGCGTGACGCGATCCGGGCAGCGCACGGCCGGGTCTATACGGTGAAGTCGTCGGCCAACCTCTATCCGACCTCCGGCACCTCGGATGACTACGCGTACTCACGGAATTTCCTTGATGCGACGAAGGGCAAGGTGCTCAGCTTCACGATCGAGTGGGGTCGAAAGCGTTCCACGCTGCCTAAGAGCTTCCATCCCGATTATGTCGACATGGTGCCGATCATCGAGGAAGTTACCGCCGGCCTGCTCGCGTTCTGCCTCGCCTGCTCGGCTATCACGGGACATTGAGAGCCCGACTGGTCCGGGCCGCGCGCAGCCGTCACCCAAAGCTCGGCCGTACCGCAGCGATCTGCGGCGGTTTGAAGGAGACGAATCGAATGATCATCGAAGCGGGTCAGGTTGCGGTGGTGACCGGGGCGGCACAGGGACTGGGCCGTGCCCTGACGGCCGGGCTCATCGACCGCGGCGTATCCGTCGTCCTGGCGGATATCGCGGCGGATCAGCTACACAGCACAGCCGAGGAATTCACCGCCCAGGGTTCACGAGTGCTGCCGGTGATCACCGACGTCAGCGACCCGGCGAGTGTCAACGCGCTGGCCTCCCGAACGCTGGGCCACTTCGGCCGGGTCGACATCGTCGTCAACAACGCCGGTATCACGAGCAAGAGTAGCTACCCGCTGTGGCAAACCGAGCCGCAGGACTGGCAGCGCGTCCTGGGGGTGAACCTGCTCGGTGTGGTGCACGGAATCCAGGCTTTCGTACCGCATCTGGTGAGCGCCGGCGCCGGACACGTGCTCAATACCGCCTCGGTGTTCGGGCTGATGACGATGCCGTTCGCCGGGGCCTACTGCGCGAGCAAGCACGCCGTGGTCGTCATCTCCGAGATGTTGCGCCGTGAGCTGGAGATGATGGGCCTGCCGATCGGCGTGACCGTGGCCTGTCCCGGCCTGGTGCGCACGTCGCTGGCCGAGCACGTGATCACGTCGACTCGGTCCGACGATGCGTGGGCCGAATACCTGCCGGCTGACGTGCCACCGGAGCTGGCACGACAGCGGCGGGCAGCAGCGCAGGGTCTTGCCGCCACCCTTATGGAGCCCGAAGCTGCGGCCAAGCGCATCCTCGACGCGGTCCAAGCTGATCGGTTCTACGCGCTCACCCACGGCGACATCAACGACGGCGCCCGCCGCCGCGTCGAAGGCATCCTCACCGCACTGGCTGACCTGTCCTGACTCGCTTCGCCAACGCAGCGACGCACGGGCGGCCGTCCCCGTTACCCAGCACACCGACTACCCCTGTACCGCCGACGCCCTGGTGCACCCGGTAGCCGGCCTGGCTCAGGCGCTCGCTGACCTTCGCGGCGGTCCGCCGCTCCTGGTGGGATAACTCCGGATGCTGATGCAGGTCACGGTAGAAATGCTCCTGCCACGAGCGCACCGCGCCTATGCCGGCCAACACAGACGACGCGAGTGACTCAGCGGCCAATGAGTACCTCCTCGCGGCGGTCAATCCGATGCGAGTTCCCGTAGCCAAGCTCGCCCGCTCAGGCCGCTACCACCTGCATATATGAACGTAGCCAACTTCGTGGAGACGAAGGGACTCGAACCCTCAACCCCCGCCGTGCAAAGCGTGATCCGCCTTATTGACCCTTGCCGCCCAGTGCTGTCCTGTGCGCGTTTACGCAGGACAGCCGCTATCTGATGAGGCTGGGCATCAACGGGTGCCAGCGGTTTTGCTCCCTTTCTGCTCCTTCCCTTACAGCGTCGCCGCTGTGCAGCAACCGTCCCCGAGTTATCGGGGACCGGCTAGGGAGCGGCCAGACTGACTAGCGGCGGGACCTGGTGGTGTGCTGGCGGAGCCGGTGTGATCCATGGTGCCGACTCCACTACTGAGCAGGCGAGCTGGAACTATCCCGCGTCCTGGACCTAGCCGCGTCCGTACTAGGCGAGCCCGAGCCGATCATGCCGATGCAGCGAGGCGGTCAGACAGTGCCAAGTGGCCAGCGGCTCAATGCAGTAGCAGTGCTCGCCGAACGCGAAACTCGGCTGTCTGCGCTGCAACGTCTGGCACTGGTCGACGCAGCGGCGTCATGGCTGTCCGAGCCCAACGGCGGAGACCAGCTGGCCCATGCGCTACTGGCAGCGGCCTGCCTGACCGAGGTCACTGCCGAGCATGCGTATCTGGCGCTGATCACTCCATCGGAGAACCCGGAGGATCATTCCGAGGGCCTGCCTTCGTAGTGGCCAATCCTTCCGGGCGAGCGCCACCGGTCCAGGCTCACGCGCAGCGTGATCCCGAAGGGACGCGTCAGCGGCCTTGACCGGTGGTGATCGCCCGTGACCAAGATCGGCTGCGGAGAAGGCCGG
>DASUVX010000055.1:0-2577 GCA_036378735.1 Pseudonocardiaceae bacterium | reverse complement strand
GAACTTCACCGCGAAACCACGGGGGTCACGCCATGTGTCGGGACTGCCCCGCTCGCCGGCCACCGTGGAGAAACGGATGACCAGGTCGGTCTTGGTGTTCGGCTGGAACACCGCGGCCTTGGTGTAGGCGCTGACGTCGTTGGTCACCTCGAAGCGGCCGAATGCGCCGCCGCCTTTGGCGTGCGGCTGGCGCTCCGCGATGCGCTCGCGGTTGAACTGCGCCATCTGCTCGATGAGATAGTGATCATGCAACAGGATAGGACCGTCTGGGCCGACGGTGAGCGAATGCTCGTCGCTCGCGACCGGGACACCTGCGTCCGTCGTCGTCGGCTTGGGGTGCTGGTTCGTCACTACTAAGCCTCCTCGTAGTGGTATTGGTTTGGCTTTGGCGTCAGGGCTCCTTTGGGGTCGGCAGGCCCAGCTCGGCCAGCCACTGCAGCACACACTCGCGGGGCGCCGTCACCCGCAAGCCCGCCTGGCGCAGTTTGATGCTTGAGGTCTGAGGGACTCATACCGCAGGCCACTATCCCGCGCTATCTGGAACGAGTCAAGAATACTCACGTCACCCGCAGCAGGTGCTCTCCTGCTGGTCTCAACTCGCCAATCACGGGAGCGCCGGGGACTTCGCCCGCCACCAGCAGGCCGCCGGAGGTCTGCGCGTCGGCAAGCAGCAGCAACTCATCCTCGCCCACCGATGCTGACGTGGACAGGTAGGGGCGGGTCCAGTCGAGGTTGCGCCGGGTGCCCCCGCTGACATAGCCGTCGGCCAGCGCCCGGCGCGCACCGTCCAGGTACGGGACCGCGGCCGCGTCGACAACCGCTGAGACCCCGCTGGCGCGGGCCAGCTTCAGCAGATGCCCGAGCAAGCCGAAACCGGTGATATCGGTCGCGCAGCGCACACCAGCCGCTACCGCAGCCGCCGCGGCGTTCCCGTTGAGCGTCGTCATTGTCGCTACCGCGTGCGGGAAGACCTCGCCGGTGGCCTTGTGCCTGGTGTTGAGCACCCCGATGCCGAGCGGCTTGGTCAACGACAGCGGCATGCCGGCAACCCCGGCATCGTTGCGCAGGATCACGTGCGGGTCGGCGATACCGGTGACGGCCATGCCGTACTTGGGTTCCGGATCGTCCACGCTGTGCCCGCCGGCCAGGTGGCAGCCCGCGGCAGCGCACACATCGCGGCCGCCCCGCAGCACCTCGGCGGCCAGCTCGTAGGGCAGCACATCGCGCGGCCAGCCGAGCAGGTTCACCGCCACCACCGGCCGCCCACCCATCGCATAGACATCCGACAGGGCGTTGGCCGCCGCGATCCGCCCCCAGTCGTAGGGATCGTCGACCACCGGGGTGAAAAAGTCCGCGGTGGCGATTATCGCCAGACCATCCCGGATCCGCACCACCGCAGCGTCGTCGCCGTCATCCAGACCGACGACCAGCTCCCCGGCCGGATCGGTTACGTCGGCACCGATCAGCCCGATCAGTACCGATTCGAGCTCACCGGGAGGGATCTTGCAGGCGCAGCCACCGCCATGCGCATACTGGGTGAGGCGGGTTCCGGTAGCCGTCATAACGCCCACCGTAGCCGGGTTCGCTACAGATGCCAGCCCATCCACCAGCCGGCGATTCCGCCCAGCACCAGCGTCTCCAATACCAAGAAGACTATTAGCAGTATGTAACCGACTGATGACCGTGGGCCTCGCTGGGCGCGGCGCGCCCGGCGCGAATGGCGATAAAGCCATAGCCGCCGCCCCAGCCGTGACCGCCGGCGCGGAAACACCGGAGGCGGCAGGTTTTCCAGATCGGGATGCAGGCTGATGTACTCGGCTAGCTCCCGCTCCCATACGTTTTCGACCCGATCACAGTCGGGCGCATTAAATTCCGGACATTCGCTCAAACAAGCGGGTCAACCGCGGATAGCGCCGCGCAGGCAGTTGACGACCTCGTCATCGGAACTCTGCGAGAAGTCGGAGTACCACATGCCAATCGCCTGCAGCTGCCGTGGCGTGGTCAGCGCAATCAACTCATCGGCGGCGTCGGATAGCCCGCGGCCCCAGTCGTGGGGCGCCACCGGGACCGCAAGGACGACCCGGGCTGCACCCTGAGCTCGGGCAACCTGGCAGGCAGCCCGCGCGGTAGAGCCGGTCGCGATGCCGTCGTCAACCACGACCGCGGTCCGCCCGGATAACGGAATACGGGGGTTATCACCGCGGAACCGCTCGGCGCGGCGCTGGAGCTCGACTCGTTCTCGCTGTTCTACTGCCTCGAAGGCCTCGGGAGTGACACCTGCGCGCTGGACCGTCTCAGGCAGCACAATGCGCACGCCACCTTCGCCAATGGCGCCCATGGCCAACTCCGGCACCGACGGGACGCCGAGTTTGCGCACCACGATCACGTCCAATGGAGCCCCCAGGGCCGCCGCCACTTCCGCCGCTACCCGAACCCCGCCGCGAGGCAAACCCAGCACCACCACGTCGGTGCCGCGCAGATGCTGCAGCCGTTGACCCAGCTGCTTGCCCGCGTCGGCACGATCGACGAACACCCCGCTACCTCCGTCCACCGGTGTTGATTATCCGCGTTCTGGAA
>DASUVX010000054.1:0-8503 GCA_036378735.1 Pseudonocardiaceae bacterium | reverse complement strand
CCAGCACGGCGGAGTCCGGGATGACTATCTTCGACTGGACCGGTACGGGCTGCATCGTCTCCGAACCGGACGGGGAGGCACCCTCCACTGGGGTAGGGGTCACGTCGGTGTTGGTCCTACTTTCTGCGCACGCACGCATCTCGAAATCAACCGGCAGCACCGATGGTAGCCGCAGACCTCGGTCAACAGGGGCAGGGATTCGCGCCCAGTGCCTGCGCACAGTCCGGACATGAGGCTACCCGGATCCGCCGCGGCGTCGTCGTCACCCACACCGCGGCCGACTTTTGGAGTGAACTTCGCTATCGCCGGACACGATGGACAAATGCGATATCTCCAGTCGATCTCAGTGACTGCACGCCCCGGCCACCACTGAGCAAGCCCCACATCATCTGTTGTTTTCACAACATACGCCGCAAATTCTTCGATTAGTACTTGCATGTTTTTTGACCAATACGGTCTGCAACTTAACCGTTATCCGTAGTAACGTCGCTGAATCGACGCTTTCACAGGCGGGTTGCAATGCGACGACGAGCACAGATTGGACCCGACCATTGCGGACAGGATGCCGCGCCGCGGCGGAAACTGGGGGCTGTCCCGCCGCGACGCAGCGCCGCCGGACCGAGGGGGGAGGTGCCCGGCGGAGCCTGAAATGGGCTTGCGAGCCCGGTACGGACGCTTACTCAATCAGGTGGTCATCCGATGTTGCGCACTTAATGTAAGGCTACAGACGAGTCTTCGGTCCAAATATCACCTGAATGACGCAGAACCCACCGTTGTGAGAGGGCGCCTATTGCACCGAGAGCTACCGCGCCAGCACTAGAAGAACGCAATACCGTCCGACCCAACCGCACCGGCTGGCCACCGGCCGCGGTCAGCGAGGCCAATTCGGCTTCCGCGAGGCCGCCCTCAGGCCCGACAACGAGCAAGAGCTCGCCGGCCGCAGGCAAGGGCACCGCGGGCAGCGCCGCGGTGGCACTTTCGTGCAACACCAGGCATCCGGCCGCGGCTGCGCAGCGCTGCTCGAGGGCCCTGGTGCTCACCGGCTCAGTCACCGGCGGGAACCAGGCACGACGAGACTGCTTTGCGGCTTCGCGAGCAGTCTGCCGCCAGCGGTCCAGCGCCTTGGCCCCGCGGGGCCCGGGCTCCCAATGCGCCACGCAGCGGGCCGCGCGCCAGGGCACTATCGCATCCACCCCGGCCTCGACAGCCAACTCCACCGACAGCTCCCCCCGCTGGCCCTTGATCAGCGCCTGGGCCAGGGTCACCTGCAAGACCGGCGCCGGTTCACTAGCCCGCCGCAGCACCCGCAGCCGCAGCCGATCCCGCCCGGTGTCGAGCACCTCACACAAGGCCAGCTCGCCATGGCCGTCAGTCAGCGTCAGGCGCTCACCGGCGCGTAACCGCCGCACTGTTGCGGCATGCCTACCCTGCGGGCCATCCAAGATCGTCTCGGCACCCTCGGACGGAAACTGCTCGGTGAGAAACACCGGGAGGCTGGTCACCGGCGCCCACCAGCGCCCATCAGCGTCCGCCGAGGGAATCCCGCAGCCGGGAGAACAAGCTACCGGCGCGACCGTTTGCGGTCAGCTCGGCCTGCTCCTCCCCGCGCAGCACGGCAAGCTCCCGCAGCAGCTCCATCTGCCGGGTGTCCAGCCGCGTCGGCGTCACGACGTCGAGGTGCACGAACAGATCACCGCGCCCCTCGGTACGGCCGGTACTGCGCAGCCGCGGCATCCCTCTGCCTCGCAAGGTCAGCACAGTCGCGCACTGGGTGCCCGGTTCGACCCGGAGCTCCTCGATGCCGTCGAGTGTCTCCAACCTGACGGTGGTGCCCAGCGCGGCGGCCGTCATCGGAACCCGCACGGTGCAGTGCAGATCTGCATCGTCGCGGGTGAACATCTCATGCGGGACCTCCTGCACCTCGACGTAGAGGTCACCCGCGGGGCCGCCTCCCGGGCCCACCTCGCCCTGGCCGGCCAGGCGTACCCGCATCCCGTCGCCCACACCGGCGGGTACTTTCGCGGTGACGTTACGGCGAGCCCGGATCCGGCCGTCTCCACCGCACTGTCGGCAGGGCTGGGGGATGACCTCGCCGATGCCGCGGCACACCGGGCACGGCCGCGAGGTCATCACTTGACCGAGAAAGGTCCGCTGCACGTTCTGCACTTCGCCGGCGCCGCCGCAGGTGTCGCAGGTCTGCGGGCGGGTTCCGGGCGCGCAGCCGGAACCGTTGCATTCGTTGCACAGCACCGCGGTGTCCACAGTGAGCTCGCGAGACGCCCCGCTGGCGCACTCCTCGAGCGTGAGCTGCAGCCGGATCAGCGCGTCGGAGCCGCTCTGCACCCGGCTGCGCGGCCCGCGGCGGGAGCCGGGGCCGGCCCCCGCGCCGAAGAAGGCGTCCATGATGTCGCCGAAACCGAACCCGCCGAAGGGATCAGCTCCGGCACCGCGACCACCCGCCTCCAGCGGATCCCCACCGAGGTCGACGATCTGGCGTTTCTGCGGGTCGGTCAGTACCTCGTAGGCAGCAGAGACCTCCTGGAAACGTTGCGCAGCCGCCGCGTCAGGGTTGACGTCGGGGTGCAGCTCGCGCGCCAGCTTGCGGTACGCACGCTTGATCTGGTCCGCGCTGGCGTCCCGGGGCACACCCAGGATCGCGTAGTAGTCCCTGGCCACGCTGGCGTCCTCCTGCCGCAGCTTTTCGCTGCGGTCCTCTTGTACATTTCACCGTGATGTCGTTGAGCCGTACTCCGCTCAACGGGTAGTCAAAATCTCCCCCACATACCGTGCTACCGCGCGCACCGCGGCAATGGTGCCTGGGTAGTCCATTCTGGTCGGTCCCACCACGCCCATACCCCCAAGCACGGTGCCGTGCGAGGCATAGCCGATCGAGACCAACGACGTGCTGCGCATCTCCTCGGCCTCGTTCTCCTCACCGATCCGCACCGTGATGGTGCCCGGGTCACTGGCCGCGGCCAGCAGCTTGAGCACTACCACCTGCTCTTCCAACGCCTCGAGCACCTGGCGTAACGAACCCGGGAAGTCGGTCGCGTTGCGTGTGAGGTTGGCGGTGCCGCCCAGAAGCATCCGTTCCTCTGGATGCTCCACCAACGTCTCGATCAACACCGTCGAGACCCGGGTCATCGCGCCCCTGAGCTCGACCGGAACCTGCTCGGGCAGCTCAGCCACCACCGCGGAGGCATCCGCCAGCCGGCGCCCGGTCAGCGCCTGGTTGAGCAGGGTCCGCAGCTGCGCCACTTGCTCCTCGGTGATGACGTCGCCCAGATCGAGCAGGCGCTGGTCCACCCGGCCCGAGTCGGTGATGAGGACCAGCATCAACCGGGCCGGGGTCACCGCGAGCACCTCGAGGTGACGCACCGTCGACCGGCTCAGCGTGGGGTACTGGATCACCGCCACCTGCCGGGTGAGCTGGGCGAGCAACCGCACGCTGCGGCGCAACACATCGTCGAGGTCGACCGCGCCCTGCAGGACGGTCTGCACCGCGCGACGCTCGGCCGCCGACAGCGGCTTGACCTCCGACAGCCGATCGACGAACAACCGGTAACCCTTGTCGGTCGGTATCCGACCGGCGCTGGTGTGCGGCTGGGCGATGTAGCCGTCCTCCTCTAAGGCCACCATGTCGTTACGGATGGTGGCGCTGGACACCCCGAACTGGTGGCGCTGCACCAGCGACCGGGACGCGACTGGCTCATGGGTGGCGACATAGTCGGTGACGATGGCGCGCAGCACCGCGAACCGGCGGTCGTCGGCGTTCACACGTCACCTCCCGTGGCTGGTTGCTGATGCTGGTAGCGGCCTACCCACCGAGTCTAGTGCGCTGCGGGCGCGGGCGTCGGAACGCGCCGCCACGCCCGATACCCTGGTCGTGCACGCCGAGCGGGGGACGGAGGTGAGCGTCTGCTGTGATTTTCAAAGAAATCCGGCACGGTCGCCCCTATCCCGAGCACGGATTCTCCGTGAAGGATTGGGCTCAGATCCCGCCCCAGCAGGTTCCGCTGGCAAACTTGATCACCACCACGACGGTGGTCGATGTGGCCCGGCTGCTGTCCGACGACCCCACCCTGCCCGGGGACCTGTTCCCGCACGCGGTGCGCTGGTGCGGCGAGCTGTTCTTGGAAGAGGGTCTGCACCGTGCACTGCGCGCCGCCCTCCACCAACGCACCACCCTCAACGTCCGCGTCTTAGACCTCGACCTCCTCCGCAGCTGACCCACATTCGTCAACCTCCCCCCGACTCACCCCGATATGGAGACATATCGGGGTCACCAGACCTCTCTGGACCCCGATATGTCTCCATGTCGGGGTCCGGTACGAGAAGGTTGCGCACGACGGTGTCGGTGAGGAGGCGGCCGCGGAGGGTGAGTGCTAACCGGTCACCCGGAACCAGGGTGGCCAGTCCGTCGGCGCAGGCGCGATCAGCAGCGGCACGACCAGGCGCGTCCAGCACGTCCAGCGGCAGGCCGCCGGCTAGTCGCAGCCCGAGCATGACCTGCTCGGTGTAGCGCTGCTCGGGGTTGAGCATCTCCCGGCCGGCCGCCGGGGAACAGCCACCCGCCAGTGCAGCGGCGTAGCGCGCGGGATGCTTGACGTTCCACCAGCGCACGCCCCCGACGTGAGAGTGCGCCCCCGGACCGGCTCCCCACCAGTTCCCGCCGGTCCAGTAGCCGAGGTTGTGCCGGCATCGGGACTGCGCCGAACGAGCCCAGTTGGACACCTCGTACCAGCGCAGGCTCGCTGCCGACAGCGCCCCGTCGATCTGCTCGTAACGCTCGGCGAGCACGTCGTCATCCGGCGCGGGCAGCTCCCCGCGGGCCACCCGCCGGGCCAGCGCGGTGCCCTCCTCGACGACCAGCGCGTAGGCCGAGACGTGATCCACCCCGGCGGCGAGCACGGCCTCCAGCGAGGCCGCGAGATCATCGCGCGTCTCCCCCGGCGTCCCGTAGATCAGATCCAGGCTGACGTGCTCGATCCCGGCGGCGCGGGCCTGCGCCGCCGCGGCCACCGGGCGGCCCGGGGTATGCACCCGATCGAGCACGGCCAGCACGTGCGGCGCGGCGCTTTGCATCCCCAGCGAGACGCGAGTGTAACCGGCCGCGGCGATCCCGGCGAAGAACTCCGGTGCGGTGGATTCCGGGTTGGCCTCGGTGGTCACCTCGGCGCCGGGTGCCACGCCCAGCGATCCCCGGATGGCGTCGAGCACCGCAGCGAGCCCATCCGCGCCAAGCAGCGACGGGGTGCCGCCGCCGACGAAGACCGTATCCGCGGGCACCGGCTCACCGAGTATCCGGACGGCGAGATCCAGTTCCCGGCGCACCGCGTCCAACCAGCTTGAGGGTGATGATGAGGAGCCGAGTTCGCCCGGCGTGTAGGTGTTGGAATCGCAGTAGCCGCATCGGGTGACGCAGAACGGAACGTGCACGTACATGCCGAACGGTCGGTCGGCCAGGCCGTGCAGGGCGCCAGCAGGAAGCGTTCCGTTAGCAGGGGCAGGGTCGCCGACGGGTAATAAAGGCACGTAAGCATTGTCCCAACATTCGAACGCGGGTAGTCGCGGCTTCGCGTTAGTGGCAATCTGGTGAGGTGGCCGCACTCGGACTGTTACTGGTGGCTCGCCGCCATGTGGACTATGTCCGGGTTTCCAGCGCGCTGTGCCGTCCGACGATCTGACGCCCCGCCCGACTGCTGTCCCCGCCGGCGCCGGGTGCGCCGGGAGCCGGGCTGCGCGATGACCTGGTGACGGCCTGCCTGTACGCCGGTGCTCCTTCCACGGAGGCACCCGATGGCTGCACCAACCCGACCAACGCCAGTGACCCCAGCGACCAGGGCCCGCCGTGGGGAGGGCCAGTGGGCGATGGGTCATCTCGAACCGCTCAACCCCAACGAGCGGACCAAGAAAGACGATGACGGTCTCAACGTCCGGCGCCGCATCGAGACCATCTACGCCCAGCGGGGCTTCGACTCGATCGACCCCGCCGATCTACGCGGCCGATTCCGCTGGTGGGGCCTGTACACCCAGCGCCGGCCCGGCATCGACGGCGGCCGCACCGGCATGCTGGAACCCGAGGAACTCGACGACTCGTACTTCATGATGCGGGTTCGTATCGACGGCGGCGCGCTGAGCACCGAGCAGCTGCGGGTGGTCGGCGAGATATCCCGGCTCTACGCCCGCGACACCGCCGACATCACCGACCGGCAGAACATCCAGTACCACTGGATCCGGATCGAGGACGTGCCCGCGATCTGGGAACAACTGGAAGCCGTCGGGCTGTCCACCACCGAGGCCTGCGGCGACTGCCCACGGGTGGTGCTGGGCTCACCGGTCGCGGGCATCGCTGCTGAGGAGATCATCGACGGCACGCCGGCGATCGAGGAGATCAAGCGCCGCTACATCGGCAGCCGCGAGTTCTCCAACCTGCCGCGCAAGTACAAGACCGCGATCTCCGGCCTGCAGGACGTCGCGCATGAGGTCAACGACATCTCCTTCGTCGGGGTGGTGCACCCCGAGTACGGCCCTGGCTTCGATCTGTGGGTCGGCGGTGGCCTGTCCACCAACCCGAAGATCGCGCAGCGGCTGGGCGCCTGGGTGCCGCGGGAGGAGGTGCCGGAGGTCTGGGCCGGGGTGACCGCAGTGTTCCGCGACTACGGCTACCGGAGGCTGCGCCACCGCGCCCGGATCAAATTCCTCATCGCCGACTGGGGTGCGGCCCGGTTCCGCGAGGTGCTGGAAACCGAGTATTTGCACCGGCCACTCACTGACGGACCCGCCCCGCAGCCGCCGCCGGCACCTATCGACCACATCGGGGTGCACCGCCAGCACGACGGCAAGTTCTACATCGGCGTAGCCGCTGCGGCTGGGCGGGTGAGCGGCACCACGCTGGTTGACGTGGCCAAAGTCGTCGAACGCACCGGATCCACCAGAGTCCGGCTGACGCCGTACCAGAAGCTCGTCGTGCTGGACGTCGCCCCGCCCGAAGTAGATGGGCTGGTCGCCGAACTGAACCGGCTGGGATTGCGCGCCGACCCCAGTCCATGGCGGCGCGCGGTGATGGCCTGCACCGGCATCGAGTTCTGCAAACTGGCCATTGTGGACACCAAGAACCGGGCGATCGCCCTGGTCGCCGAGCTCGAGCAGCGACTGGCCGATATCCAGTCCACTCTCGACATTCCAGTCTCGGTGCACCTCAACGGCTGCCCGAACTCGTGTGCCCGGATCCAGGTCGCCGACATCGGGCTCAAGGGCCAGCTGGTCACCGACGCCCAGGGCAACCGGGTCGAAGGTTTCCAGGTGCATCTGGGTGGGGGGCTCGGGCTGGACAGCGGGTTCGGCCGCAAGCTACGCGGACACAAGGTCACTTCCACGGAGCTGGCCAACTACGTCGAGCGGTTGGTCCGCGGTTACGCTCAGCAGCGCCACCCGGGCGAGCGATTCGCCCAATGGGTCGCGCGAGCGGACGAAGGCGCCTTGCGATGACTGAGGCTTGGGCAGTCCCGTTTTATTGCCCCTATTGCGGGCAGGAGGACCTGCGCCCCGAAGCGCAGCCACCCGCAGCGTGGCGCTGCGCGGACTGCCAGCGGGTATTCGTGGTCCGCCTGGTGGCCCTCGTTGCGCAGGTCACGCATGACCACTGACCTGGAGCAGCTGGCGAAGCGCGCCGGGCAGAAGCTGGCATCGGCCCCGGCGCAGGAGATAGTGCGCTGGGCGGTGCAGACCTTCGGCACCCGATTGGTGGTGACGTCGTCCATGCAGGACGCGGTACTGGTGCACTTGGTCTCGTGCATCGCTCCAGGTACCGACGTGCTTTTCCTGGACACCGGGTACCACTTCGCCGAGACATTGGGCACCCGGGATGCCGTCGCGGCGACTTACGATGTCAACCTGATCACCGTGACACCGCAGCACACCGTCGCCGAGCAGGACGCCCAGCACGGGTCGAGGCTGCATGACCGTGATCCCGACCTGTGCTGCGCGCTGCGCAAGGTGGTCCCGCTAGATCGCGCACTGGCCGGCTACGACGCCTGGGCCACCGGGATACGCCGCGTTGAGGCACCGCGTCGAGCCGGGACACCGGTGGTGTCATACGACGCCAAGCGGGGCAAGGTCAAGATCGCTCCCATCGCGGAATGGACCGACGCCGACGTCGATGACTACATCACCGAACACGGCATCTTGGTCAATCCACTACGCAGCGCCGGGTACCCGTCGATCGGCTGTGCCCCGTGCACGCGCGCCGTAGCGATCGGCGACTCCCACCGAGCCGGGCGCTGGGCCGGCTCGGCCAAGACCGAATGTGGGATACACACGTGAGCCGGGGCGCCACAGTCTGGCTCACGGGCCTCTCCGGGGCGGGCAAGACGACCATTGCCGAGGCAGTCGCCGAGCATCTGCGGGCCGCCGGCCGGGAGGTGGAGGTACTTGACGGCGACGAGCTACGCCGCGGCCTGTCGGCCGGGCTGGGGTTTTCCCGGCAAGACCGCGATACCCA
>DASUVX010000053.1:0-25833 GCA_036378735.1 Pseudonocardiaceae bacterium | reverse complement strand
GGCAGACGCGGGCGCCGCGGCTGCCGGCTACCGCGGCGGCGCCGGCCGCCGGTGAGATCGGGCTCGGGCAGCTGCGGGTGATCACCGAAACCATCGGTGCGCTGCCCGCGTCGGTTCTGCAGCCGGCCCGGGATCGCGCTGACGCCGCCCTGGCTGGCTACGCGCGGGATTTCGACCCGCGCCGGTTGCGGATCATCGCTCAGCGCCTGCTGTCCTGCCTGGATCCCGACGGGCCACCACCGGACGACGAACTCACCGCATCCGCGCCACCCCGCGGTGAGCTGTGGCTTCGCCAGCGCCGCGACGGGCGACTCGGGGTGGAAGGCTGGCTGGACTCCGAACACGGCAGTCTGGTCCGTGCCTTGATCGAGCAACTCGCCACCCGCCGCCCCGACCACGACGGTGAGGCCGGGCGATGATGCGGGCACGGAAACCCGGCGCGAACCGCTCGATTGGGTTGATGATGACCTCGGTTGCATCACCGGGTAGGCGTGCGGAACGTGGGCGTAGGCATAGACCGGATGGACGTTGCCGGCCGACCGGCTGGGGTCGGCCAGGTACTGCTGTCCCACCAGGACGAACAACCGCGCCGGCATCCCACCGTGGTGGGTTGTCCGCTCGGCCGCCACGATCTCCTCGAACATGCCACCGAGATGCACGGTCCCGGCGCGACGGCAGTCCCGGCTGGTCCAGGGCACGCCACCGTGCACCGCGAAATCGACCTTGAACGCGGCCGGGCCGTGTCGCCAGCGCCGGTAGGCGCGTCGAAATCGCCGGGACAGCAGCTCCCCAGCGAGCTGGACGACCCGGTCGGGCACCAGGTCCAGCATGACGATATTCGCTGGTGTGAGCTCGCCGAGCGAGCGCACCCAGACGCCGGTTTCGATCGTGCCGCCGAGCGTGCCCAGCAGGGCCGCCAGGGCGTTGATGATCGCTTGGGAGCCGCCCTGGGCGACCGGCCAGCCGTAGCGGTGCCCGACCGTTATGATCATCGTCCCGATCGAGGGCGCTAACAGCCGGTTGAACGGATGGCACGCGTGCGCGATGTTTCCGCCATACAGCCCGCGGGCCTGCGCCGTGGTGAACAGTCTGCAACCGACGTGGCCGGCGGCACGACCCGGGCGCCGAAGCGGGCCAGCGCAAGGGGGTGGCGCGGGAGGCGCAGGACCGGTTGGAGAACCTCGGCAAGGAGGTCCTCGACCCGGGCGACCAAGGGTCCGAACAGGCGTCGCCAGGTGTCCCCATCGGCCCCGAGCCCGGCCGCAGTCTCATCGATCGACCGGTATAGCACCCCCGCCGACCCGCAGTCCAGCGGATGGGCGCAGTCGATCTCGGGCCAGCACTAGGTGAGCCCGAAGCGCTCCAGGCCATCGACGGCCGCGGCGGCTCGCCCGTCCGGGGAAGTAGGGAGAACGAGATCCCGTGGCGCGCACGGTCGATGAAGATGAGCTGATCGAGCGCTGGACTCTGGTCGGTGAGGAGTGGGCCCTGCTGACGGGAAAGCGCGGGCCGACGAGGCTGGGGTTCGCGCTGTTGCTGAAGTTCCATGTCAATCATGGCCGGTTCCCCCGTGGCCGGGTGAGCTGGGTGATGACGTGGTCGCTTACCTCGCCGCCCAGGTGAAGGTTCCCCCGTCCGGCCTCGGCTTTTAAGAGTGGGAAGGCCGGACGATCGAGTACCACCGCGCCCAGATCCGCCGGCATACCGGGTTCCGGAAGTGCACCACCGCCGATGCCGGGAAGATCACCGCGTGGCTGGCCGAACAGGTGTGCCAGTCCGAGCCGCGCGGTGAACGGGTTCGGGTGGCGCTGCTGGAGCGGCTCAAAAGCGAGGGGATCAAGCCACCCGCCGCGGCACGCTGTCGCGGATGATCGGATCGGCGCAGCGGCAGGCCGAACAGGCACTGACCCCGCGGATCCGCGGCCGTGTTCCCGCCGAGGCCGCTAGGCGGATACTCGCCCTGATCGCCCGGCGCCCTGGCAGCGCGGATCACGAAGGCCACGGCGAGGAGGATGAGGATGAGGACGCCGAGCCGCTCCTGCGTGGTGATGACCGCCAGGCCGCTGCTGGTTCGCCGGCCGCGCTGAGTGGCGCTGAGCTGTTCGCTGTCATCCGGGAGGAGCCGGGCAATGTCAGCGTCACGACCATGCGGCGGGAGGTGTTCAAGCTCGGCGCGATCGAGGCGATCGGGCTGCCCGCGGGACTCTTCGATGATATCGCGCCGGGTGTGCTGGCGGCGTGGCGGGCCCGGGTCGCGGCCGAGGCGCCCAGCCACCTGCGCCGCCACGCCGATGAGCTGACGGTGACGTTGCTGGCGGCCTATTTATATTGCCGCCGCCAGGAGATCATCGACACGCTGGTGGACCTGCTGATCACCACGGTACAGCCGATCAACGCCCGCGCTGACACGGTGGTGACCAATGAGTTCGTCGCCGAGCTCAAGCGAGTGTCGGGCAAGGAGAACATCCTGTTCAAGATGACCGGCGCCGCTCTTCAAGGACCCAATGAGATCGTCAGCGAGGTGATCTACCCAGCGGTGCCCGGCGGGGTGGACACGCTCGTGGCGTTGTGGCGGCAGTTCCAGAGCAAGGGCAGCGGCTACCGGCAGCACCGCCAGCGGGTGTTCAAAGCGTGCTACACCAACCACTACCGCGCCGGACTGATCCAGATCATCGAGGTGCTGGAGTTCGGGTCGGCCAACACCGTCCACGCGCCGGTGATGGCCGCGCTGGCGCTGATCAAGCGCTACCGGGCCGAGCGCACCCACCACACCAAGTACTACTGGACCCGCTGCCCGAGCCGCGGAATCTGCGCCGGCTCAAAGCCGCGCTCCGGGCTCGCTGGTGCATGGTCCCGCTGCTGGACATGTTCACCGAGACCGCGCTGCGCACCGGATGCCTCGACGCTCTCATCCCCATCGGCACCCGGCCCGGCCTGCCAGCCCACGAATTCACCGAACGGATGTTGTTGGTGATCTAAGCACTCAGCACCGGCGCCGGGATCCGGCCGGTCGCCGCCGGGGACCACCCCTATTCCGAGGAAGACCTGCGGTATGCCCGCCGCCGGTTCCTGTCAGTGCCCGGGGCGCACCAAGTCGCCAGAGTGATCGCCAACGCGACCTTCGCCGCCCGCCATGCCTGGCTATGGGGCCAGGGCAGCAGCGCGGTCGCCTCCGACTCCACCCACTTCTCCTGCTACGACCAGAACATCTTCACCGAATACCACTCCCGATATAAGAGAGCCAAACGTGGTGTGCTGATCTACTGGACGGTCGAGGTGGGTCGATGGCGATCTACAGCCAGCACCTGACCTGCTCGGCCTCGGAGGTCCACGCCATGGTCGAGGGCGCGATGCGCCACGGCACGGACATGACCATCCAGGCCAACTACGTCGACTCCCACGGGGTGTCGCTGATCGGTTTCGGGGTGACCCGGCTGCTGAACTTCGACCTCATCGCCCGCTTCAAACAGATCAACACCATGAGGCTCTACCTGCCCGGGCGCGCCGGCCGCTCCTCCTACCCGCTGCTGCGCCCGGCGCTGACCCGCCCCATCCGCCCCGACACCATCGCCCACAACTACGACATGGTGATCAAATACGCCACCGCGATCCGGCTGGGCACCGCCTCCACCGAGGCCCTGCTACGCCGCTTCCAAGGCGAGACCACCCACCCCGCGTACTCGGCGATGCTCGAAGTCGGCTGCGCCCAAAGAACGATCTTCCTGGCCCGCTGGCTGCGGAACAGGGATCTTCAGCACGAGATCGAGTCCGGGCTCAACGTGGTGGAAAACTACAACGGCGTCAACGACTACATCCGCTTCGGCTCCCGCGGCCAGCTGGCCATCAACATGACCCCCTACGGCACCGTGATACTCCGGCCCGGCCGCCGCCTTGACCTGTCCCCCTCACCCACCCCCGGCAGGGCCGCCGATGACCAGTGACCAGCACGGCACGTTCACACCAGACCCCAAGCCGGAGCACTCCGCCACCCCGCGGACCCCGGCCAAACGCAAGGCCCGCCAGCTCGCCAGACACCTGCGCGGTGAACGCCTCGACTACGCCTACCTCAAAGAGGTCTTCCGCCACCTACGCGCCGAGCTCGGCGTGCAGGTCACCACCACCCCCGCCAAGCTGCCCTACGTGCCCAGCCAGGACGAGATCCGCCGCTACTACCAGACCGTGTGGAACGCCCGGCGCGGCGGCGACATCGTGCTCATCAAGACCTGCTCTACACCGGGGTTCGCGTCACCGAACTCGTCGGCATCCGCCTCGACGACGTCGACCTCGGCGCCTGCCGCATCCGCATCACCCACGGCAAAGGCGGCAGGGACCGCTACGTCCCCTTCCACCGCGTTCAAAGAAACCCTCGCCCTGCACATCGACACCGCCCACGCCAAGGGTGCCGCGTTCCTGTTCGAGTCCTCCTGGAAAAGCCCTAATCCACCCGCGGCGTGCGCGCCATGCTCGCCCGCTACGCCACCCAAGCCGGGCTGGCCCACAACATGCCACCGCATCGCCTGCGGCACTTCTGTTCACCTGGCTGAAGACCCAAGGCATCGACGACGCCCTCATCCCAGCCCAACTCCGGACACGACAGCCGCACCAGCCTGGAGATCTACTCCAAAATCAGCCTCGCCACGGCACAAGGCGCCTACGACACCGTCATCGGCACGTTCCCCGTGTAAACTACGACGAGCCAGCCCCGCCACGCCCGGCTAGGGACGTCGCCGTTTGCGGCTGGCAGCAGCCTCGTTAACGACACGCCGACGTTGGCCAGCCAGGGCGTAGCGGACGGAGATCCGTTGGTCGAGTGCGGTGAGCACGCCCAGGCGTAGCCGGTGGCGCAGGGTGGGCTGGCCGATCAGCAGTGCGGCGAAGGGTGCGCCGGAGTCCATGTCGTGGTAGGTCAGCATTCGGGTCAGAGCAGGTCGGGGAGCGTGTCTGGCCTGGGGGCCCGCCTGATCCGCTGGCTCGCCGTCGACGCCGCAGCGACGATCGCCAGCCACGTCGCCAATGCGACGAAGGTTGGCACCGCACCTAGGGTTTGCAGGGATATACCGCCGAGGAGGGCGCCCACGGGGCGGGTGCACCAGCCGATCATCCGGGAGACGCCGAAGACCCGGCCCTGGAGGCGGCCGGGGGTGAGGGCGTAGCGGTAGGCGGCGTTGGTCGTCTGGAAGATCGGTCCCATCAGGGCGCCGACCGTGTAGACCGCGCCCAGCACGAACACGGTCGGGGCCAGGGCTAGCGCCTCCATCTGCGCGACCCACCACCACAGGGCGCCGAGCAGGATCACGTTCGAGGGGACGAGGCGCTGCACCGGCGGGGCCGCCAGGGCGCCGGCGATCGCGCCCACGCCGAAGAGGCCGAGGAGAACACCGATCGAGGTCGAGGACGCGCCGAGGTCGGTGGCGCGCACGATGATGGTCAGGCTGAGGGCGCTGAAGGCCAGGTTGCCGGCCGACGCGATCGCCACGAGGGCACGCAGGAGATGCTGGCGCCACAGCCAGCGCACACCCTCGGAGACCTCCGCCAGCAGGTGGCGACGCTCCGGTGCCCGCTCCTCCTCCAATCTCCGCCGGATCGGGGCGACGAGGGCGAGGCCCACCAAGTACGACACCGCGTCGACGGCGAACGGCACGGCATGGCCCAGCCCGAACAGGAAGCCGCCCACGGGCTGGCCGATCAGGTCGGCGCCCTGGTCGCGGGCCTGGTTCTGGGCGACCGCCGCCGGCAACTGGGGTTTCGACACCACGTGAGGTAAGGCAGCGGTCTCGGCGAGCACGAAAAAGACGTACAGCGTCCCCTCGACGAATGCCACGACCATGAGGTGACCGATCGTGATCCGCCCGAGCACGACTGCCACTACGACGGATGCCAGCGCCACCGCCCGCCCGGCGTCGGCAGTGAGCATGATCCGCTTGCGGGGCCAGCGGTCGACCAGGGCACCGGCCGGTAGGAACCAGATCAGGAACGGGGCCGCCTGCGCGGCAGCCACCAGGCCGGCCTGCGCCGCTGAGCCGGTGATGGCCAGCACGATCAGCGGGTACGCGAGGCCGCTCATCCGGGTGCCGAGCGTCGATATGACCTGACCCGTCCAGAGGAGGAGGAAATCGCGGTTCCGCCAGAGGGGGATCGGCGTCCGACCGTTCTGAGCGCTGTTTGACACCAGTCACCTAGCCTGGAGCTTCCACCGCGGTCCCGGGGCGGGTCGTGCCTTGCCGGATTGGGCACCTGAGCTGGAAAGATGCGCCGAATCCTCTGGCTAAGGATGGTAGGGAGCACCTAAAGGTGGTGCTACCACCTGGTCCGGCGTGAGGTTCGTGCCCGGTGGACGATCGGGGGCTGGGTGCCGCACCCCTAGGGTGGGTCACCGGCTGAGGCTGAGCGGCAGTGTGCGCACTCCCGTCATGAGAGCAGCGGCAAGGAACTCGGGCGGTTCGTCCGGGATGGTCCGCAGCTGCGGATACCGGTCGAGCAGGATGTTGAGCACCACCTTGCCCTCCACCCTTCCCAGCAAAGCGCCAAGGCAGAAGTGGATCCCCCACCCAAACGCCATGTGGGCGCTGTGGTCGGGGCGAGGATCGAAGGTGTCCGGGTTAGCGAACACGCATGGATCGCGGTTCGCGGTGGCCAGCCAAATCGTGATCATCTGGTCTACGGGGATCGTTTCGCCGCCGAGCTCGACCTCGCGCGTGGTGGCGCGGCTCAGCGCGGCGAAGGGCGTGAGGAACCGCATCGACTCCTCAATCATCGCCGGGATGATCGAGCGGTCAGCCCGGACCCGGTCCTGCCAGTCGGGGAACTCATCCATGCAGAGGACGGTGTTGCCCAGCAACATGGTGGTATTGAGGTGTCCTGCGATCAATAGGGGAAACGCGAAGTTGACAACCTGATCCTCAGTCAGGGGCTCGCCATCTATTTTGGCCTCGACCAGTGTGGTGAGCAGGTCCTCGCGCGGCTTCTTGCGACGCTCCGCAGCATGTTCGGCGACATATGCCCGGAATTGCCGCATGCTGTCCGTATGCTTCTGTACCTCCTGCCTGCGCTCCTCGCTCTGATCCAACTGCGACGGCTGGATATTGCGCTCGAACATCCCGGCCACCCATTTCTGGAACAGGTGACGGTCCTCCCTCGGGACACCGAGGATGTCAGCGATCACGATGACCGGCAGTGGGAATGCCAGGTCGGCAACGAGCTCCATCCGGTCATTGTCGACTTCATCTAGCAGGTCGTTCGTGAGGGCCGCGATTCGGGGTTCAAGACCTGCGACGGCTTTGGGGGAGAACGCGCCGGTGACCAGCTTCCGCAGTTTGGCGTGCCGGGGCGGGTCCATCAGCGTGATCATCCCGTCCATGGAGACGTCCTTGCCCTCGGCCCGGGGACGACGGTGCTCGGGAGTGATCCGGAGAACGTCAGAGGAGAACGCCTCGAAGTCGGCGAGTACCGCCTGCACCTCAGAGTAACCGTAGACGTTCCAGAGACCGGCCGACTCGTCATAGCAAACCGACTTTTTAGGCCGCTCTCCTCGCAGCCAGAACTGGGTCTCGTGGGTTCTCCACATAGCTCGGTCCTTTCTACTATCGGAGGCTGAGTGGCAATTTTCGGAACCCAGTCAGAAGAGCGGCGGGAAGGAACACGGGTGGGTCGTCCGGGATGGTCCGCAGCTGCGGATACCGGTCGAGCAGGATGTTGAGCACCACCCTGCCTTCCAACCTTGCCAAGAAGGCGCCGAGGCAGAAATGGATCCCCCAGCCCAACGCCATATGTGCGCTGTGGTCGCGGCCAGGATCGAAGGTGTCCGGGTTAGCGAACACGCGTGGATCGCGGTTCGCGGCGGCCACCCAGACTAGGAGCATCTGATCTGCGGGGATCTTCTCGCCGCCGAGCTTGACTTCGCACGTGGTGGCGCGGCTCAGCGCGGCGAAGGGCGTGAGGAACCGCATCGACTCCTCGATCACCGCCGGGATGATCGAGCGGTCGGCCCGAACCCGGTCCTGCCAGTCGGGAAACTGGTCCAGACAGAAGACGGTATTGCTAAGCATCATAAAGGTATTGAGGTGCCCGGCGATTAACAGGGCAGATGCAAAGTTGACTACCTGGTCGTTGGTCAAGGGCGATTCGACCAGTGCGGTGAGCAGGTCCTCACGAGGATTCTCACGACGTTCCGCGGCATGTTCGGCAACATAAGCCCGGAACTGCAGCAAGCTGTCCGCGTGCTTCTCCACCTCCCGGTCCCGCTCCTCGCTCTGTTCCAACTGTGACGGCTGGTTGTTACGCTCGAACATTCCGGCTCCCCATTTTTGGAAGAGATCTGAGTCCTCCTTGGGGATACCGAGCATGTCACAGACAACGATGGACGGCAGCGGAAACGCCAAGGCGTCGACGAAGTCCATCCGGTCGTTGCCTGCCTGGTCGAAAAGCTCGTTTGTGAGGGTCGCGATCTTGGGTTCGAGACGCGCCATGACCTTGGGGGCGAATGCGCCGCTGATCAACTTGCGTAGCTTGGTGTGCTGAGGAGGGTCCATCAGCGTGATCATCCCGTCCATGGAGACGTATTTGCCATCGACCTTGGGCCGCCTGTGATCGGGGGTGATCCGGTAAACGTCGGATGCGAACGTCTTGGGATCAGCGACGACCGCTTGCACTTCCGGATAGCCGTAGACGTTCCAGAGTCCGGCCGACTCGTCATAGCAGACCGGTTTCTCGGGGCGCTCTCCCCGCAGCCAGAATTGTGTCTCGTGAGTTTTCCACATAGCTCGCTTCTTCCTTATCCCTTCAGTTCCATGATGGTCCAGTCGCCTACCGGAATGAGTGACTTCAACGACAGGCCGACATCTGTCGCCACATCACGTACTGATGTAGCGTGTCACGTCTTGCGGGCATGTTCACGCGTTGGGTAATCAAAACACGATCCTATACGCCAACGCCAGCCCGACCTGCCCAGTCTTCGTTACGACAGCGGAATTCCTGCCCGAACACCAGCGCCAGCTCGAAGCGACAAGGACGCTGATCAACCAAGCCGAGGAACGAGGCCAAGACCGAGTCGTCGAGATGACCCGCACGGTCGAGACGAATTTGCTCTCGATCATTACCAGCCTGGAGATCGAAACATCCTGCAGCCAAGCCTGCGCCACCGGATGCGCCTGCGACAGCACCAATGACGATCAACAGGTGCACCATGTCGGTTGAACAGACCGAGTTGCTAACCGCGAACGCACGGCGCCGATCCGAACAGACACTGCAACGAGCGCAGGAGACGATCACCGCCATGGCCGCCCGCGGAGACAGCATCACCGTGGCAAGGCTGGCGCAGGCCGCCGGCGTGTTACGCTCGTGGATCTATACGCAACCCGAACTGCGGGAGCGGATCGAACTCGGCGCTGGACCAGGCGATCAGCCCGGGCAGGCCGCGGCGCGCGAACCGGGCGGCGATCAGGCTCTCGTGTGGGGCGGCGGTGGCCAGCACGTGCGTCCGCAACGCCTCGTAGTCGACCTGCGCGGCTTCCCCGGCCGGCCAGAACCGGTGGCCGAGCGAGACCGGTGTGGGCGTGTTAACCGCCGCCGGGCCCGTTCCACGGTGCGCCGGTGCAGCACCACCCCGAACCGGTGGGCGACCTCGGTGGCCAGTTCGGCGCCGGACCGGGCCGGTGGCGCGGCCTGGAGGAACTCCACGATATCCGCGGTGAGCTTGACTGGGCCGCGGCGGCCGCGCTTGTCGTCTGAGTAGTCCGCTCATTCCGGCCTGCTCGAGCGCCGCGGCAACGAGATAGAACCCGGCCCGAGAGTAGCCGTGCGCGGCCGCCGTCACCGACACCCCCTCGAGCAGGTGCGCGCGGAGCATCTCGTACTTGACCTGCACCTTGTCCCCGGCCAGGAAGAAGCCGCCCTGCGTGAACAGCGTCGCAGTCACCGCGTCCGCCCGTGGGTGCAGCAGCCCCTCGGCTTTCAACGCCCGCAGCCGGCTGGCCTGGCTCATCGCGCTTAGAGTGGATGCCTCACCAGCTAGCGCGATAATGCTTCGCAGGATCACCGTCGCGGTGAGGCGTTCGGCGTAGCGCCGCGCGTCGCCGCTCACCGGGCACCGCGCTGGCAGCCGGAGCGGATCTGCGCGCGATGCGAAGTGGATAATGTCTAGCTGGAGCGGAGCCGGCAACAACTGTCTCGAAGTGGCTGCCCTCCCTGGCGGCCGCGCCGTGCGGGACAGCAAACCCCACCGGCCCAGCGCTGGTGTTCACCACGGGCGAGTGGTCCGCGTTCACCAGCAGGGGTGCGCGCCGGCGACTTCGGCTAACTCGGCCAGCAAACGGCGCCCGCCTCCCCGGGCTACCGGCTCGGGCGGGGGCTGTTTGCTTTTCCGGATAGCTCACGCACGCGATGGCCAACTCGGCGGGTGCGGCTGCGGCCGCCGGGATTGCGGGCGCGCCGGGCCGGTGCGGCCTACTCGCGCCACCACTGGATGCGTTCTTCGGTGGGTACTCGCTGCCAAGGTGCCGGTGATGGCATGATCCTCAACTCGTCAATCAACTTGGGGCTGAGCAGCAGGCGGGGCGATTTCCCGCCGGCTGCTCATCGGGGCGGCGGCCCAGCGCCGGGCGACATCGTCACCGGGCTCGATCAGACCGCACAGCGCGCTGGGAGTGGCCAGTTCCTTTTGCCTTCTTTCCAGGTGCTGGATCTCGGCGAGGATCGCGGGCTCGGACCGCGCGGCCAGCGTGACGCTGAGCTGTCCAGACGCGATCGCCTCGACGAGTTCGTCGTGGCGTGCCCGCACGGTGGCCAGTTGGTCCCGCACCGTTGACAGTTCCCGGTCGTCGTGTTGCTCACCAGCCCGCAGGGTGTCGATCACCTCCGGGCGGGCCAGGTAGGCCAGCATGATCTGCTCGGCGAGGTGGTCCACATCGGCTTGGTTTATTCGTGATACAGCCCTTGGCTTGGCAGCGATACTCCGAGCGGTCCCGGCGGTAGGCCACCGCCACCGGGCCCGCACAGCTCCCACAGCGGGCGATCATCGACAGCAGATGCTTACCCCGGCCGGGGCGGGAGGTCTTGCGTTCCGGGGCGCACAGCAGTCGCTGCACCGCCAGCCATTGCGCGCGGGGCACCACAGGGGGCCACTGCCCCTCGTACATCTCGCTGACCGGAAGCGGTGTGTGCCGAGGACCGCCGTGACCACCCACTCCGACGCTGACGGCGCTCCACAATCTTTCACGGCCGACGTCAACGCCTGGGCGTGCGATCTTGCTACCGCCGCGGCCACCGAACGTGATCACCCACCGGCAAGTGGAAGGATTAGGCGGTGTGGCTTGAGGCACTGATCGGGATCGCGGTCGCCCTGCTGGTCAGCTGGCTGCTGTTGATCGTCGCGCTGATGCTGGTGCGCCCGAACGGCGCGGTGCTGGCTGAAGCGGTGCGGCTGCTGCCTGACCTGCTGCGGCTGCTGCGCCGGCTCGCAGCCGACCGGTCATTGCCGCGTGCGGTGCGGGTGCGGTTGTGGCTGCTGATGGCTTATCTGGCGGTGCCTTTCGACCTGGTGCCAGACGTCATTCCGGTGCTCGGTTATGCCGACGATGCGATCATCGTCGCCGCCGTCTTGCGTAGCGTCGTGCGCCGAGCCGGCATTGAGGCGGTGCGCGGCCATTGGCCGGGCAGCTCGGACGGGTTTGCCGCGCTGTGCCGGATTACCGGTTTGACGCCTACCGGACCGACCATCACTCCCGGGTGAGTTGCGGTAGGGCAGCTAGCCAGCACCAAGGCCGCAGCGGAACGGATTGCCGGCTGAGGCAATCAGCGTGTCGTCAGAGGTTCTACCCGGCCGTGGTGCCGCAAGCGCTAGGGTGATTGTGATCAGCTGGTGCGCAAAGGAGACCGGATGCGTATCCACAGAATGGCTGCTGCCGCTGTTGCCGCCGCGGGACTTCTCGCCGGCTGCGGGGGCACCGGTACCAACCCTGCCCAAGTGCCACCGCAGCCAGCGGGTGCGGCACCCGCTGGCAGTCAGGAGCGTCACAACCAGGATGATGTCGTGTTCTTGCAGAACATGCTGCCCCACCATGTCCAGACCGGCACGATATCGGACTTGGCACATACCAAAGCGGCGTCACTGAGGGTGAAGACGATCGCGCTCCGGATCAAGGCCGCGCAGGACCAACAGACCACCCGGATACGCAACCTGCTTGGCGCCTGGGGCGTCCCGACATCTGCTGATAGCGGCGGCCAGGTACCGGGGATGTTGAGTGATCAGCAGATTGAGCAGCTCAAGTCGTCCACCGGTGGTGATTTCGACCAGTTGTTCCTTCAGCTGATGATTGATCACCAGAAGGGCGCCATCCAGATGTCCCAGACCGAGCTGGCGCAAGGCAGCGATCCGCAGGCCCGCCGGCTGGCCCAGGACACCATCACCGGGCAGCAAAGCGAGATCAACCAGATGCAGAAACTGCTCAAACCGTCCTGATCTGGGCAGCGGTCACGCCAGCCCGGCCACCACCGCGAGCACGGCCAGCACGGCCAGCAACATGTAGCCGAGGTAGGCGTCCAGTCGGCCATTCTGAAGTCTCTTCGCGGTGCGCACGGCCAGTAGCAGCGGCCGGCGCAGCGGGCGGAACACGAACTGCTCGACCACCTCGACGACGTCGGTGGTGTGTCCCAGGTGAGTTTCCGCGGCGTCCCGGTGCGGGTCGCTGGTCTGCCGTTCGAGCACGGTCAGTTCGGACCGGGTGAGCAGCAGGTTGGCCAGCACCTTGCGGGTGGGGTTGGCGAAGCCGAAGGGGGTGTACTGGTTGTCGCCGGCAACCCCGCCGGTCGCCGAGCGCCACACCGGTACCCGCCGAACCGCGAACATCCGCCTCCGTCCGAAGGCCACGCTCAGGCCCAGCACGCCGAGCAGCAGCACCGGCATCACCACGGCGAGCCAGGACGGCGACAGGGCGGAGAACTCGGAGTACACCGGTTGCAGCACCCAGTCTGATGCGAGCGCCCCAGCTGCCACGTCGCGTCGCACGACGGGATCGAGCCCAGCGATGAGCATCCGGATCCACAGCGGAGCGACCGCGGCCACCCCCACGCAGCCCATCACCAGCAGGGCCAGACCGGCTGTTCCCAGCGGACCGACGTCGCGGTTCCGCACCACGTCGGCGCGCTGGCGAGGACCGAGCACGGTGAGCCCGACGATCCGCACGAACGCCACCGCGGCGAACCCGGCGGTGATCGCGACCAGCGCACCGGCCACCGCCAGCGGCAGCGCGTAGACCAGACGGCCGACCCGGAACTGCTGCATGAGCGATTCCAGCAGGAACCACTCCGAGACGAACCCCGCCGTCAGGGGCAGCCCGGCCAGCGTCAGGGCCCCGATGGCCAGGCCGGTTCCGCTGGCAGGCAGTCGGTGCCCGACGCCGCGCAACGCCTCCAGTTCGGTGGTGCCGGTGGCGTCAGAGATCCCGGAGGTGGCGCAGAACAGCAGCGACTTGGCCAGCGCATGCGCCACGATTTGCAGGGTCGCCGCCAGCAGCCCCACCGCGACCAGCGGCGGCTGGTTCACGGCCGCCCCGGCCAGGGCGACGCCGTAACCAACGCTGATCAGGCCGCCGTTCTCTACGCTGGAGTACGCCACCACCTCAGCCAGGTCGGTCTGCACGGTGGCGTGCGCGATGCCCAGCAGCGCGGTGAACCCTCCCACTAGTAGGACGATCACGGCTAGCCAGCCGGGCGGCACCCGTAGCAGCTCCAGGGTGCGCCACATCCCGTAGAAGCCGACGTTTACGGCCACCCCGGCCATCACCGCGCGCAGCGGACCGGGGGCGGCCCGGTAACCGCGGGGCATCCAGACGTGCAGCGGGACCAGTCCGATCTTCACTGCGAACCCCGCCACCAGCAGCGCGAAAGCGGCGTCGCGAAGCCCGGACCGGGGCACCGCGGCCAGCGTGGCGAAGCCGAAGCCGCCCGCACGGCCGGCGAGCAGCAGGAAGCCGAGCAGCAGCGCCGCACCGCTGACCTTGCTGAGGGTGACCGTGATGATCGCCGCCTCGGCTCGGTCGGCCTTGGCCCGCTCGAAGCCGGCTAGCAGGTAGAACGCGATGGTGAGCAGCTCCCAGCCGAACAGGAACACGAACGCGTTGTCGGCCGTGATGACGACCGCGACGGATCCCAGGGTCAGGCAGTGCGTGGCGGCCAGGCTGCGGTGACCGACCCGGTCCGGCTGGGCGGCCCAGGCGGCGCATACCAGGCTCACCGGCACCGCCACCGCGAAACTGATCACCAGGAACAGCCCGGACAGCTGGTCGACGGACAGCGCGGTAAGCCCGAAGCCCAATACCCCCGATCCCAGCACGGAGTCCAGTCCGAGCCGGATACCGGCGCCGGAGATGCCGGCCGCGCCTACCGCGACGAGCAGCGCCGATGCCGCCGCAGACACCAGGTAAGGGACGGTCCTCAGCGTCGCGTGCCGGACGCCGACGAACAGGTCGAGCAATGCGGCGCCGAACAGCGCCAACAACGCCGTGGTGAGCACCCTGTCACCGGCCTTCCGGAGGAATCCGGCCGACGGCCAGCAGCAGCGCGTGCAGCAGGCTGAACGGCGACGGTGGTGAGCCGGGGACCCACACATCAACATTGATCAGCTCGCCGAGCCCACCGGCAACGGCATAGCTCGGAGCGACCAGCCCGCCGTTGACCGCATCGGCTCCAGCGGCGATCGCGACCAGCGGCCGTGGGGTGGCTTCCACGGTGCGGCGTAGCGGTTCGGCCATGCCGTGCGACCCGGCGCCGGTTACCAGCAGCACATCGGCGTGCCGGGGACTGGCGGTGAAGAAGATCCCGAGCCGGTGCACGTCGTAGACCGGGTTGAGCAGCGCCATTACCTCCCACTCCTCGGCCCCATCCGAGCCGGCGTCGACGTGCCGGACGTGCACCGAGCGCCGCAGCATGCCGGTTCGGGCGGCGAGCTGGCGGCGAACCTCGTCGACCGCCTCGTCGGTTTCCGGGAGCTGCGGGACGACGAGTGCCTCGCGGTGCAGCCGCGCGGTGTGGGTACCCGGTGCCCAGCTGAACAGGTCTGGCCGTTCGCGCACGCACCGGCCGCACAGGATGCACCGGCCGGTGTCCACCCGTAACACGCCCTCCGCGCTGCGAATCGCGCCGGTGGGACAAAGTGATGTATCGGCCGGGAAATCGGCGGTCGGGTGCACCGTGGCGGGGAACGTCTCGGCGTAGGGATCGGGCCGGCGCGGGTAGCCGGTGGTGACCACCCCGTTGCGCAGGCCGCGTAGTGCCCACGGCAGTTGGGCCCACGGCATTTACATCACCATCCCGGCGATGGACAACCCGAAGCTGGCTTCGTTGAACGGAAAGTCGGTGAGGATGTCACCGACGAAGGTCGACGGGAACAGCACGAGGTTGTGGAAGGACGCCGAGCGGGGCGCGCAATAGCTGATCCGGCCATCATCGGCCAGTTCGACGAGGTAAAGCACCTCGCCCTGGGCCGCTTCGGCCCATCCCACCGCCTGTCCTGACGCGTGCGGTACAGGCACTCGAAGCTGCTCGACATCGCAGTCGGGCAGGCGTGCGACCGCGTGCCGCGCGAGATCGAAGGCGATGCCGATCTCGTCGATGCGGACCTGCATCCGGGCTTGCGCATCCCCCGCATCCCGGACCGGGACAGGCGGTGGGCGCAGCCGGCGGTAGCCGTCATAGGGCCGGGTCACCCGGCAGTCATCGGCGACGCCGCTGCCCCGGCCGATCGGTCCCAGCGCGCCGTGGGCAGCGGCCAGCTGCGGGGTCAGCGGCCCCGTGGTGCGGACCCGATCCAGGAACGAGGAGGTGCCCAGCAGCGCGCGGATGTCGCTGTTGATGGTGCGCTCCAGCCGGTTGAGTCCGGCGCTGACTTGGTCGAAAGGCACCCGGGGGAGTGCCGTCACACCACCTGGCACCACCACTCCACGGCCGAACCGGCTCCCGCACAGCGCACCGACCAGTCGTAATACCTGCTCCTTGTGCAGGCTGAACCGCGCGGTGGCCACCGCGAGCCCGGCGGCGTCGGTGAGCTTGCTCAGCACGTCCAGGTGGTTGGCGATGCGCTCCAGTTCGGCGTGCAGCACGCGGATCATCGCCGCGGCATCCGGTGCGCCGGCGCCGGTGAGGGTTTCCACGGCGTGGGCGAACGCCAGTGCATGCGCCACCGACGCGATGCCCTCGACCCGTTCGGCCAGCAACACGCCGTCGTCGACGGTCATGCCCTCGAACCGCTTCTGGATACCGCGGTGCTTGTAATGCGGCCGGATCCGCAGATGGGGAATATCTTCCCCCGGCGTTTCCACCAGGTACTCGACTGATTCGAACACTCCCGAGCGCACCGGTCCGTGCGGGATGGTGAAGACCCCGGTGCCGTGCAGGTGTGCTGACAATGCCCGCTCGTCGGGCTCGATGCGGTGTGGCCGCCCGGGTGTGCCGGGATGTGGGAGCCCGCGGCCGGGGTCGTCGCGATGCGGCAACACCAACGGGTCCAGCCGTGGATGCCCATCGGGCACCAGACCGATCAGGTCATGAATTACTCGCTCGTACCAAAAGGCCGCGCGCAGCTGCGGGGTCAGCGCCGGGTAATGGGTGACGCCGGCGGGCAGCGCCGCCCGCAGCGAGGTGATGTCGCTGCCGTTCACGACGAGGGCGATGAGCTCAGTGCCCTTGGCCGGGTCGCCGCGGCCCAGCAAAGCAGCGAACCGCTGGCCGCTGGCCGTGCGCATGCGCAGCGCGTCACGCAGAGCACCGACCGGATTCGCCACCGCTGACCGGCTCACCGCGCGCCTCCCAACTCGGCGGCCCCTTGCGCGATCAGCGAGCTGAGTGCGTCCGGTGGGTGCAGGCCGAGCACCAGCAGGGCGATGACGCCGACGATCATAGGTGCCACCATCCAGGCGCTCGGCTCGCCCCGCGGTGCGCTCGCGGCTCCCGGGGCCGTTTGTGCCGGCGCGAATAGCAGCCGGGTGGTGGCTATGGACAGCCCGACAAACGCCAGCGTCACCAGGGCGACCATTGCTGCGGCGGGTGCGAAACGAGCTGATCCCAGGCCGCCGGCGACGATCAAGAACTCGCTGCGGAACAGCCCGAAGGGGGGCATCGCGGACAGCGCGAGGATGGCGAGCAGGAACAGCGGGGCGGTCCACGGCAGCCGATCTAAGCCGCCCCTGATCCGGTCGATCTCCTTGGTGCGGTAGGCACGGACCAGCACGCCGGCACCGAAGAAGGCGTTGCCCTTGGCGGCCGCGTGCGCCAGCACGTGCAGCAGCACCCCGGCGTAGGCCAGCGGCGCGCCGAAAGCGGTTCCGATGGCCAGGATGCCCATGTGCTCGACGCTGGAGTAGGCGAGCAGGCGCTTGAGGTTGCGCTGCTCGATCAGATACATCGCGGCCAGCAGCAGCGACAGCATGCCGAAGACCAGCAGCACCCCGCGGGGAAAGCCACCGCCCAGGGCCGCCGTGGCGATCTGGTAGTAGCGCAGCACCGCGTAGAAGCTGACTGCGAGCAGCGACCCGGACAGCATCGCCGAGACCGGGGTAGGCGCCTCGGAATGCGCGTCGGGTAGCCAGGTGTGCACCGGGAACAGCCCCACCTTGGTGCCGAACCCGACCACCGCGAGCACGAAAGCGAGCCGCATCGCGCTGTGCGGCAGCATCGGCCCGGCACCGAGCAGCGGCGCGATGGCCAGGTCGTAGGCTGGTCCGAGCACCGACGCTCCGGCGGAGTACGCCACGACGGTGGCCAGCAACGCGATACCCAGCCCCGCCGAGGCGATGAGCACGTACTTCCACGCGGCCTCGGCGCCCTGCCGGGTGCCGTCCAGCGCGACCAGCAGCGCCGAGACCACGGTGGTGATCTCCACCGCGATCCACAGCAGGGCCAGGTTGTCCATCAATGGGGCGCACAGCATGGACCAGGCGAACAGGTTCAGCCCCACCCAGAACAGCCGCGAGTAGCGCGCGAAGTCCGCCCGCTGGTGCTCACCGCGCAGGTAGCCGACGGAATACACCGCGGTGCTGGCGTAGAGAAATGCGGTGGCCAGAACGAAGATCATCGAGATGGCGTCGGCCCGCAGGAAACCTGCTGCGATCGGCCCGGCGGCCGCAGTGGGCACCAGCGCCAGCGCCAGTGCCAGGCACGTGACGCCGGCCGCAACCGTGAATGCCGGAGCGATCAGACGTCCCGGCAGCAGCGCCAGCACAGCCGCGAGCAGCGGCACCACCGCCAGGGCAACGAGCACGTCAGTCATCTGCTCACCCCCGCAGCTCGGTGAGGGTTTCGGTGGACAGCGACTCGGCCTGCTCGTGATGCACCCGGATCAGCACGGCGAAGACCACCACGGCGACGAGCAGGTCGAACAGGAACACCACCTCGAGGATCAGCGGCAGCCCCGCGGCGACCACCATGCTGGCCAGGGAGACCCCGTTTTCCAGCGCGAAGAATCCGATCGCCTGGGAGGCGACGTCCCGCCGGACGATCATCAGGACGAACGAGACCAGGACGATGGCCACGGCCACCGCCAATGTGGCGGCCGGCAGCAGCGGGCTGGCCAGTCCGAAGCTGGCACTGGCGAAGAACCCGAACGCGGCGACGGCTACCGCGAGCAGCACCATGCTGGCCACGCCCAGGGCGCGGCTGGTGGCGATCTCCTGGTTGGTCCTGCGCAGGAGCCTTAGCATCACCAGCGGAACAGCGACCACCTTGAGCAGTACCGATAACGCCGCCAGCCCGTAGAGCTCGGGCACGCTGCGGGCGAAGGCCACCACGACGGCCAGGACGGAGATCACCACTGATTGTGCCGCGTAGAGCCTGACCTGGGCCCGCAGCAGGGTGGCCTGCAGCATGCCGAACTCGATGACCAGCATCAGCACGGCCAACCCGGTGGTCAGGCCGGCGTAGCTGGATGGGGGCGCGGCGACACCAGGCGCCAGCAGTTCCATCACCCTCCCCCGAAGTAGAGGGTGAATACCGACAGCACGGCCAGCATGAAGGCCGCCGACACGAACTCGGTGATCTTGAAGAGGCGGAGCTTGGCGAACGAGTCGTCGATCACCGCGATGCCGGCGCCGAGCAGCGCCGCCTTGCCGATCAGCGCGAGGATCGCCAGGCCCACGGCGACCAGCGTGGCGTCCGACGCCAGGCCCCACGGCGCGACGAACACGTTGATCAGGATCACGAACAGGATGAGCTGCTTCATCGTCGAGCCCCAGCGCAGCAGCGCCAGGTACGGGCCGGAATGCTCGAACGGCCGCGCCTCCTCGATCATGCCGAACTCGTTGGTGCCGGTGTGCGTCTCCACCGGGATCCGCCCGGTCTCGTAAAGGATCACCATGAACAGCGCTGCCGCGGCCAGCAGGTGTGCCGGGCGGACGATCTGGTCAGCCGACACGCGAACCGTCTTGGCCAGCGCGTACGGCAGGTCGGTGCCGGTGACCAGCGCGACGGTGAACACCACGAACAGCACCACCGGCTCGGTGATGGCCGCGAAGGTCTTGGCGCGGCTGGCGCCCAGCTGGGCGTACGGCGACCCGGTGCTGGCCGCTGCGACCGCGATCGCGAAGCTGGCCAGCGCGAGGATGAACCCGCCGCCGAGGATGTCGCCCATGTAACCCAGCGGTAGCGGGAACGTGGTGAGTACCGGGATGAGCAACGGGACCGTGAGATAGCACGTCATCGCGACCAGCGGTGCGGCCAGAAAGACCCAACTCGATCCGATTGGCGCCAGCGCCTCCTTGCGAAACAGCTTGGCGATGTCGAAGTAGGGTTGCAGCACCCGCGGCCCGCGCCGGCCCTGCAGCCGAGCCTCCACCCTGGCGATCACACCGTTGATGCCCGGGGCCGCGATCAGCACCGTCAGGACCTGCAGGGCCTGGACCACGGGGATTGGCAGAGTCATCGCCGGTACCGCCGATGGGCAGCCCAGCTCAGGCGGTTGTCGTCAACCACCCCAACCTCCTCTACCGTAAAACCAGCACAGCCCAGCGAATAGGGGCTGGATGTTGCGGTAGAGACCGTTAGCGGCCGGGTGGTCCGCAGTTTCGGCGAGCCTCATCGCCGTGGGTTGACTATAGCCGCTATCGCCGTGCCGCTCGCCACAGGCTCAGCGGCAGCAGGATGGCCACCGCGGCGGGCAGGATCCACCAGGCGGGAATCGAGGTGGCGCTGATGCCGTAGGTGAGGGCCAGCGCCGTGGCCACCCCCAGCGCGACCCGCCAGTCGTCGCCGACGACGAAGTCATAGCAGAACCGCAGCAGCGCGATGATCCGTGCGGTCATGGCCGGTGGGCCTGCGCGGTAGCCGGAACACGCAGGCTTTTTGTGATCAGACGCAGGGCGGCGACGAGCGCCAGGGCGAACAGCGCGACGGCGGGCACCACCGCCAGCAGCGCGGCATCCCCGCCGGGCCACGAGGCGCCAGCGCCTTCGGCGCCCCAGAACACGCCGAACGAGGTCAGCATGACTCCGACGGCGAACTTCATGGCGTTCTCTGGTACCTGCGCCAGCGGGGCCCGTACCGCCACTCCGGTGACGGTGACGATGACGACCGCGGACACGGCGGCAGCGGCCGCTAGTGGGATGTTGCGCTGGTTGGCACCGAAGGTCAGGGCGATGAAGGCGACTTCAAGCCCTTCGAGCAGCACGCCCTTGAACGACAAGGTGAACGAGTACCAATCGGCAACAGTGCTCCAGCTGACGTGATTGCCTGGCGGGGCGGCTTGGGCGGCGGCGAGTTCGGTGCGGTAGATGGCTACCTCGTCGTGCATCGCGTTGAGCCCGCTGGCCCGCAGGATGGCCTTGCGCAGCCACTGCAACCCGAAGATCAACAGCAGGCCGCCCACCACCAGACGCAACGCGCCCAGCGGGAGGGCAGTCAGCGCCGGGCCCAGGGCGGCCACGATCAGCGCCAGCACCGCGACAGCGGCGCTGCTGCCGGTGATCGCCGAGCGCCAGTCCCGACCCGCGCCGGCGGCGAGCACGATCGTCAACGCCTCGACCGCTTCAACCAGGCACGCCAGGAACACGGCGACGAAAAGCGCACCGCTGCCCATACCACCTCCAGGCGAGCGCAGCCTGCCACGTGCACGTCGTCGATAGCCTGACACAGGCGGGTTGATCACGGTTTGTGTGCCTGCGGCGACATTTTGTGTCGACCTAAGCGCACAGACGCTGATCATGGCCGCACCGGATGGCCGGGGTTCCCGGTTGGCCGCCGGTCGACGTACGGGGATGCGCGGTGTGGTGTCGCCCGCGACGCTGCGTGGAGCGCGGTCGCCCGGGGCGGTCGTCCCTACCGCCCCGGGCCACCACATCCCCCCGCGGGACCCCCAAACGAGTCGTCGCCTACTTAGCGTCGATCATAATCGCGGCGAAACCCAGGGCGAAACATACCAGTGGGTGTGTTTGCACCGCCACCCAAAAGCGTTCGTTTGATGCGCCCCAGTGGACCGAAGACGAGTAGCGTCGACACGTCATGTCCAGCACCGGTCCTCGACGACCCGGAGCCGGCGGCGCGGGCGCCCGCGCGGACCGGGTCAAGCCGCAGCCCAGGGCGCGGGCCACCCGGCAGGCGATTCTCACCGCCGCAGCTGAGCATTTTGCTCGTAACGGCTATCACGCTACCTCGCTGGACAGCGTGTTGGCCGACAGTGGCGGCACTAAAGGGGCGCTGTATTTCCACTTCGCTTCCAAAGACGCATTGGCTCGAGCGGTCATCGCCGAGATGGTGCAACGATGGCGAGATCTTCGCGGGCAGGTCAATAGCCATGGGCTCGACCCCCTAGCGACCTTGTTGGCACTGCTTGACGAGGTGATTGCGCGCCTGCTCGACGACCCGATTGCCCGCGGTGGTACTCGCCTGCTCAACGACCTGCCGGTGGCCGAGGAGCAAGCACGTGCGCACTATGGTTTCGGCGAGCAGGAGTGCCTCGATCTGTTGACCCAAGCCGCGCACGCCGGTCTGCTTCGGGAGGGGATCGACCCGGCTGTGGCCGCGCGGCAGATCGTCGCGATTGTTGCCGGCAACCGTCAGATCTGCGACGCATTGGGTGAGCGCCACGACCTCCGGCAGCGGGTCGAGCAGGCGTGGCAGCTTGTGCTTCCAGCGATCGCCACCGATACCTGGCTGGCTGCCTGGCGCGCCTCCAGGTAGTCAAGTGGAAGAGCAAAGGGCCCCGGCGTCACGGGGGCAACGCGACGCCGGGGCCATAAACCCGATCCGCCCGGGCGCGGTCGGACAGATCGGGGGTTTACGGCGGCAGGGTCAAGCCGATGTGGGCACGACAAAACCGGTCCGCGGGACCGGTCGCCGGTAGCGGCGACCCACCCGGTTATCGCGAGATCAGTCGGGTGAGGTGGATGGCTTCAGAGCAAGCGACCGCGGCAGGTCGCTACCGCTGAGCAGCAGCGGGCCATCCGGCTGGGCAAGGTTCCCCGTCGCCCAGCTGTCATACGTCGCGAAATCAGGCGCACTCTTGGTATTAGAACCACTCGAAGTACTGCCGATCATGCATGGCGACGAGGTGCTGCCCGGTGGGCTGGCGGGTGCCGGATCTCTCGGATCCTCGCTCAGCACTGCTTGAGCGGGTACGGATTGCACAGCAGTCACAGCGGTCGAGCAGTGCACAACTGTCGCAATGGCATGTCCAACGGGAGTGACGGCAGGGTTCGGCGCAGCGGGCGCAGCTACCGCCGGTGTCACGGCGGGTGCGGGTGGTGACATCGGCACGACTTCGGCGGCCGGCGCAGCCGAGCGCATTGCGGTCCCGTGCGGCGCGGAAGCGGATAGCGGTCGAGGTAGCGGTGTCAGGACATCGGTCACGGGCTTGACACTGCCGACGGCGTGCACGATGGGTCGCAGGATGCCGATCTTCTCGGTGGGCTTGACAGGTAACCGCGGTGCAGGGGCGTCGGAGAGAACTCGCTCGAAGATCGATCCGGCCGTGGGGCGCCCGACGATGCCCGCGCTGGACCCGGCATCGGATCCGTCGTTGACCACCTGGATCTGCCCGACGCCGGGCAATCCCGGGTCCTCATCCGCGTGGCTAAGCCCCGATCCCAGTAACCAGCCCACCGCGACCAGGCCACCGAGGACGACGACCCGCAGCAGCGCGCGCATGACCCCGTGGAGCGCGTGCCTCGCGCCACATGCCTCGGGGTTGGCGGCCACCGGTTCCCCCTCAACCAATCCGCCCGATCCGGCCTAGTCCGGATAGTCGTGCACCAATACTACACACTGTGACGACTTTGCGTAATATCCGTATTCATCGGCTCCACGCCGTCACAAGCGGGCCGACGCCAGGCGAGCAATCGCCTCGTCGATCACGTCTTCGCGCTTGCAGAACGCGAAGCGGACCAAGTGCCGCCAGGGCTCCTTGGCCTGCCCCGCCCCCCCATCGTCGACGAAAACCTGTACCGGGACCGCCACGACACCGGCGCGCGCCGGCAGCTCGCGGCAGAACCGCAGGCCGTCGGCGTATCCGAGCGGCCGGACGTCCGCACAGATGAAGTAGGTCCCTTCGGACCGGCGCACGCCGAAGCCCGCAGCGCGCAGCCCGGCGGCCAGCCGGTGCTGCTTGGCCTGCAACGCCGCACGCTGCGCCGCAACCCAGTCGTGCTCGGCACGCAGCGCGTGCGCCACCGCCGGCTGAAACGGTGCTCCGCCAACGAAGGTGAGGAATTGCTTGGCCGCCCGCACGGCTGTCACCAGGTGCGCCGGCCCACACACCCAGCCGATCTTCCAGCCGGTCACGCTGAACGTCTTGCCCGCGCTGGACACGGACAACGTGCGCTGCGCCATTCCGGGGAAGGTGGCGATCGGCAGGTGTTGCGCTGAGTCGAACACCAGATGCTCGTAGACCTCGTCGGTGATGACCACTAGATCGTGTTTGATAGCAAGCGCTGCCAGCGCCGTCAGTTCGGTGCGATGCAAGACCGTGCCGGTGGGATTGTGTGGACTATTTAGCACCAGCACCCTGGTGGCCGGTGTGATCGCCGCAGCCACCGCGTCGATGTCCAATGCGAACCGGTCCCCGTCGGCGGTCAGCGGCACGGACCGTCGCGCCGCGCCGGCCAGCGCCACCGCGGCGGGATAGGAGTCGTAGTAGGGCTCGATCAGCAGCACCTCGTCGCCCTGCTCGACCAGGGCGAGCAGCGCCGCGCTGATCGCCTCGGTGGCCCCCACCGTGATCAGCACCTCGGTATCCGGGTCGTAGCTCAAGTCGTAGCGAGCTGCCTGGTGCTCGGCGACAGCGGTGCGTAGCTCACGGATCCCCGACCCCGGCGGGTACTGGTTATGCCCGCTGGCGATAGCCGACCGCGCAACCTCGAGCATGCTGGCGGGGCCCTCGGTGTCCGGGAACCCCTGACCGAGGTTGACCGCGCCGGTGCGCGCGGCCAATTCGGTCATTTCGGCGAATATCGTCGAAGCGAACGGCTGCAGCCGGGGCAGTAGTCCATGGGGGCGCACGGCGTTAATCCTGCTGGAAGTCCTGCCGCCGAGGCACAATCGGCAGCGTGGAGCTGACCAGGAACGAGCAGGCCAAGCTGCAAGGGCTGCGCCGGATGAAGGCCGTCGCGCTGGCGTTCCTGCTGGGTGCCGCGGTGGTGTATGCCCTGACCAGGCTCTACAGCAATGCCCCATCCTGGGTGGGCTACGTGCAAGCGATGGCCGAGGCCAGCATGGTCGGTGCGCTGGCCGACTGGTTCGCGGTGACCGCGCTGTTTCGCCATCCGCTGGGGCTGCCCATCCCGCATACCGCGATCATCCCCCGCAAGAAGGACGCACTCGGGGAGAACCTCGGCGACTTCGTGGGCGCCAACTTTCTCGCCGAGGCGGTGGTGACCGACAAGCTGCAGCGGGTGGGAATCGGCAGCCGGCTGGGCAACTGGCTGGAGCAGCCCCGCAACGCCGAGCGTGCCACGGCTGAGCTGGCCACCGCGGTACGCGCGATGGTGACCGTGTTGCGCGACGAAGACGTCCAACCGGTGCTAGAGAACGCGCTGGTCCGTAGGCTTCTCGAACAGCCTTGGGGGCCGCCGCTGGGCCGGTTGCTCGCTCAGCTGCTCACCGACGGAGCGCATCACAAGCTTGTCGACCTGCTCACCGAGCGGACCTATCAGTGGGTGCGCGACAACCACGGCGCGGTGCTGCGGGTGGTCAGCCAGCGCTTGCCGGGCTGGTCGCCGCGGTTCGTCGACGAGCTGGTCGCCGACCGGCTCTATGGGGAGGTATTGACATTCGCCTGGGCGGTACACACCGAGCCGGACCACCCCATGCGCAAAGCGGTGGACAAGTTCTTGCTGGAATTCGCCGAGGACCTGCGCACCGATCCGGAGATGATCGAGCGTGCCGAGGCGATCAAACTGCAGGTGCTGGAGCACCCTGAGGTGCGGATTCTGGTCGGTTCGGCGTGGGGTACCGCCAAGAAGATGCTTCTCGGCGCCGCCGAGGACCCTTCCTCAGAGCTGCGGCAGCGGGTGCGCGACGGTCTGATCGCGCTGGGCGGTCGCCTCACCGATGATGCCGAGCTGCGGTCCAAGGTGGACACCTGGCTGCAAGGGGCGGCTACCTACGTGGTCTCCAACTACCGCGGGGAGATCACCACTTTGATCACTGACACCGTGCAGCGCTGGGACGCCGAGGAGACTGCCCGGAAGGTCGAGCTGCAGGTAGGCCGCGATCTCCAGTTCATCCGCATCAACGGCACCGTGGTCGGTGCGCTAGCCGGCCTCGCCATCCACACCCTGTCCCAACTCCTGCTCTGACCCTCCCGTCCCCGACCCGTCCCCGACATGGAGACATATCGGGGTCAGGAGGGCCCCACCTGAC
>DASUVX010000052.1:0-53288 GCA_036378735.1 Pseudonocardiaceae bacterium | reverse complement strand
CATCACCGTGCGGCCGTTGACCTGCGCCGGCTGGTTGGTCACGACGAACTTGTCGGAGTTGATATCGGCCCCGTTGAAGACCACCCCGGTGGCCTTGCCGATAGACGTCTCCTCGGTACTGGTGTCGGTGCCGGGAATGGTCACCGTCTTGAGGGGATCCTGGTGCAGCTCGCGCATCTTCTGATCGCCGGACGCGGTGACGTCGCCGACGAACTCATAGGACGCGTTGCCGGCGGCGACCCAGAAATGACCACCCGCGCCCTTCGGGCGGATCGCGACGCCCCACGCGTTGACCATGTCGGGAATGGTGAACCGTGCCTGGTATGCCTCGGAGTTGGCCGCCAGATTGGCTTGGCGGTAGTGGTTGTCCGGCGACGGTGCGGGCGCGGGCCCGGAGCTAGTAGCTGCGCTGCTGCACGCAGCCATAATGAGGCAGGCGGCGAGGCACGCCACACCTCGATGGACCGACCCGACATGTCCGCGCAGCTGCATAAGGGCTCCAAAGACCAGGCCTAAAGTGGGTAAGGGTAGGCTTGGTTAGTCAAGAGAATCAAGATAGGAAAAGTAGTCGATCGAGCACGGCCTGCGGTGACGGCTGGTGAGTGCGGGTGTGCCCATATGCATCGGTGCGGTGGTTCAAAGCTGCTGCGCCGGAGGAGTGAAGGGTCTGGGCTTACGCCCAGAAACCTGTATTCTTCCCCAGTTCCACTACCCTGAGGAGGCTCCTGGTGACGCACGATGACGGCGCGGCGTCGTAGGAAGTCGGGCTCCGGGCCCTCTGCCACTGCTCTGATCGCGTGGGTCGGCGGCGCCCGAACGGGCCTTACCGATTACGCCGGAACACCAGTCCCGGTAACCGCCGGCAGCGCACCCGAAGAGCGCGTCGCGGGCGGCCGGGCGATCCTCTTCGGCCGCGCCTGCGGTCTGGCCGCGGGAACGTTGCTGGCCTGTGGCTCGGTGCTGGTCGGCGCGACGCATGTCGGCGACGGTTCGCTCGCCACCGACAGTGCTTCTCTACTGAACCCCACCCCGACCACGCCGGGGATCACAGCGGGTGCTCCAGCGGAATTGCGCGCGGACACGCCGGCCGAGCCGGCACCCGCAGCTCCAGAACCGGTTCGTGCGCAAGCGGTCGCGGATCCCAGCCCGGTGGTTGCGCCCCGGCTCGGGCCAGTTCGCCGGAATGCCCCCGTGTCGGTGGAAATGCCCGCCGAGGCTACCCAGCACCCGGGTACCGCGCAGCGATCGCGAGATGCATCGCGGTCAGCTCCTGATCGCGCGCCGGCAGCCCCGGTCGCACCGATTAGTCCGGTACTGGATCCCGCCAGCAGGGGAGTCGGCCAGGTTGCACCGGTGGGCGGCATATTAAGGCCGACAAATCCCAGTATGGAGCCCGCGGACGACCAATATCCCAAGCCACTTAATGGGCAGGCATCCGGCCGCGATGAGCGCAGTCCACTCGGCGCCGTTGAGACCGTCAATGAAGTTGTCGCACCACTCGACAACGCTATTCAACCGGTAACCAAGCAACCGCTCATTCAGCCGGCTACCCGGCCGGCGATGGCAATGCTGACCTCATTGCTGCCGATCGGTTGAGGTCTGGACCGCCAGCGGTTGTGCGGTCAGTCCCAGCGGCGTGCCAGCATGAGCACCGCCTGGTCGTAAATTCCCTGCGCCTCAGCGGGAAGTTCATCGCGTACGACCAGGGTCTCCAGCACCGCGAACAGATCGGCGATGACATCACGCTCGCTGGTGTTGAGCTGATCAGAACGGATCTTCGCCTGCGCTAGTCTCGGCGCAGCGGACTTTGCCGAGGTAGCCACTTGGCGGTTGGCGCCTTGTATGAGCAGCATATCCTCCGACTTTCGGCCTCTGGTGCTGCGAGCTCGCGCTAGCAGCACCAGGCGGTGTCGACCACCGCATCGTCTGCGGTCGTCATCCGACTGTCATCCCCGTCGTCCCAGTCATCCCAGTCATCACAGCCATACCCAGCCATACCCACTGACAAGTGCCGTCTAAACCGATGAGTAAATCGTGCGATCGCCCTTCCTGCGGCGCTGCTCGCTGTGGAGTAATCACCCGGCAGGTCGACTGCCTCGATAGCCTCGATAGCATCGACAACGTCAATCACCATCGCTGTATCGCCGAGGAGCTCTTGTGGTCGCGCCCCCCTCACCCGTCCAGCCCGCCGTGCGCGTAACGGTGCCGGCTGGGACCACCGCGGGAGCGGCGCTGCGCGGCGGGGGAGCACCCACCACCGGACCGGACGCCGTCGTGGTCGCTCGGGATGAGCAAGGCGTGCTGCGCGATCTCGCCTGGGTACCGGACCGCGAGACCGACGTCGAAGCCGTCGCAGCCAGCAGCCCCGACGGGCGTAGCGTCATCCGGCACTCGTGTGCGCACGTACTCGCGCAAGCCGTGCAACAGCACTTTCCCGGCGCCAAGTTGGGCATCGGTCCGCCGGTGACCGACGGTTTCTACTACGACTTCGACGTCGAACGGCCGTTCACGCCCGAGGACCTGGTCGAGCTCGAGAAGACCATGCGCAAGATCATCAAATCCGGTCAGCGCTTCTCGCGGCGGGTGTTCGGGTCGGTGAGCGAGGCGAAACACGAGCTGGCGGATGAACCGTACAAGCTGGAACTGATCGATCTCAAAGGTGCCGGCTCGCACGCGGGCCTCGACTCCGATGAGGTCATGGAGGTCGGCGCAGGCGAACTGACGGTTTACGACAACGTGCATCCGCACACCGGTGACACCGTCTGGAGTGACCTGTGCCGGGGCCCGCACGTGCCGACCACCCGGTATATCCCGGCGTTCCGGTTGATGCGGACCGCGGCCGCGTACTGGCGGGGTAGCGAGCAAAACCCGCAGCTGCAGCGGATCTACGGCACGGCGTGGGAGTCAACCGCGGCGCTGGAGCGGCACCTGGAGTTACTCGCCGAGGCGCAGCGGCGCGATCACCGCAGGCTCGGCGTCGAGCTGGACCTGTTCAGCTTCCCTGACGAGATCGGGTCCGGGCTCGCAGTGTTCCACCCGCGCGGCGGCACCGTGCGCCGGGTGATGGAGGACTACTCCCGCCGCCGGCACGAGGAGGCGGGATACGAGTTCGTCAACTCGCCGCATATCACCAAGGGGCAGCTTTTCGAGACATCCGGGCATCTGGACTGGTACGCCGATGGCATGTTCCCCCCGATGCATCTCGATGCGGAACTGGCGGCCGACGGTACGGTCCGCAAGCCTGGCCAGGACTACTACCTCAAGCCGATGAACTGCCCGTTCCACAATCTGATCTACCGTTCGCGGGGGCGGTCCTACCGGGAACTGCCGCTGCGGCTGTTCGAGTTTGGGTCGGTGTACCGGTACGAGAAGTCCGGCGTGGTCCATGGCCTGACTCGGGTGCGTGGGATGACCCAGGACGACGCGCACATCTACTGCACACCCGAACAGCTGCAGGGCGAGATTCGCTCGCTGCTGACTTTTGTGCTTGACCTACTGCGTGACTTCGGGCTGGACGACTTCTACCTGGAGCTGTCCACCCGTGACGACGAAAAATACGTCGGCAGCGACGAGCAGTGGGAGGAGGCGACCGACGCGCTGCGCCAGGCGGCCGAGGCGAGCGGGCTGGCGCTGGTGCTCGACCCCGGTGGCGCGGCCTTTTACGCGCCCAAGATTTCCGTACAGGCCAAGGATGCGCTGGGGCGGACGTGGCAGCTGTCTACGATCCAGGTCGACCTCCAGGAGCCGGAGCTGTTCGAGCTCGAATACACCGCGCAAGACGGATCCCGGCGGCGTCCCTACATGATCCACCGGGCGCTGTTCGGATCGATCGAACGATTCTTCGGGATCCTCACCGAGCATTACGCGGGCGCGTTTCCGGCGTGGCTTGCGCCGGTGCAGGTGGTGGGGATCCCGATCGCTGACGAGCACGTCGAGCACTTGCAGCAAGTCGCCAAGGCGTTGCGGGCGCGGGGAATCCGCGTCGAAGTGGATGCCTCCGACGAGCGGATGCAGAAGAAGATCCGTACCCATACCACGCAGAAGGTGCCCTTCCTGCTGCTCGCCGGAGGCAAGGACGTGGAGGCCGGTGCGGTGTCCTTCCGCTTCCGCGACGGCAGCCAGATCAACGGGGTAGCAATCGAAGACGCGGTCAGCGCCATCACCGGCTGGGTCGCCCGGCGGGAGAACCGCTCGCCCAGTGCTGCGGAGCTGCCGATAGGACCGTCGTGACCCAGGGCGGGGTCGGTGCGCCGGATGCGTGGCAGCGACTGTGGACGCCACACCGGATGGCGTACATCAAGCAGGAGGGCAAGGCTGGACCGCAGGCCAGTGGTGGGCCCTGCCCGTTTTGCCGGATCATCACCATGGATGACGCCGAGGCTCTGGTGATCGCCCGTGGCGCCACGGTCTATGCGGTGCTCAACCTTTATCCATACAATCCCGGCCACCTGATGGTGGTGCCCTACCGGCATGTTGCCGACTACCCGGACCTGACCGTCCAGGAGACCACCGAACTGGCCACCTTCACCCAGCAGGCCATGCTCGCGGCCCGCCGCGCGGCCGCCCCGCATGGCTTCAACATCGGGATCAATCAGGGCTCCATCGCGGGGGCCGGTATCGCCGCGCATCTGCACCAGCACGTGGTGCCCCGGTGGGGCGGGGACGCGAACTTCATGCCGGTCGTGGGCGGCACCAAGGTGCTGCCCCAGCTGCTAGCCGAGACTCATACGCTGCTGGTGGAGGCATGGAAACAACTGTCCTGAACCCGTACGTCGCGGCCGGTGCGCTGGTGGTGACACCGGCCGGCGCGGGGTGCGAGAGGTGGTGCTGGGAGATGGTGTTCGGTCCGGTGCTCGCCGGCGGCGGGCCGCCCGTCGCCCGATGGTGGTAGTCGCGCGATGCTCAACATCTTCGCCCGCGCGTCGGTCTCCCGGTTCATCGAGCCGGTGGGTGCCCGCTTGGTCCGGGCCGGTATCGGGCCCGACACCATCACGATCATCGGCACAATGGGGACAGTGGCCGCTGCGCTGTGGTTGTTCCCCCTCGGCTACCTGGTGACCGGCACCATCGTCATCACCGTGTTCGTGCTTCTCGATGTGCTCGACGGGGCGGTCGCCAGGGCCCGCGGTTCCGGTACCCCATGGGGAACCGTGCTGGACGCCACCTGCGATCGGATCGCTGACGGTGCGTTATTCGCCGGGCTGACCTGGTGGTGCTTTGTGGTCGCCGGCGATCGGCTGCTGGCCGTTGCGGCGCTGCTGTGCCTGGTGAGCGCCCAGGTCATCTCCTATATCAAGGCCCGCGCGGAAGCCAGCGGCCTTCGTGCGGACGGCGGGATGGTCGAGCGCGCGGAGCGCTACATCATCACTTTGCTGGGCGCCGGTCTGACCGGCCTCGGTGTTCCCTTCGCGCTTGATGTCGCGTTGTGGCTGGTCGCCGGATTACAACTGGTGACGGTGCTCCAGCGGATGGCGGCCGTGCGGCGCAGCGCATGGGATCACGAGACCAGGTAAGGCCACGTGAGCAGACTAGTCGACGTCATCCATGCTCGGACCCGGCAAGCGGTCCTCGGTATCCATGCTCGGACCCGGCAAGCGGTCCTGGGTGGGTATGCGGCCGGATGGCAGTTGCTGCGCTTTGTTCCGGATGAGCTGGCCACCCGAGCGTTTCGTGCCGGCGCGGACCTGGCCGCCCATCGGGACGGCCCCGGTGCCCGCCAGCTGCGCCGAAACCTCACCAGGGTGGTTCCGCACGCCTGTCCTGCCGAACTTGACGCGCTGGTCCGCGACGGGCTGCGCTCATACGCCCGGTACTGGCAGGAGGTTTTCCTGCTGCCGTGGGCCGACCATGCCGCGCTGGTGGATCGGCTGGATGGCGCGATCGACGGAGTCGAGCATCTGGACAACGCACTGAGCGCCGGCCGTGGAGTGGTGGTGGTGCTGCCACACGCAGGAAACTGGGACATGGCGGGATTGTGGTTGGTCCGGCGGCACGGAACCTTCAGCACGGTAGTGGAGCGGCTGGAGCCCGAGGCGCTCTACCAGCGTTTTGTCGATTACCGCGCCGCATTGGGATTCGACATCGTCCCGCTGACCGGGTCGGGAAATCCAATCCCACGGCTGCTGCGCCGGCTTCGTGCGGGCGGCGTGGTATGCCTGCTCGGCGACCGGGATCTGACCGGTGCCGGGATGACCGTGGACTTCTTCGGCGCCGCCGCCCGGATGCCGCTGGGGCCGGCTCGGCTGGCCGCCGCTACCGGAGCCACGCTGCTGGTGATCGGCAGCTGGTTCACCCCGGAGGGCTGGGGTTTCCGCTGCCACCCGCCGGTACCCGTGCCGGACCGGGCAACCGCACGCCAGGCCACCCAAACGGTGGCGGACTGCTTCGCCACCGATATCGCGGCGCACGCCCAGGACTGGCACATGCTGCAACCGCTGTGGATCGATGATCTGCCCGCCACTCACCTTCGCGACGCGGGATAGCAGGGATCTTGTTGAAGATCGGGATGGTCTGCCCGTATTCCCTCGCCGTACCGGGCGGGGTACAGGCGCACGTGCTGGGGTTGGCGCAGGGTCTGCGCGATCTCGGCCACCAGGTCCAGGTGCTGGCTCCGGTCGGGACCACCGACGGGTCCAAGCCGGCCCCGGCGCTGCCGGAGTTCGTCACCCCGGCTGGGCGCGGTGTCCGGGTGCCATACAACGGATCGGTCGTTCCGCTGGCATTCGGCCCGGTCGCCGCTAACCGGGCCCGGCGCTGGATGCATGACCACGACTTCGACCTGCTGCACCTGCACGAGCCAGTCGCGCCGAGCCTGTCTTTGATCGCCCTGGCGCTCGCCGAGGTGCCCGTCGTTGCGACGTTCCACTTCGCGACCACCCGCTCGCGGGCGCTGGCAGCAGCGCAGGGACTGCTCCAGCCCACCATGGAGAAGATCACCGCGCGGATCGCGGTTTCGCCGCTGGCCCGAAGGGTGCACGTCGAATACCTCGGCGGGGACGCGGTGGAGATTCCCAACGGCGTCGACGTGTCGCAGCTCTCCGCTGCGCGACCACTGGCCGGGTACCCGAGAAGCGAGGGCACGGTCGGCTTCGTGGGCCGCTTCGACGAGCCGCGCAAGGGCATGCCCGTGTTGCTGGCGGCCCTGCGAACGTTGATCCAGACCCGACCGCAGCTGCAGCTGCTGGTGGTGGGCCGCGGCGACACCGGAGCACTGCAACGCGCTGCGGGTCCGGCACTGGCATCCCGGATCCGGGTACTGGGTCCGTTGGGAGACGGGGGCAAGGCGGCGATGTTGGCTAGCGTCGACATGCTGTGCGTGCCGGCCCTCGGCGGGGAGAGCTTCGGCATCGTGCTCACCGAGGCGATGGCCGCCGGCACACCGGTGGTGGCCAGCGACCTCGATGCGTTCCGTCTCGTGCTCGATGACGGCAAGGCCGGCGTGCTGGTGGCGGCTGGATCACCGGACGCGCTGTCCGCGGCACTCGACGGCCTGCTCGATGATCCGGCCAGGCGCGCCGCGTTGGCCGCCGCCGGGCGCCGGCGGGTGGCGATGTGGGACTGGCCGGTAGTCGCCCGCCGGGTGCTACAGGTCTACCAGAGCGCGGTGGCCGCCGACCCGCGCCGACTGAGGTCCGGACCCGCCGCTGTACGCAGCCTGTAGCGGCCTGGCTAGGGTCACCCGATGCGAGTTGCCTGGGTTGCGGCGACCGCCGGGCTGCTGGGCGCCGCGGCGGGCGCAATGCGAGCCGCGACGCGGTTGGACCGGTTGCATGTGCGGACCGACGCCGCGTGGGCCGCGCTCGATGCCGCCCTGTACCGCCGGGCGGTCGCAGCCAGCGCGCTGCGCGGATACGCAGTGCTGCGCCGGGCCGCGCACGCAGCGCTGGTCGCTGGGCCCTCGGCTCGTGAGGAGCTCGAAAACGAGCTTGGCCGGGCGCTTTCGGTGCTGGATCGGGGCGGGCTCGAACCCGCCTGCGCCGGCCGGTTGGCCGACGCGGAGCAGGCCGTGGTGATCGCGCGACGGGTCTACAACGACGCGGTGCGAGACACCCTCGCGTTACGCTCGCGCCGCATGGTGCGCTGGCTTCGGCTGGCCGGCACCGCGCCGCTACCCCGCTATTTCGAGATCGTCGAACCCGCGCTGCCGGCTTACGGGCTCGAACTGGATGGTGCCGGGGCGTAGCGGGAGAACCGCCGGGTGAACACGGCGGTCCCCGAGGTCAACCCGCGCAGGTCCACGGCGTAGCGCAGCAGCTCGGCGGCGGGCACCTCGGCACGGACCAGCATCCGGCCGGCCTGGTCGGTCTCGGTGCCCAGTACCCGACCTCGCCGGCTGGACAGGTCGCCCAGCACGGTGCCCAGGTGGTCCTCGGGCATCCGCACTTCCACGTCGTCGATCGGTTCGAGCGTCACCACGCTGCCTTTTTCCGCCGCATCCTTGAGCGCCAACGATCCCGCCATCTGGAAGGCCGCGTCGGAGGAGTCCACGCTGTGCGCTTTGCCGTCGACGAGCGCGACCCGCAGGTCCACCAGCGGGAAGCCATCGTTGGACAGGCCGCGCTCCATCTGGGCCCGGACGCCCTTCTCCACGCTCGGGATGAACTGGTTCGGGACCGCCCCACCGACCACCCGGTCCACGAACTCGAACCCGGACCCCCGGGGCAGCGGCTCCACCTCGATGTCACACACCGCGTACTGGCCGTGCCCGCCGGACTGCTTGACATGCCGGCCGTGCCCCTTGGAAGGGCCGGCGAAGGTCTCCCGCAACGGCACCACCACTGGCTCGGTGTCCACATCGGCGCCCGCGGCACGTAGCCGGGAGAGCACGACATCGGCGTGCGCTTCCCCGGTGCACCACAGCACCATCTGATGGGTCTCGGCGTTACGTTCCAGCCGCAGGGTCGGGTCAGCGGCCACCAACCGGCCCAGTCCGCGGGCCAGGGCGTCTTCGTCGCTGCGGCTGCGTCCCACCACCGCGACCGGCAGCAGCGGCTCCGGCATCGTCCACGGCGCCACCAGCAGGGGGTCGTTCGGCGCAGACAGGGTGTCCCCGGTTTCGGCGGAGACCACCTTGGTCACCGCGCAGAGGTCACCGGCCACGCAGTGCGGGACTTCGTTCAGCGTGCCGCCCAGTGGGCTGTAGATGTGGGACACCCGCTCATCGACGTCATGATCGTCGTGTCCGCGGTCAGCCAACCCGTGCCCTGAGACGTGCACGGGACGGTCCGGGTGCAAGGTTCCGGAGAACACCCGCACGAGCGATACCCGGCCCTGGTAGGGGTCCACAGTGGTACGTACCACCTCTGCAACCAGCGGCGCGGCCGGATCTACCGACACCGCCGGATGCGATGCGCCGTCCGGACGGGTCACCGGAGGTGGGGTCCGCTGCACCGGGGAGGGGAAAGCGCCGGTGAGCACTTCGAGGATTTCCGCGAGCCCCACGCCGGTGTGCGCGCATGCCGGGATCACCGGATGGAAAGTGCCGCGGGTGACAGCGGTCTCCAGATCGTTGATCAGGACGTCGACGTCGAGATCGTCGCCTTCGAGGTAACGCTCCATCAAGGACTCGTCTTCGCTTTCGGCGATGATGCCCTCAATGAGCTCGTTGCGAGCCACCGCGAACTCGTCTTCGTCTACCGCGCTATCCACCGTGCCTTCGGCAGGGGGATATCCCTTGCTGTAGTCGAACAGCCGTTGGGACAGCAGCCCCGCCAGACCGGTCACCGCGGCTGAGGAGTCACGGGAGTCGCGCACCGGCAGGTACAGCGGCAGCACCCCGTCGCCGAAGGCCGCCCGGCAGGCGGCGGTGACGCTGTCCAGATCGGCCCGTGGGTTGTCCAGCCGGCTCACCACGACCGCGCGCGGGATCCCCGCCTCGGCACACTCGTGCCACAGCGCGACGGTGGAGGGGTCGACGTCCTCCCCCGCGGAGATCACGAACAGGGCCGAGTCCGCCGCCCGCAGCCCGGCGCGCAGCTCGCCCAGGAAATCGGCGTAACCGGGGGTGTCGACGAGATTGATCTTTACGCCGGCATGCGGCAGCGGCGCGATGGCCAGCGTCACCGACCGTTGCTGGCGCACTGCGGCGGGGTCGTGGTCGCATACGGTGGTGCCGTCCGCGACCGTCCCTGCGCGGCTGATCACGCCATTGGCCGCGAGTAACGCCTCAACCAACGTCGTTTTTCCCGCGCCGGATGGCCCTACCAGGGCCACATTGCGGATCACCGACGGGTCCTGTGCCGCCAAGGCCGAATCGGCGCGCTCGCCGCTGCCTTTGATGCCCATGAACTCCCACCCTCAGCTATCCGGATCGTGTGGTCGATCTCACACCGGTGCGCCGGTCGAGGCAACCCCCGAGGGCTTTCCTCCGCGACGCCGGCACCAGCCCCGACGTACGATCGGGTGCTAGGTACCCCTGGCTGGTTGGTGCCCCTGCCGTTTTTGTGCCACAGCCGTCTTGTGCCACTGCCGTGAGGAGCGAATTTACCGTGCCCGACGACAACAGAACCGTTGAGCGCCGGATTGGCACCGCACGGGTGAAGCGCGGGATGGCCGAGATGCTCAAGGGCGGCGTGATCATGGATGTGGTCACGCCGGAACAGGCGCTGATCGCCGAGGACGCGGGGGCGGTCGCCGTGATGGCACTGGAGCGGGTTCCCGCCGATATCCGCGCCCAAGGTGGCGTGGCCCGGATGAGCGATCCGGACATCATCGCGTCGATCATGGATGCGGTATCCATCCCGGTGATGGCCAAGGCCCGCATCGGCCACTTCGTCGAGGCGCAGGTGTTACAGGCGATCGGCGTCGACTACATCGACGAGTCCGAGGTGCTGACCCCGGCCGATGAGGCTCATCACATCGACAAGTTCGCCTTCACGGTGCCGTTCGTGTGCGGTGCCACCAACCTCGGCGAAGCCCTGCGGCGGATCTCCGAAGGGGCTGCCATGATCCGGTCCAAAGGCGAGGCCGGGACCGGCAACGTCGTCGAGGCCACCCGGCACATGCGCGCGATCCGCACCGCGATCCGCGCGCTGACCACCATGGCCCCCGAGGAGCTGCCGGCGGCCGCCAAAGAGCTGGGCGCCCCGCTGGAGCTGGTCGGAGAGGTCGCCGCGGCCGGCGCGTTGCCGGTGGTGCTGTTCACCGCGGGCGGAATCGCCACCCCCGCCGATGCGGCGATGATGATGCAGCTCGGCGCCCAGGGTGTCTTCGTCGGTTCGGGCATCTTCAAATCGGGTGACCCCGCCAAGCGGGCGGAGGCGATCGTCAAAGCGACCACGTTCCACGACGACCCGGAGATGGTCGCGAAGGTGTCCCGAGGGTTGGGCGAACCAATGGTCGGAATCAACCTCGGCGACCTGCCCAACGGGCAGCGGCTGGCCCAGCGCGGCTGGTGATCCCCGGGCAGGATGCTGCTGACGCTGAGGCGCTGCTGCTCTCAGCGGCCCCGACAATGGACCCGGCTGCGCGATTACGTACCCCGGGACCTGAAGGCGGGGCCGCCCGGCAGTCCCGGATCAGCCGCGGCACCGTGTTGCTGCACGCCGACTTGCACAACCACACGCTGCTCTCCGACGGTGCGGGTGATCCGGAGGCGGCTTTCCCCTCCATGCGCGACGCCGGCCTGGACATTGCGGCGCTCACCGATCACGCGATCCGCGGCGCCACTGTCGAGGGCACCGGCAGAGGTGGCACGCCGTGGATCGGACTGGACCGCGCCGGTTGGCGGCGCACCGGGGAACTCGCCGACGCGCATGACCGGCCCGGGGAATTCACCGCAATCCGCGGTTTCGAGTGGTCGCACCCGCAGCTGGGACACGTCAACGCCTGGTTCACCGACGAGTTCACCGATGTCGCGACGCATGGGGCGATGGACGGGTTGTATGCCTGGTTGCACCGCGCCGCCCGGCGCAACGGCGTTCGCACTCCCGCCGGGTTGGCCGGTTTCAACCACCCGGGCCGGGAGGACGGCCGGTTCGCCGGTTTCCATTACGCGCATGCGGTCGCCGAGCAGATGGTGAGCCTGGAGATGTTCAACCGTACCGACGACTACCTTTTTGAGGGTGTCGCGGCGGGCCGTATCTCCCCACTGGTCGCCTGTTTGAACGCGGGCTGGCGGACCGGGTTGCTCGGAGTCAGCGACGAGCATGGTCCCAAGTGGGGATTTTCCGGGCCTACTGGCCGGACCGGGCTGTGGGTGACCGCGCACAGCCGAGCCGGAGTCGCCGAGGCGTTACGGGCTCGCCGGTTCTTCGCCACCCGGGTCGCCGGCCTGCGGATCGACGCCACGGCTGGCGGCCTGCGCATGGGCTCGGAGCTGCGGCACACCGATGGGCCTGTCGAATTCCTGCTCGATGTCGAGGGTGGGCCCGGATGGGCGGGCCGCAAGTTGCAGACGCAAGTATTGCGCCCGGATCTGCCGGTACCGGCCGTGGTCGACGTGGTCGAGGTGTGCTGCGGTGACGTCACCCGGTTCACCGTGCCGATGAACATTGACGACGGTCACTGGACAGTTTTACGGATAGCGGACCCGGAGGCACTCAACAGCACTCCAGGTCCGGCCAACCATCCCGCAAACAACAATGCGATCGCCTACACCAGCCCCTGGTTTCTGAAAGCCTGACGTGCGGTCCATCACGGCGGGGGTGCACCCGGCTGGACACCGTGGCAACCGCGCAGCAGCACCCGCGCGCCTACCCTGGACATCGTGCCTGAGAACGGTCCGGTTGTGGGCGTGCTGGCGCTGCAGGGTGATGTGCGGGAGCACCAGCGTGCGATCGGCGAGTGCGGTCTGCGCAGCACGCTGGTACGGCGACCGGCAGAGCTCGCCGGCGTGGATGCGCTCATCGTGCCCGGCGGCGAGTCCACGACCATGAACCGGCTACTGATCGCGTTCGACCTGATGGAACCGTTGCAGGACCGGTTGGCTGAGGGCATGCCGGCCTACGGCGCCTGCGCGGGCATGATCCTGCTGAGCCGGGAGATTCTCGACGGCACGGCTGATCAGCAGCAACTCGCGGCGCTGGATGTGGTGGTGCGCCGCAATGCCTTCGGTCGGCAGATCGACTCCTTCGAGGCCGATCTCGACTTCGCCGGCGTACCCGGGGATCCGGTCCGAGCGGTGTTCATCCGCGCTCCCTGGGTGGAGCAGGCCGGCGCCGGCGTCGAGGTGCTGGCCAGGGTGCCCGACGTGCCCGCTGCCGGCAGCGCGGCCAGTAGGATCGTGGCGGTTCGGCAGGGGTGCGTGCTGGCCACCGCGTTCCATCCGGAACTGACCGGTGATTGGCGGGTGCACCAGCTCTTTTGCGAGATGGTCCGGCGGTCGGAGGGTGGGAGCATGCAGGTGAGGCCGGCACGTGATCAAGAGGAGTATGAGCAGCTATGAGCGGCCATTCGAAATGGGCGACCACCAAGCACAAGAAGGCCGTAGTCGACGCCAAGCGCGGCAAGCTCTTCGCAAAATTGATCAAGAACATCGAGGTGGCGGCGCGCACCGGTGGCGGTGACCCGGACGGCAACCCGACGCTGTACGACGCGATCCAGAAAGCGCGCAAGACATCGGTGCCCACCGACAACATCGAGCGTGCCGTCAAGCGCGGCTCCGGTGCCGACGCCGGCGGCGCCGACTACCAGACGATCATGTATGAGGGATACGGACCAGGCGGGGTGGCCCTGCTCATCGAGTGCCTGACCGACAACCGGAACCGGGCAGCCTCCGAGGTCCGCACCGCCATGACGCGAAACGGCGGCACGATGGCCGATCCCGGATCGGTGTCGTTCTTGTTCAGCCGCAAGGGCGTGGTGATCGTGCCCCAGCAGGGCATCTCGGAGGACGACGTACTGGCCGCAGTGCTCGACGCCGGTGCCGAAGAGGTCAACAACCTGGGCGAATCCTTCGAGGTCGTCTCTGAGGCAACGGACCTGATCGCTGTGCGCACCGCGCTGCGGCAGGCCGGTATCGACTACGACTCCGCTGACGCGAGCTTCCTTCCGTCGGCGAGCACCCCACTGGACGCCGACACCGCTCGCAAAGTCTTCAAACTCATCGACGCCCTCGAGGACTGCGACGACGTCCAGAACGTCTATGCCAACTTCGACGTCCCCGACGACGTCCTCGCCGAAGTGGGTTGATCTTTCCGCATTCAGCGGGCTCAGCGGGGTTATCGGTGCACTGTTAGCCACGCTGAGCCCGCTGAATGCGGCGGATCGCTGGGGAGCGTGGTGTAGGGTTCGAACGTCTGTTTGAGCTTGGGGGGTATTGGTGCGGGTGCTCGCCGTGGACCCTGGACTCACCCGCTGCGGGTTGGGGGTGGTGGACGGGGGCCCGGGACGGGCGGTCACGTGCGTGGCGGTCGAGGTCGTGCACACGCCACCGGATGTTGATCTGGGAGCGCGGTTGATCGCGGTCGCCGACGTGGTGGAGCGTTGGATCACCGAACATCGCCCCGACGTGGTCGCGGTGGAGCGGGTTTTCAGCCAGCACAACGTCCGTACCGCGATGGGCACCGCGCAGGTGAGCGGAGTGGTGGCCCTGATCGCGGCGAGGCGGGGACTGACGGTCGTTTTTCACACTCCCAGCGAAGTCAAGGCCGCCGTCACCGGCTCTGGCCGGGCCGGTAAGGAACAAGTCACTACGATGATTACCCGGCTGCTGGCGCTGCCCGCCAAGCCGCGGCCGGCGGACGCTGCCGACGCGCTGGCCCTGGCGGTTTGCCACCTGTGGCGGGCTCCGATGACGCAACGGCTCGCGCACGCCCAGGCCCGCTCGGCGCGGTTGGCCCGAACGCACCGGGCCCGGCTGGCGGCGGCGGCCCGGCAGGCGAAAGGAGCACGATGATCGCCTCAGTGCGGGGGCAGGTTATCTCCGTGGAACTCGATCATGCCGTGGTCGAGGTCGGCGGGGTCGGGCTGGCGGTGCATGCCGTGCCGGCCACCCTGGCCACCTTGCGGCGCGGCGAGCAGGCCCGGCTGGCCACCTCGCTGGTGGTGCGCGAGGACTCCCTGACGTTGTACGGCTTTGCCGACGCCGCGGCCCGAGAGCTATTCGTACTGCTGCAGACCGTCTCCGGAGTAGGGCCCCGGCTCGCGCTGGCGATGCTGGCCGTACTCGATCCAGAGACCTTGCGTACCGCGCTGGCCGGCGGTGACCTGGCGGTGCTCACCCGGGTACCCGGCATCGGGCGCAAGGGTGCCGAGCGGCTGATCCTGGAGTTGCGGGACAAGGTCGGCGCGCTCGCGGCCGGCGCGGGCGAGGTGGCTACCGGTGGTAATGGGGCGATCCGAACCCAGGTGACCGATGCGCTGGTCGGCCTCGGATTCGCGGCCCGGCAGGCCGAGCAGGCCGTGGACGCCGTGCTCGCCGAGGCCGACTGCGCTGACCGTACTTCGGCACCTGCGCATACCTCAGACGTGCTACGCAGCGCACTGACCCGGCTGGGACGAAACCGGTGACTAACCAGCGACCGGTGTCGGCGGTGGTGGACCCGGCGGACGCGGAGCTGGAGACGACGTTGCGGCCCCGCCGGCTGCCGGAGTTCATCGGCCAGGCCCGGGTCCGCGAGCAACTGGAACTGGTCCTGGAGGGCGCCAGGCGGCGCGGCGCCGCGCCGGACCACGTACTGCTGTCCGGGCCGCCTGGATTGGGCAAGACGAGCCTTGCGATGATCATCGCTGCCGAGCTGGGCAGCGCGATCCGGGTGACCTCGGGACCGGCGCTGGAGCGCGCCGGGGATCTCGCCGCCATGCTGTCCAACCTCGTCGAGGGCGACGTGCTGTTCATCGACGAGATCCACCGGGTGGCCCGGCCCGCCGAAGAGATGCTCTACCTGGCGATGGAGGACTTCCGGGTGGACGTGGTGGTCGGCAAGGGCCCAGGCGCCACCTCCATCCCACTGGAGATCGCCCCGTTCACCCTAGTCGGCGCCACCACCCGGTCCGGTGCCTTGACCAGCCCGTTACGGGACCGGTTCGGGTTCACCGCGCACATGGAGTTCTACGAACCGGCAGAGCTCGAACTGGTGCTGCACCGCTCGGCCGGCATCCTTGGGGTGGATCTGCGGCCCGACGGTGCTACCGAGATCGCCGCTCGGTCCCGCGGCACACCGCGGATCGCCAACCGGCTGCTTCGCCGGGTTCGGGATTACGCCGAGGTCCGCGCCGACGGCGCGATCACTCTTGAGGTGGCGCGAGCCGGGCTCGCGGTCTATGACGTCGACCAGCTCGGGTTGGACCGGCTGGATCGGGCCGTTCTCACCGCGCTGGTGCGCACCTTCGGTGGGGGGCCGGTCGGGGTGTCCACCATCGCTGTCGCGGTGGGGGAGGAGCCGGCCACCGTCGAGGAGGTGTGCGAACCCTTCCTCGTTCGAGCCGGCATGCTCGCCCGTACCCCGCGCGGGCGGGTGGCCACCGCCGCCGCGTGGCGGCACCTGCGGCTTGAGCCGCCCGCCGAAGCGGCAATCGACCCCGGGCCGACCCTGTTCGACCCGGGCTCGTGAGCTGGGTGGGCGGCTACAAGCCCCCCAACCACAGGCCAACCCCGACGATGAGGATGCCGCCGAAAACCACCTGGATGAGCGAGCTGCGTAGCGAAACGTCGAGATACCGCTTCCGGATCGCGGCGATCATGCCGAGCTCGACAGCGACCACGATGGCTGCGAACACCAGCGCGATCGTCCGGTCAGGAATCAAAAAGGGCAAGGCGTGAAAGACACCACCGACGGTGGTCATCACGCCGGTGATCGATCCCCGCGTGATGGCTGAGCCCCGACCGGTCTGACCGCCGTCGTCAGACAGCGCCTCGGACAGGCCCATGCTGATCCCGGCTCCCAGCGCGGTGGCCAGCCCGACCAGCAGCGCAGCATGGGAAGTCGACAGCAGTGCCACGGCGAAGATCGGTGCGAGGGTCGACAGCGTGCCGTCGATGAGCCCCACCAGACCCGGCTGGACGTAACGCAGCACAAAGTCTCGCTCGTCCGAAGACCTGCTTGCAGGGTCGAGCATTGTTTCCGAAGACCTGCTTGCAGGGTCGAGCATGGTTCTTGCTTCGATACGGCCCAGCAGGGTGTCAACGAATCCGGTGCTCAGGGGGAGTGCTGGGCTGGGGGTGGCCACCTGGACTCGAAGCGGAGTCATGGTGGCCGTTGCGCTGCCGGCGGCACGGTCGGAGACCAGGGCGTGGGCGCCCGACGTATGGGTGTCCAGGGCATGGGCGCTAGGTCGGTAACGAGGAGTGGAGTAGCGGTGCGACGGCAACGCGTCGTCCTTTCGTTGGCGGCCTGGGACAGGACTGGGCGGCATCTCAGCCGGAACTGCGGGCGCAACCCTAAGGAATCGAGTGCTGCCTCTCAGGAAGCTGAGAGTTCTGGTTGCGGCACTGCGCCCACAGGTCGGCATCGGGCGACGAGGGACCAGCCGATACGCTGATCAGCGGTGATCGTTGAGCCGTTCGGCCGATACTGTGCTCAGCATGCTGATGGGTCCCGACCGCCCGCCGCGTGAGCTGGCACACTCGGTGCAGCAACGCTGATGGTGATCGGAGAACCATGGACCCCCTGTTCCTGCCGTTGCTGTTCATCGTCGTACTCGCGATACCGCTGATCTTGAATGCTCGCCGGCAGAAGCGGGCGATCGCTGACGCGCAACGGCTGCAAAGTTCGCTGACCAATGGTGACCGGGTGGTGACTACATCTGGTCTGCACGCGACCGTCGTCGGCAGCACGGACGATTCGACGGTCGATTTGGAGATCGCTCCGGGAGTACGCACCACATGGTTGCGAGCTGCGATCCGGGAAAGGCTCACTGACGGCAAGGCCGGCGCGCCGCTGGCATCCCCCGGCGACGGGGGTGCTCGAGCCGACGGCTCCTGAGTGACCTGGCGCCGGGGCGCTACGCTGCCGCATCCCAGCCCACATCCGGGCGCCAGATCCCGGCCCCACTGACAGGGCCGGTCGTGGTGCTGGCACAGTAGAGCACCTCGCCGGTGCCGGCACCCGGCGCAGTGCGCAGGGCAGGCATGATGCTCGACCCTGCAAGCAGGTCTTCGAGTAGTGGAATGAGGAGAACCACCCACCGTGGCACCACCGGCCGGGCGCTTCCGCCCCTGGCGTAACCTGGCGATCTTCGCTGGGATCGTTGCCCTGCTGTACTCCTTGGTCTTTCTGACCGGTGGCGGGCACCCCACCCCGAAGCTGGGAATCGACCTGCAAGGTGGTACCCGGGTGACCCTCACTGCCCGGACCGTCGACGGCCGGCCACCCTCGAAAGAGTCCCTCGACCAGGCTCGGCAGATCATCGAGCAACGGGTCAACGGTATCGGCGTCAGCGGCGCCGAAGTCGTGCTCGACGGCGTCAACTTGATCATCACAGTGCCAGGCGAGAACGGTGACCAAGCCCGGACTCTCGGGCAGACCGCCAAGCTCTATTTCCGTCCAGTGGTCTCCGAGGAGCCAGCTGGAACCTCCGCGCCGCCTCCTGGAGGTAAATCCGCAGGTGGCAGCAATCCGGCCGAGCCGTCCGGCTCGCCGGCACCGAGTCCGTCACCGGGTGCACCGGCACCCGTGGCGCCCCAACTGGCCCAACAACCGCCACCGGTTGAGCCGACCCCGACCCCCACCCCGGCACCGACACCCGGGACGCCTCCGGTCGGCAGTGTTCCAGCGGACTCCGCCAGCCCCGAGGTCGCCGAGCAGATCCGGCAGGCCAGGGCGCGGCTCCAGAGCACGGACCCGGCGGTGCAACAACAGGCGCTGGCTACCCTCAACTGCGCTGGTCCCAACCCACTGCGCGGCAACGACGACCCGAATCTTCCACTGGTGACCTGCGATCAGCACGGCACCGCCAAGTACTTGCTGGGCCCCGCGTTCCTGTCCGGCGAGCAGATCTCCAACGCGTCGTCGGGGCCCAGATCGGACGGTCCGGGCTACGAGGTTCGGCTGAACCTCAAGACCCAGGGCGAGGACGTCTGGGGTCAGTACACCGCTGCCAACATCGGTAAGCAGGCGGCCTTCGTGCTGGACACCGAAGTGGTCTCGGCACCGCAGATCACCGCAGCGATCCCTCCCGGTGAGCAGACCCGAATCACCGGCAGCTTCACCCAGGCCGAGGCCAAAAACCTGGCCGACGTGCTCAAATACGGTTCGCTGCCGCTGTCGTTCCAGTCCTCGGAATCTGAGACGGTCTCGGCCACCCTGGGCCTGTCCTCGTTGCGGGCCGGTTTGCTCGCCGGGGCGCTCGGGCTGGTCGTGGTGTTCATCTACTGCCTGTTCTACTACCGGGCGCTCGGCGTGTTGACGATCTTGTCGTTGGCGTTGTCGGGAATCATCGTCTACGCCGTACTGGTGCTGCTGGGGCGATGGATCGGGTTCACCCTCGACCTGGCCGGTGTGGCTGGGTTCATCGTGGCGATCGGCATCACCGCGGATTCCTTTGTGATCTTCTTCGAGCGCCTCAAAGACGAGGTCCGTGACGGCCGAACCTTCCGCTCCGCGGTGCCTCGGGCCTGGGTCAGGGCACGGCGCACCATCCTGACGGCAGACGCGGTGAGCTTCCTTGCCGCCGCGGTGCTCTACATTCTGGCAGTCGGGCAGGTGAAGGGCTTCGCCTTCACCCTCGGCATGTCAACAGTGCTCGACTTGGTGGTGGTCTTCCTGGCCACGCACCCGCTGGTGGCGATGGCATCCCAGTCCCCGCTGCTGTCGCAGCCGGGGCTGTCCGGGCTCGGGGCCGCACAGCGAGCTGGGGCCGCCAGCCGATCGGAGCTGGCGGCTGCTGGGAAGGGATCCTGATGGCGGGCACGCTGGGGCGCCTGTACACCGGAACCGGCGCGTTCGACGTCGTCGGGCGCCGGCGGATCTGGTACTCGATATCCGGACTGCTCGTCGTGGTCTGCCTCGCCTCGATCCTGCTGCGTGGGTTCAACCTGGGGATCGACTTCGAAGGCGGTACCCGGGTACAACTGCCGGCCCAAGGAGCACGCGGCGTCATCACCACTCAGCAGGCCGAGCGGGTGTTCACCGACACCGTGGGCCAGCCTCCGGAGTCGGTCCAGACCGTCGGTACCGGCTCCGCGGCGAGCATCTTGATCCGCTCTGCTGCGCTGGACACCCGCAAATCGTTCGTCTTGAAGAAAGCACTGTTCGATCAGCTGCAGCCGCTGGGCAAGAACGGCCGTCCCAGCGAGCAGGCGATCAGCGACAGCGCGGTGAGTGCAACGTGGGGCGGTGAGATCAGCAGGCAGGCGTTGATCGCCCTGGTGGTGTTTCTCGCCCTGGTCAGCGTCTTCCTGGCGATCTATTTCGAGCCCCGGATGGCCCTGGCGGCGCTGATCGCGGTGGTGCACGACGTGCTGGTGACGGCGGGGATCTACTCGCTGGTCGGATTCGAGGTGACACCCGCATCCATCATCGGCTTGCTCACCATCCTCGGCTTCTCGCTTTACGACACCGTCGTCGTGTTCGACAAGGTCCAGGAGAACACCCGCGGACTGCTCGGGCTGACTCGACGAACCTATGCCGAGGCCGCCAACCTCGCGATCAATCAGACCCTGATGCGTTCGATCAACACCTCGCTGATCGCGGTACTGCCGGTGCTCAGCCTGCTGCTGATCGGCGTCGGTTTGCTCGGTGTCGGTACGCTCAAGGATCTCGCTTTGGTGCAGATGGTCGGCATCATGGCCGGGACGATGTCCTCGATCCTGCTGGCGACGCCGTTGGTGGTCGACCTCACCATGAGCCGACCGGCCTACCGGCAACAAGCCGAGCGCGTCGCGCAGCGCCGGGAGAAGCTGGCCCGCAAGGCTATGTCGGACAGTGGGAGCGCCGAAGACGAGACGCCCGGTCAACGTCCCGGCGGTGACTCCACAACCGCTCCAAGGGACGCCGTGACCTCGTCGGGCACGCCCACCAGGAGTGGTAAGAGCGCACCCGCCGGTCGGCGGCGCGGGCAGCCCGCCGGTAAGAGCAACAGGCCCTCGGGTAAGGCCGGCAGGTCATCGAGCCGCTAACGCGCGAAGTTCGTGCCACTACGCTCCGTGTTGGAAATTGCGCAGCGTAACGACTGGCGGACTAGACGCTACGGTTTTTCTCACTCCCCATCACCTATGTGGTGCGTTGTCCCACTGAGTCCTTGCCTCCAGGCCCATTTAGTAGAACGCTCAGTAGTCAGGTGCCGAGCGTCGCTCCGAGGAGTGACGAAATGGGGGCGGCGCCGTGCGGGTGACCAGGGAGGATTCTGGTATGGCGGGGTGGGCCGTTCCGGGCGTGGTGCATCTCCGGCAGGTGCGTGAAGACCCGGTGGGCCGGCGGGTTCTCGCCCGTCACCCCATCACCCGCAAACCTCTCGGGATCACTTACCTCTCGCCCGAATTGCTAGCCGACGCCGAGTTTCGCGCCCGGTTCGGCAGCGAGTGTGCGCAGTTGGCCCGAGTTCGCCAAGCCGAAGTAACCCGCGTCTACCGCTACCTGGATTGCGACCAAGGTGCAGCCGTCATCGGCGAGCATCTCAACGGCACCACGCTGCGGTCTTTACTGCTCGCCCAAGGTGCGGTTGGCACCGGGGCGGCGTTGGTGGTGCTCAAGGACCTGCTGCGGGCACTGGCGGCCGGTCACCAGGCAGGTCTGGCGCACGGTGACGTCAAGCCGGAGAGCGTGATCCTGACCTCTGCCGGCCGGGTACGGCTGGCCGACTTCGGGCTCTGGACAGCCGACAGCCGGCTGCGGTTGTCTCGATCTACACCGTTTTACCTCGCGCCCGAGCAGTGGATCGGTCGTGCGGTAGGCCGGCCGAGCGGCGATGTGTATGCCGCCACCGTGACGTTCTTCGAATGCCTCGTCGGTGCGCCGCCGTTCTATGCCGATGACGCAGCGCAGCTGTCGGCCCGGCATCAGGCCAGCCCGGCCCCGATCGAGGTGCTCCCCGAACCGGTGCGCGCATTGGTGTTGCGGGGCCTCGCCAAGGACCCGAGCAGCCGACCCGACGCGCAGCGCCTCCTTGCCGCGGTCGGTGAGGTGGCTACCCGGGCAGTAGGCCACGACTGGGAACGACGGGGACGCCGGGAGCTGGCGGCACACCTGGCCAGCCCCTCAACGCTCGCCGACATCTCCGCCCTGAGCCGGCGAGTCAACGGTGCCGACCGGGTGAGCTACCGCAGGCACCTTCGGCTGGCCGCCGTGATGGGTGGGGCACTAGCGCTGGCCGCCGGCTTATCCAGCCCGCCGTTAGCTGTCATTCCGGGTATCAGCATCTTCGGCCCGGGCGGCAGACCGCCGGTGCTGGCCTTTCCTGAACCCGATCGCGGGCCGGTAGCGATGCGTGTGGTGACCAACGGTCGCCCCGCAGACCGTACCCAGACGCCGGCTGCGAAGGTCGGGACAGCCGGGACGCTCGCCGGGGCCCGACCGGCATCGTCAAATGCCGGGGCGAACATCCGGACCGACCATGCGCCTTTCGACGCGCTGCCTCAGCGCGCCGCCGAGCCGGCAGGTGGCACTGCCAAGTCAACGTCGGACCAGTCCAACCGAGCGTGCACCGGGCAGCTAGGTGACGACACCCAGCCCTGCACCGCGGAGAATTCGGAACAACCGACCGCGGGCTCGGCCGGATCACCATCCGATCCGTCCCAGGTGTCGATCCCGGTGGCGTTGCCGGCCCCGCTGTCACCAGCCGACCTGCCGGTGCAGCTACCCGTTTCGGTCCAGCCGCCGGCGTCGGTTCAACTACCGGTTCCGGTTGCGCTGCCGGCACCGGTCCAGGCCCCTAGATCCGATTCCACCCCGAACAAGACCGGTCCCGACAAAGACTTCCGCACGGTAAAAAGCGTCCCATCCCACGTCGATTCTCAGGTACCGAGAAAAATGACGGTGAGGGCCAAGCGGTCAGACGCTGACAGCAATTCATTCGGACCGCCGAGGACACTCTCTCAGAAGGGCTTCCGTGGTTTCGGAGACGCAGGCAAGATGGGAACCAGGTAGATCCAGGTCGAACGTGGAGGACCTGGCGACATTACTCCGGCCTCTGATTCGTGAGGTTGCAGACTTCCCGCAATCCGGAGTGCTCTTTCGCGATCTTGCGCCAGTATTCGCCGACGCGGCGGCGTTCCGCGCAGTCGTGGATGGGTTGATTCTTCCCGGCCAGCAGGTCGATGTCGTGATCGGTGTGGAGGCCCGTGGCTTCCTGCTCGGTGCCGCGGTGGCCTACGCGCTCGGCGCCGGTGTGGTCGGCGTCCGTAAACCCGGCAAATTGCCGGTCGTCGCCGACCGCGAGAGCTACGCTTTGGAATACGGTGTCGCATCGTTGGAATTGGCCGGCGGAGTTCTACAGCCCGATCAGCGGGCCTTGGTGGTCGACGGCGTCTTGGCGACCGGGGGTACGGTAGCCGCGACCTGTGCGTTGGTCGAGCGGGCCGGAGCCACGGTCAGCGGTGTTTCGGTCCTGCTGGAGATCGCTTCGCTGCGAGGCCGCGACCGGCTCTCCGGTCGGCAGGTGCGCGTATTGGTCACGGTCTGATCCCGGGGCCGGTGAACCGGAGCTGTTTCCGGCCCGTGCCGAGGTGGGGCAGCGGTGCAGGGGGATCTGGTGAGGCAACGCGGGCGGTACCCTGAAGATTCGATTGTCAGCAGGTGGCGGGAGAGTGTGGTGTGAGTCAGGAGCTGCAGCGCGTCGAGGCGCCGCCGGCCGGCTCGGACCCAACCACCGTTGCCCAGCGGTTGCCCTCGAAGACCCGGCGGGTTCGCGCCCGGCTGGCCCGGCGGATCACGGCACGCCCCGGACCGGTCAGGCAGGTGCTCGAACCGCTCGCCGCGGTGCATCGGGAGCTGCATCCCAAGGCAGATCTCGCACTGCTGCAGCGCGCCTATGACGTCGCCGACGAGAAACACGCTCACCAGAAGCGCAAGTCCGGCGATCCCTACATCACCCATCCGTTGGCGGTCTCGACGATCCTCGCCGAGCTGGGGATGGATACCACCACCTTGGTGGCCGCGCTGCTGCACGACACCGTGGAGGACACCGACTACTCGCTGGGCCGCCTGGCCGAGGACTTCGGCGCGGTGGTCGCACACCTCGTCGACGGTGTCACCAAGCTGGACAAGGTCAAGCTGGGCGCCGCGGCCGAGGCCGAAACCATCCGCAAGATGGTCATCGCAATGGCCCGAGACCCGCGCGTGCTAGTGATCAAGTTGGCCGATCGCCTGCACAACATGCGCACGATGCGTTTCCTGCCTCCGGAACAGCAGGCCCGCAAGGCCAAAGAGACTCTGGAGGTCTTCGCCCCGCTGGCCCACCGGCTGGGCATGGCCACCATCAAGTGGGAGCTGGAGGATCTGTCTTTCGCCATCCTCCACCCGAAAAAATACGACGAGATCGTGCGGCTGGTGGCCAATCGCGCCCCGTCCCGAGACACCTACCTGCGGACCGTGATCGACGAGGTCTCCGCGCAACTGGCTGGGTCGCGGATCACCGCGACCGTCGAGGGCCGGCCCAAGCACTATTATTCGATTTATCAGAAGATGATCGTGCGCGGCCGCGACTTCGACGATATCCACGACCTGGTCGGGGTGCGAATCATGGTCGAGGACGTCCGCGATTGTTACGCTGCAATCGGTGTGGTGCACTCGGTGTGGCAGCCGATGCCCGGCCGGTTCAAGGATTATGTCGCGCAACCCCGGTTCGGCGTTTACCAATCCCTGCATACCACGGTGATCGGGCCGGACGGTAAACCGCTGGAGGTGCAGATCCGTACCCGGGCTATGCACCGGACCGCGGAGTACGGCATCGCCGCGCACTGGCGGTACAAGGAAACTCGCGGCACCCATCACGGTGCCGGTAACGGATCTATCGACGTCGACGAGATGGCGTGGATGCGGCAGTTGCTGGACTGGCAGCGGGAAGCCGCCGACCCCAGCGAATTCCTCGAGTCGTTGCGCTACGACCTGGCCACCCGGGAGATCTTCGTCTTCACCCCCAAGGGCGAAGTCATCACGCTGCCCACCGGCTCCACCCCGGTCGATTTCGCCTACGCGGTGCACACCGAAGTGGGTAACCGTTGCATCGGCTCGCGGGTCAACGGCCAGCTCGTGGCGCTGGAGCGGAAACTGGAAAACGGCGAGGTCGTCGAGATCTTCACCTCGAAGGCCGAAGGTGCCGGTCCCAGCCAAGACTGGCTGTCCTTCGTCGCCTCACCCCGAGCCCGGGCCAAGATCCGGCAGTGGTTCGCCAAGGAGCGCCGCGAGGAAGCCATCGAGGCGGGCAAGAACGCCATCGCCAAGGAACTGCGGCGGGTTGGGCTACCGGTGCAGCGGTTGGTGTCCGCGGAGTCGATGGTCGCGGTCTCCCGAGAGTTGCGCTATCCGGACGTCAGCGCGCTTTATGCGGCGGTCGGCGAGCACCATGCTTCGCCTCGCCATGTGGTGCAACGACTGGTTGCGCTGCTCGGTGGCGAGGAGGGCGCCGACGATGTGCTGGCTGAGCGGGCCACACCGTCCACCGTCCAGCGCCGCCGGCCCTCCGGTGACTCCGGCGTGCGGGTGCGCGGTGGCGCCGATGTCTACGCCAAGTTGGCCCGGTGCTGCACACCGGTGCCGGGCGACGAGATCCTCGGTTTCGTCACCCGGGGCAGCGGAGTCAGCGTGCACCGCACCGACTGCACCAACGCCGAGTCGCTGCGCGCCCAGCCTGATCGGCTGGTCGACGTGGAGTGGGCGCCTTCGTCGTCGTCGGTGTTCCTGGTCGGCATCCAGGTAGAAGCGTTGGATCGGCACCGGCTGCTGTCCGATGTCACCAAGGTGCTGGCGGATGGGCGGGTCAACATCCTGTCCGCATCGGTCACGACAACCCGGGACCGGGTGGCCGTGAGCCGCTTCTCCTTCGAGATGGGCGATCCCAAACATCTGGGCCACGTGCTGCGAGCGGTGCGCAATATCGAAGGCGTCTACGACGTCTACCGCGTCACCTCATCCAACTGAGGTCAGGCAGCCGGGGCGTCGATAGCGGTGATGGTGACCGGTTGGTTGGGCTTGCCGCCACCTGGAGACGGCTCCAGTGACGCGTCGTCGCCCGCCTTGGCGATCTGGTCGAGGACCTTGAGGCCCGCCGGGGAGATGGTGGCGAACACGGTGTACTGGGGCGGCAGCTCAGTTTGACCGTAGATCAGGAAGAACTGGCTACCCCCGCTGTTGGGTTCGCCGGTGTTGGCCATCGCAACGTAGCCGCGCCCGTACGTCAGTTCCGGAAATACCTCGTCGGGGATGGTGTATCCCGGCCCGCCGGTTCCCACGCCGGTCGGATCACCGCATTGCAGGACATGCAACGTCGGGTTGGTGACCAGCCGGTGGCACGGGCTGTTGGTGTAGTAGCCCTGCTTGGCCAGGCTGAGGAAGCTGTTGACGGTGCACGGGGCCAGCGCCCGGTCGAGAGTCAGTCCGATCGGGCCGGCCGAAGTCTGCATGGTCGCCGCCACGGTGCCTTTGGCGTCGGTGTCACCGGCCAGTGGGGGCTTCACCGGCCTGGCCGCAGGCTGCGGTGTTGGCGGGTACTGGCAGTCGACGAAGGCGGGCAGCGGTTTGGGCCGGATCGGCGCAGGCGCCGGCTTGCTGTCCGGACGCAAGGGGTCCGTCCTGGATTGGGTGGCCTGCGGGGCCGGTTTCGCGGCGTTGACGTTGCGATCATGGCTGGGCAGCAACTTGACCAGCACCACAATGCCGATCACCAGCACCACTGCGATCACGGCGCCGGCCACGGCGTTTCGGCGGCGCGCCTTGGTCCGCTGCGCTCGGTTGGCCAGCTGGCGATCCAGTTTGCGCTTCGCGGCCTCGCGACGCTGCTCGTTCGTAGGCACCGGGACTCCTGTGACTCGGTAGCAATCGCCGCGCAGTCTAGGTGGCCGGTGAGTGAGCCCGACGTCAGCCTCAGCCTTAGGGTGGAGCCGTGCTCGTCGCAGGCTTTGCCACCGGTTCCTTCCAAGCGAACTGCTTCGTGCTTGCCGCCGATGCCGGTGGGCCGTGCGTGATAGTCGATCCGGGGCAGGACTGCGAGCAGCCGCTCGACCAACTGCTGCACGAGCACCGGCTGGATCCGGTAGCGGTGCTGCTCACCCACGGGCATTTCGACCACATCTTCGCGGTGACCCCGGTCTGCGACGGCAATGACATCCCGGCTTGGATCCACCCGGAGGATCGGGTCCTGCTGTCCGACCCGATGCGCGCCTTTTCGGCCGATGCGCGTCAGTTCTTCGGTGGCCGGATCGAGCTGCGCGAGCCGCGTGCGGTGCGCTCCCTGGACGACGGCGCGGTTCTGGAGCTGGCCGGGTTGACCTTTACCGTGGACCACACTCCGGGCCATACGCGGGGCTCGGTGATCTTCCGATCGGTGACCGGTGACGGGCAGGGCCTGCTGGTGTCTGGAGACACGGTGTTCGCCGGCTCGATCGGGCGCACCGACCTACCCGGGGGTGACCATCAGCAGATGCTCGCCTCCCTACGGGACAAGATCCTCGTCCTGCACGACGCGACCACCGTGTTACCCGGCCACGGTCCGACGACCACGATCGGCCGGGAACGAGCCACCAACCCGTTCCTGCAAGGCGTGGCCGCACCGGGCCGCCCCCGAGGTCTGTGACCCTTCAAGGCCTACCAACCCGTCCCGGAGCCGTCGCCAACGACCACCAACGTGGCTTGTGGTGCGTCGAGCAAAGTCGTGGCCGATCTCATGACCGACACCTGTTCGTGCAGCCACACTCATCGACCAACCCACTACTCAGCGGGCTCGATGTCGTCGTGGTGGGCGACCAGCGCGGCGATGGCTGTGGTGAGCGGAACGGCGGCGACCAGTCCGATGCTGCCGACCAGGGTGCGCACCACTTCCTGAGCGATGTCCTGGGTGGTGACCATGGTGCCGAAACCCTGCCCGGACAGTGCGAAGATCAGCAGAACCGGTAACGCGGCACCGGTGTAGGCCAGTGCCAAGGTGTTTACCGCTGAGGAGATATGGTCCCGGCCGATCCGCAAGGCGGAGGTGTAGAGCGCCCGGATTCCGAGTTCGGGATTGGCCCGGCGTAGCTCCCATACCGCACTGGTCTGGGTGACCGTGACATCGTCGAGCACGCCGAGGGCACCGATCACCATCCCGGCCAGCAGCAGACCTCGGGCGTCGATGCCATGGCCGAGCACCCCGATCAGCTTGGCGGTGTCGTCGTCCAATCCGGTCAGGCGAGTCGCCGCGGAAAAGGCGGTACCCAGCACGCCGATCAGCGCGAGGCTCAACACTGTGCCCAATACCGCGCTGGAGGTCTGCGCGGAGAATCCGTGGGTCAGGTACAGCACCCCGAACATGATCACGCTGGCGGCCAGCACGCCGACGACCACCGGACTCGCGCCGGTGAGGATCGCCGGGAAGAGATAAATCGCCAGCAAGAGGAAACTGAAGCCGAGCGCGAGCAACGAGGCCAGGCCCCTCCACCGGCCCAGCAACAGCACCGCGGCGGCGAACAGGGCGACGAGCCACAGCATCGAGCCGCCTCGCTGGAAATCCTGAATCTGGTACGACTCCGCTTCGGAGGGATTTCCGCCGGTGTAACCCAGCACGATGTCGTCGCCGGCGGTGAAATGTGGCGTGCTCGGTTCGTCGGGCAGCACCTGCTGGATCATCACGCCGGGTGAGTCGCCGTCGGTGAGTAAGACGTTGAGCGAGATGCATTTCTTCGCCTGGCCGGCGCCGGTGCCGCCGCTGGTGCACGGTGCGGAGGTGGCGGCGAGCACTTGGCCATGCACCGGCCGCAGCCCGAACCCGACGTCGACCTTGCTGCGGGGTGGGTCACCCGGCCAAGTCAGCCACAAGCCGATCAAGGTGGCCAGCGCGATCGGTATCAGTGCCGCCGCCAGCAGCATCCGGACCCGGCGCGAAGCCGGCTGCGCCGGCCCGTGCCCGTGCCCGTGGCCGTGGCCGTCACTAAGCAATGCCACGGCGGTTGTTTCGCCGTTACCGCGGTGGCGGTGCCGTCCGGTCCTGTTGTCCAGTGCACTCATCGACGGGCACGCCTCCTGGCGGATCGAACAAGAGTTCGATACGGTGGGCCGATGCGATGGGACAACCTGACGCTGTCCGATAACTCCGCTGTCTCCGCCCAGGATGCGTTGTTCGGGGCGGGCGACGTCATCACGCGCACCTTCGATACCCCGGAGTTCCGCGGGATGACGTTCTACGAGGTGCGGGCCCGTTCGGTCGTCAACAAGGTACCGGGCGGCTCTCGGATGCCCTTTGAGTGGACCGTCAACCCCTACCGGGGCTGCAGCCATGCGTGTGTTTATTGCTTTGCGCGACGTACGCACGAGTATCTCGATCTTGACGCCGGAATCGATTTCGACTCCAAGATCGTGGTGAAGGTCAACGCTCCGGAGCTGGTACGCAAGGATCTTGCGTCCCCGCGTTGGGCGGGAGCTCACATCGCGATGGGCACCAATGTCGACCCCTACCAGCGGGTCGAGGGGCGGTACCGCCTGATGCCCGGCATTCTCGAGGCACTCCGCGATGCACGGAACCCGTTTTCGATCCTCACCAAGGGCACCCTCGTGCTGCGCGATCTCGATCTGCTGCGCGAAGCCGCGGAAGTCACCGACGTCTCGCTCAACGTCTCGGTGGGGTGCACCGACCAAACGTTGTGGCGGCAGGTCGAACCCGGCACGCCAGCGCCGCGCGCCCGGCTCGGAGTGTGTCGGGCCCTCACCGATGCGGGCATCGGGTGCGGAGTGTTGATGGCGCCGATCCTGCCGTACCTCAGCGACTCGCCCAGCCAGCTGGAGACGACGGTGCGCGCCATCGCCGAGGCCGGCGCTCGCCGCGTCACCCCGCTCGTGCTCCATCTGCGCCCGGGGGCGCGGGAGTGGTATTTCGCCTGGCTGCAACGTGAGCATCCGGAGCTGGTGCCTCGCTATCACGAGTTGTACGGGCGCGGTGCCTACGCACCCAAGGCCTATCAACGCAGTGTCTGCGCCCAGGTAGCCGAGCTGGCTCAGCGTTACGGTGTCGGAAGCCTGGCGCCCAGTCAGGCACGTCGGCGGCCGGTCCGGCGCACCACGCCGCGGGCCGGGCCTACGTTGGCCGGTGCCTCGGCTAGGGTGTCACCCGGGCGGACCACTGCGGGAGCGGAGCAGCTCACCTTGCTGTGACAAGGGGGCGCAGCGGGCGGCGCTGTTTGCGGCGCGGCTAGCCTCAGCAGGGTTGGAGTCCGTCGCCGAAGATCGAGTCGCCGAAGATCGAGGAGCCCCACCCCGTGATGCGCACCCACCCTGCCGGCACGTTGCGCGCCGAGCACGCAGGGCAGACCCTCACCCTCGCCGGCTGGGTCGCCCGGCGCCGCGACCACGGTGGCGTGATCTTCATCGATCTACGAGATTCCTCCGGAGTGACGCAGGTGGTGTTCCGCGAGGGCGACATGGCGCAGCGGGCCCACCGGCTGCGCGCTGAGTTCTGCCTCCAGGTCACCGGCACCGTAGCGGTCCGCCCGAAAGGCAACGAGAACCCGGACATCCCCACCGGGGAGATCGAGGTCACTGCCGAGGAACTGACGGTGCTCAGTGAATCGGCGCCGTTGCCGTTTCCGCTCGACGAGCACCTGGAAGTCGGCGAGGAGGTACGGCTGCGGCACCGCTACCTTGATCTGCGCCGTCCCACCCAGGCGGCGGCGTTGCGGCTGCGCAGCGAGGCCAACCGGATCGCGCGCACGGTGCTGCACGAAGAGCGCTTCGTCGAGGTGGAGACCCCGACCCTGACCCGGTCCACCCCGGAGGGCGCGCGCGACTTCCTGGTGCCGGCGCGGCTTGTGCCCGGCTGCTGGTACGCCCTGCCGCAGTCGCCCCAGCTGTTCAAGCAGCTGCTGATGGTCGCCGGCACCGAGCGTTACTACCAAATCGCGCGCTGCTACCGGGACGAGGACTTCCGCGCCGATCGCCAGCCCGAGTTCACCCAGCTCGACATCGAGATGAGCTTCGTCGAGCAGGACGACGTGATCTCGCTGGGTGAGAAAGTGATCGCCGCACTGTGGTCGAAGCTGGCTGGGCACCAGATCGAGTTGCCCATCAGTCGACTGAGTTATCTCGATGCGATGGCTCGCTACGGAACCGACAAGCCTGACCTGCGCTTCGGGCTCGAACTCACCGAGCTCACCAGCTACTTCCTGGACACTCCGTTCCGCGTCTTCCAAGCGCCGTATGTGGGCGCGGTCGTCATGCCGGGTGGGGCATCGCAGTCACGTCGGCAACTCGATGCCTGGCAGGAGTGGGCGAAGCAACGCGGCCACCGGGGCCTGGCCTACGTGCTGATCGGCCCGGAAGGTGAGCTGTCCGGCCCGGTAGCTCGTAACCTCGCCGAACACGAGCGGGAGGGCCTGGCCAAGGCGGTCGGGGCCAACGTCGGCGACTGCGTGTTCTTCGCCGCCGGCGATCCCCGCCAGGCCCGTGCCCTACTGGCCGCCGCCCGGGTGGAGATCGGCCGGCGATGCGGTCTGATCGACGAATCGGCCTGGTCGTTCGTCTGGGTGGTTGACGCGCCGCTGTTCGAGCCGGTCGAGGGCAGCGGGGATGTCGCGATGGGACACAGCAACTGGACTGCGGTGCATCACCCGTTCACCGCACCGGCACCGGAGTGGATCGACCGGTTCGAAACCGACCCCGGATCGGCGTTGGCCTACGCCTACGACCTGGTCTGCAACGGCAACGAGATCGGCGGGGGTTCAATCCGTATTCACCAGCCCGAGGTGCAGCAGCGGGTGTTCCGGGTGCTGGGGATCTCCGACGACGAGGCGCGGGAGAAGTTCGGATTCCTGCTCGAGGCGTTCCGCTACGGGCCGCCGCCGCACGGCGGGATCGCCTTCGGGTGGGACCGGATCTGCATGCTGCTCGCCGGGGCAGATTCACTGCGCGACGTGATCGCGTTCCCGAAATCCGGCGGCGGTCTGGACCCGCTCACCGGCGCACCGGCCCCGATCACTGCCGAGCAACGTGCCGAGGCCGGGGTGGACGCGAAGCCCACCGCGAAGGGCTAGCACGTTGCTGCACCTGCGTATCACCTGCCCGGCGGAGGTGACCGGCGCGGTGCTCGCCACATTGCGCAACGACCCCGGCACGGTTCATTTGACCGTCCTGCGCGGCGCCGCGGTCGATCCGCCCGGTGACCTGGTGCAGGCCGATGTGGTCCGGGAGGCCGCCGACGGGGTGCTGGCCGACCTGTGTGCACTCGGCATCGACCATGTCGGCGGAGTCACCCTCGGATCCCTGGACACCGTGCTCTCCGACGCGGCGGACGCCGCCGCGGTCGCCGCACCCGGGGATCCCGCCGACGCGGTGGTGTGGGACGAACTCATCGCGCGCACCGGAGGCGATTCCCAGCTGACGCTGACCTTCCTGGCCTTCCTCACCTTGGCCTGCCTCATCGCGGTGGTCGGTGTGGTCACCGATTCACCGATCACCGTGGTGGGCGCCATGGTCGTCGGCCCGGAGTTCGCACCGCTGGCGGCGCTCGCGGTCGGTCTCGTGCTGCGCCGGGGAGATCTGATCCGCCGGGCGGCGCTGGCGTTGGGGGTGGGATTCCCGCTCGCCATGGTGATCGCGGCGGCGGGCGCGCTGCTGGGGGAATGGATCGGGCTGATCGATGTGGGCGTCGTCAGCTCGCTCAAGCAGGTCGATTTCATCTACCAGGTGGGGCCGTTCTCCCTGATCCTGGCACTGCTCGCCGGGGCAGCCGGAATGCTCAGCCTCACCTCGGCGCGCTCGGCCGTGCTCATCGGAGTGTTCATTTCGGTGACCACAGTGCCCGCGGCGGCGTTCGCGGTCGTCGCGATGACTACTGGAGCCTGGCGGACGGCGCTGGAGTCCACGCTGCAGCTGCTGGTGAATCTGGTCGGCATCACCCTCGCGGGAGTGCTGGTACTGATGCTGCGCACCCGGCGTGATGACCGTAACCTGCGCCGCCCGCTGGTGCAGGGCTGAAGCTGACGCCGGGCTGGTGCTGCGGGATCTGATCGGTCGGTCCGCGGCGGTACCGTCGCGGTGTGTCGGGTAATGGGTTGGACGGGGATGAGGCGCTGTTCAGCGAGGGGCTGTTCGCTGCGCACGCCGAGCAGCTCGCGGAGCAGCGGCTGTCCGCCTCGGCGCCGCTGGCGGTCCGGATGCGGCCGATCACGCTGGACGAAGTCGTCGGGCAGGTCCACTTGCTGGCGCCTGGCAGCCCGCTGCGCAGGTTGGTCGAAGGCGGCGCGGCCGCGTCGGTGATCCTGTACGGGCCGCCGGGCACCGGGAAGACCACGCTGGCTCGGCTGGTGTCGCAGGTGACCGGTCGCCGTTTCGAGGCGTTGTCGGCACTGTCGGCCGGCGTCAAGGAGGTCCGCGCGGTGATCGACGCGGCCCGTCGGCGCCTGGGTCGCGAAGGCGGGGACGCCACCGTGCTGTTCATCGACGAGGTGCATCGCTTCTCCCGCACTCAGCAGGACGCGTTGCTCGGGGCGGTCGAGGACCGGGTCATCCTGCTGGTCGCCGCGACCACCGAAAACCCGTTCTTTTCCGTGGTGTCACCGCTGCTGTCCCGATCGCTGGTGCTGCAGCTGCACCCGTTGTCCGATGACGACGTGCGGACCGTGCTTCGGCGAGCGCTGGCCGATTCCCGCGGCCTCGGCGGGTCGATCACCCTGGAGCCCCCCGCAGAGGACCATCTGGTCCGGCTGGCCGCGGGGGACGCCCGGCGCGCGCTGACCGCGCTGGAAACCGCCGCCGAGGCGGTGAGCTCAGCGGGTGGCTCCAAGGTGAACCTGGCGTGCGTCGAGTCGGTGGTGGACCGGGCGGCGGTGCGTTACGACCGGGCTGGGGATCAGCACTACGACGTGATCAGCGCGTTCATCAAAGCCATCCGCGGATCTGATGTGGACGCCGCATTGCACTACCTGGCACGGATGGTGGAGGCCGGTGAGGATCCCCGGTTCATCGCTCGCCGGTTGGTGGTGCACGCCAGCGAGGACATCGGGATGGCGGACCCGACGGCGCTGCACACGGCGGTAGCCGCCGCCCACGCGGTGCAGTTCGTCGGGATGCCCGAAGGCCGCCTGGCGCTGGCCCAGGCCACCGTGCACCTGGCCACCGCACCCAAATCCAACGCCGTGATCACCGCGATCGACGCGGCTCTGGCCGACGTCCGGGCCGGCGCGACCGGGCCGGTTCCGGCGCATCTTCGCGACGGGCACTACGCGGGCTCCGCCCGGCTTGGACACGCGCAGGGCTACCGCTACCCGCACGACGCACCCGAGGGCGTGCTGGCCCAGCAGTACCCGCCGGACGAGCTGGTAGGGCGCGACTATTACCAGCCCAGCGGCCGCGGCGCGGAAGCGCCGATCGCCGGCCGCCTACCCAAGCTGCGCCGTATCATCCGCGGCACTGAGCCGGTTTCCGGGAACAGATTGCACTAATCGGCCGCTGGTTACTGCAATCTGGACCCAGCACGCACACAGCCGCCAGGATGGGGACGTGGGCGCTGGCACGGGGGCGGAACAGGCCGCGCTCGCGGCGCTGCGCAGTGCCTATCCGCAGCTTGCGGCCGGCTACCCCGCGGCGGTACGGCAAGCCCGGGCGGTGGCGCTGGGCAAGTTGTGGGTGGCGCTGTCGCGGGAGCGCATCGATGGGCTTGTCCCGTTGGCAAGCAATGGTCGCGCAGGGATCCTGCTGCCCGACGGCACCCGGCTGTCCGCGCCGCCGGCCATCACGGATCCGTTCGCCGCGCACTCCACGGACCTAACGGTCACCATCCAGGCGCCAGTCCCGCAACTCATCGACCATCCGGTCACACTGCTGAAGTCGGTGGTGGCAGCCCGAGCCCCAGCGTGCCGCAGCCACGCGGATGCCGACCGATGGGGCCATCTGGCTGCTGAGTTGGCCGACAGCATCGCCAACCATGCGCTCGCTCTCGTCGGGGAGTCATGGCGGCGTGCCCGGCTCGCCAGCGCCGCAACCCCGGAGCGCAACGCGCTGCGCTGGGCGGCCCGCCAGGCCGCCGCCAATCCGGCGTTCAGCCCGCTTGCGCTGTTCGAGCGGACCGTCGTCGACGGGCATCCGCTGCATCCATGCGCCCGGGTGCGCGCCGGGATGACCGTGCAAGAGCTGTTCAGTTACTCACCGGAGTGGGCGGACGACATTATCGTCAAGATCGCTGCGATTGCCCGGTCGTCGTTCACTCAGCCGCCGTCCGCGCAGCGGAACATGACCGCCGAGCTGCGCCACTGGCACCCGGAAGCCGCTGACGCCGCCGCCGTGTATCTGCGCGGTATCGGGCGCGACCCTGCCGATTACGAGTTGCTTCCGGTGCACCCTTGGCAGCTGCACCGGGCTGTGCAAGACCGCTACGCCGACGCGCTCACCTGCGGGCGGATCATCGCCATCCCGTACGCGGGCATCGTCGCGCACCCGTTGCTGTCGCTGCGAACCCTCGCGCCGGCGGCCGACCGGCGAGCCGCCCATCTCAAGACCTCGGTCGATGTCCGGCTCACCACCGCGACCCGCATCGTCTCGCCGTCGACAGTGCACAATGGCCCGATCATGTCGGCCCTGCTGGCGCAGGTCTGCCGGCGTGAGCGCGCCTTCGGCGGGCGGTTGGTAGGCCTTACCGAGCTGGCCGGCGGCAGCTACCGGCCACGTCCGGGCGAACCGGCTGAGGCCGCGGCCAGCCTGGCCGCGATCATCCGGGAGTCCCCGGAGCGGTATGCCGGCGATGGCGAGTTGGCGCTTCCGGTGGCCGCGCTGGCGGCCCGCTCGCCACTGACCGGCCGGCCGGTGCTTGCCGAGGCGCTCGACGAGCTGGCATCCGTGCACCGTTGTCCCAGTGCAGAGGCAGCGATGCACTTCCTCGCCCGCTTCTGCGATTGCGCGCTGCCAACGCTGTTCGCGTTGCTGTCCCGCTGGGGGATCGCGCTGGAGCCACACGGGCAAAACGCCGTCTTGGTGTTACGCAATGGTCGGCCGACGCGCCTGCTTTACCGGGATTTCGGCAGCGTCCGGGTCAGCCCGGCACGGCTGACCCGCAGTGGCATACGTCCCCCGGGGTTGACCGGCTCTCTGCGCACCGATGACGAGGACCAACTTCGGGCCGCGTTGTTCTTCCCTCTACTCGACACCAACCTCGGCCAGCTCGTGGCCACCCTTGCCAGGGTTGGCCAGACCGAACCCGACCGGTTATGGCGGCTGGTTGCCCGGTGTTGCCGTTCGGCTTATGCCACCCTGACCGCAGATCCCGCCATCGCGGCCCAAGCCGGCCGTGACGAGGCTGCCCTGTTCGGTCCCACGCTGCCCGCCAAGTCCATGCTGCGGGTGCACCTGTCGGGCGATCCCCATACCCCACAGTGGGTGGCTGTGCCCAACCCGCTGGCGGCCGCCGGATGAACCACCAGCCCGACACCAACACCGCCGGTGTTGCCCTGCGCACGCCCGAAGAGCAGCGCATGTACCAGACGCTGGAGGGCAACGCGCCGGGGTACGCGAGCGCGTTCCTCGATCAGTTACCGAGGGCGCGGACCGTGGTATTACACCGCTTGCTTGCTGCGCTGTGGCGCGAGGATGTCGGCGAGATTCGCACCGCCGGCCAGCGTCTCGAAGCCGGCGAGCAATCGGGCCTCGCGAGGTTATTGGCCGACTTTCGACCAGGTACGTGGTTAGTTCGCGAGTTCAGTGATGAGCTCGGGGCCACCGCGGTGCTGGCCTTCCCGATCCGTGCCGAGCATGCCTTTGACAACCTCAAGCCCGGCGATCCAGTGCTGTGCTTGCGTGCCGCGGAGGCAACCGTGATCGAGTCGCCCCGTGACCTCGTCGCGTTGCTTGCCGAGTTCGCGCCGGCATCGGGATGGCGATCATTCGCCGCCGAGCTCGCGGATACCGTAGCCAACCTCACGCTGGCCTACACCCGATCCGAAGAACAGCGGCTCGCCCTGCGCCAGGTCGCGGCCGAATTGGGCGCACCGGACACGGTCAGCCTTGCGCAGCGCCTCGCCGCTCACGAGACGCCCGAGGACCTGATGGTGTTCTTCGAAAGGCTCAACACCGAGGGGCACAACCTGCACCCGTGCGGCCGCGGCCGGCTGGGAATGCAACCAGCCGATCTGCTGCGCCACGACTTGGAATCGCAGACGGCGACTGATCTGATCTTGGTGGCCATCAAAAGAGAACACGTCGAGTCCGCGCCTGACGAGCGCGGCCGCGACGTCGGGCAGCTGTTGTGGGCCGAGTACCCGAAGCTCGACGTGGCGGTCCGGGCACACTTCGCCGGGGATCAGCTCGACCCGGCCGACTACGTGTTCGTGCCCGTCCACCACTGGCAGCTCGAACAGGTCGTCTACCCGCTGCTGTCGGAGGAGATCGCCGACGGCACGGTGGTGCCCGTGCTCGCCGCCCGGCTAGCCGGTGTGCCGACGTCGAGCGTGCGGACGTTGCTCATCGAGCGGTCGCCCGCGGGCCGGCGCCTGCTGGTGAAGACGGCTTTGGACACCCTGATCGGCTCCACCCGGCGATCGATCTCGGCGCACACCACGAACAACGGTCCGGTGTACAGCAGGCTGCTGCGGCAGATCATCGACCGTGAGCCGGTCCTGGTCGATCGGGTCCTGCTACTCGACGAGCTCGCCGGCGCCAGTTACCGGCCGCCGGCGCAGGATCCGGACCCCGACCGCCGCTCCCGTGCGCTGTCCGCGCTGGTACGCCGGGACGTGTCGGGCTACCTGCGTCCCGAGGAACTTCCGGTGCCCGGGTGCGCGCTGCCGGCCCGCGCACCGGTGACGGATTCCAGCCTGCTGGTCGAGCTCGTCACCCGCTACGGCCGGACGCGTGGCGAAGGGGATCTGGGCGCCGCGGGTCTGCGCTTCGCCGAGGAATACGCCGCCCTGCTGCTCCCGGTGTCCGTGATCTTGATGACCAAGTACGGCATCGCGGTGGAGGCACACCTGCAGAACTGCATTTTCACCTTCGTCGACGCCGTGCCCAGCCGGTTGGTGTTGCGGGACTGGGGTGGCATGCGGATCTACCCGCCACGGCTGCGCCGGCACGGACTACCGCTGGATCCCCGCCCCGGAGCCGTGACGGTGACCGATGATGTGCAGGTGATGCGGGCCAAGGTGCTCTATACCGTGCTGTCGAACCACCTCGGCGAGATCGTCGCCCACCTGGTGACGCGATGCGGGGTCGATCCGCGGGAGGTATGGGGGCGGGTCAGCGCGATGCTGGCCGGGCTGCTCACCGACTTGGATGCTGACGAGCGGCTGCGCGAGGACGTCACCGCCGACCGCGCCGTGCTTTTCGGACCGACCTTGCCGGTCAAGGCCTTCGCCCGGATGCGGCTGGACCGAGCAGGCGGTGATCGGTACGTACCGGTGCGCAATCCGCTGGCCGAGGCATGCCGTTGACCGTCGGCGCGCAGCAGCTGCACGGGGCCGCCTGGCAGCGGGTGAGCGCAGCGCTGCAACGGCAGACCGTTGGTGACGATCCGGTGTGCGCCTACGTCTACGACCTGGATACCGTGTTGTCGCAGGTCCAGGCGGTGCGCGCAGCGTTGACCGGGCGATGCGAGCTGTACTACGCGGTCAAGGCCAACAGCCATCCCGCGGTGCTGAGCACGCTGGCCGAACAGGTCGACGGATTCGAAGTGGCGTCGCTGGGCGAGATCGACAAGGCGGTCGCCGCCGGCGCAGCAAGGCTTGCGTTGAGCGGACCGGCCAAGACCGACGCCCAGCTCGCCAGTGCGCTACAGGCCGGCGTGGACCTGCTCAACGTCGAGAGCATGCACGAGCTGCGCAGAGCGGGGTTGGTCGGCGCCCGCCTCGGTGTCCGCGTGCCGGTGGCGCTGCGGGTTAACCGTGGTAGCAGCGCCTTACCCGGGCGGCTGCGGATGACCGGGGCAGCGACCCAATTCGGTATCGACGAAGCCCTCATACCGGAGGCCATCGAGCTGTGCCGCGCCCTTCCGGCCGTCACGCTGCGCGGCTTTCACCTGCATGCGGCGTCGAACAATCTCGACGCTCAGGCGCACGCGGGTTACGTGACCGACAGTGTGGCGTGGTGCATACAGCAGGCGGCCAGGCACCGCATCGACCTGGACGTCATCGACGTCGGAGGCGGCATCGGCATTCCCTACACCGGCGGTGACCGTTTCGACCTGGCGAGCTTGTCCCGGGGACTGGGTGCGGCACTCGGCCGGCTCCCCGACGGCATACGGTTGATCTTCGAACTGGGCCGGTTCCTGGTGGCCGAGGCCGGCTGGTATGCCGGCGAGGTCGTCGACCTCAAACGCACCCACGGCCGGCATTTCGCAGTGCTGCGCGGCGGAACCCATCACTTCCGGCTGCCCGCCGCATGGGGATACAGCCATCCGTTCGCGGTGCTGCCGGTCGAACGGTGGCGTTACCCTTTCGCCCGCCCGGAGGTGCACGCTGCGTGTGTAGACGTGGTCGGTGAGCTGTGCACGCCCCGTGACGTGCTCGCCGGGCAGGGGTGGGTGGAGCGGCTGCGCGTCGGCGATCTTGTGGTGTTTCCGCTGGCCGGTGCGTATGGCTGGGAGATCTCGCATCACGACTTCCTCAGCCATCCGCATCCCGACCAGCTGGTCGTCCGCCCATCATCACTCCCAGCCCACCATGACGGCGCGTGAACGAGCCCGGTAGCCTGATCGCCCATTACCGGCGCGGTTGCCCAGGTCACTGCGACCGGTTGGCTGCCATCGGCAAGGAGGACCCGTGTCGGCAGGTCAAATCGCCGCGCTGATTGCCGCCGGCGCGTTCGTAATCCTGGTGGGGCTGCTCGCCGTGCCGCTGATCAAGCTGGGCCGCACTTTGGACGAGGCGACGCAGGCGATCCGCAAGGCCAGCGCAGAAGCCGATCCGCTGTTCAGCGGGGCGAACACGACCGTGACGCATGTCAACGCTCAGCTGGAGCGCCTCGACGGGATCACCGCGAACGCCCAGGTGGTGACCGGCAACGTGTCCGCGCTGACCTCCCTGTTCACTGCCACGCTGGGCGGACCGTTGGTGCGCGTCGCGGCGCTATCCTATGGCGTGAGCAAGGCGATGCGCCGTCGCAAGCGCAAGGACGCTGGCCGCCGGCCACGCGGGCGCCGTCGGGACGGGGACACGCGGTGAAGCGAATACTTTGGTTCGGTCTGGGTATTGCCGCAGGAGTTGCGGCGAGTCGCAAGGCCCGCGCCAAGGCTCGGCGCATGACACCGGCCGGCGCAGCGGAAAACATCAGTGATGCGATGCGCGAGCTGGCTTCCGCGGTGGGTTCTTTCGGTGCCGATATCCGGGCCGGGATGGAGGAGCGCGAGGCCGAGCTACATGCCGCCGTCACCGCGCGGACCGGTATCGACACCCGCGTCGGAGCGCATCGAGCGTGAGCGGCTACCCCACATTCCCGGGCCCAGCCGCTGGGTCCCTGCGCTATTCATCAGCTTTCGAGGAAGAACCGTGCAGACCCACGAGATCCGCCAACGATTCCTGAACCACTTCAAACAATCCGGACACACGGTGGTGCCCAGCGCGTCGCTGCTCGTTGATGACCCGAACCTACTGTTCGTCAACGCCGGCATGGTGCCCTTCAAGCCGTATTTTCTCGGCCAGGCGACGCCTCCCTACAGCCGCGCGGCTTCCATCCAGAAGTGTGTGCGCACCCCGGATATCGACGAGGTGGGCAGAACCACCAGGCACAACACCTTCTTCCAGATGGCCGGCAACTTCTCCTTCGGCGACTACTTCAAACAAGGGGCCATCGAGTACGCGTGGCAACTGGTGACCGGCCCGGTCGATGCCGGCGGGTACGGGTTTGACCCAGACCGCATCTGGGTGACCGTGTACACCGACGACGATGAAGCCGAGCACCTGTGGCGCACGGTTGCCGGGATTCCCGCTGATCACATCCAGCGCCGCGGCATGGACGACAACTTCTGGTCCATGGGCGTGCCCGGCCCGTGCGGGCCCAGCTCGGAGATCTACATCGACCGCGGGCCGGATTACGGTCGCCCCGGTGGCCCGATCGTTGATGAGGATCGCTTCCTGGAGATCTGGAACCTGGTCTTCATGCAAGACGAGCGGGGACCATCCACCGGCCCCGGTAAGAGCGACTTCCCGATCCTCGAGCCGTTGCCGGCCAAGAACATCGATACCGGGATGGGTGTGGAGCGGGTCGCGCTGCTGCTCCAGGACGTGCCCAACGTGTACGAGACCGACCTGCTGCGCCCAGTGATCACGCTGGCCGAGCAGCTCTCCGGCCGCCGCTACGGCGCCGATCCGGCTGATGACGTGCGTTTCCGGGTGATCGCTGATCACGCCCGTACCGGCGTCATGCTCATCGGGGACGGGGTGACGCCGAGCAACGAGGCACGTGGCTACGTGCTGCGGCGGCTGCTGCGCCGCACCGTGCGTTCAGTGCGCTTGCTCGGCGTGGCCGAACCCGTCCTGGGCGAGATCACTGCGGTGGTGCGAGACACGATGGGTCCGTCGTACCCGGAGCTGGTCACGGACTACCAGCGGATCGAGGCGGTGGCCCGGGCCGAGGAAGAGGCTTTTCTGGTGACGCTGTCCGCCGGATCCCGGATCTTCGATACGGCAGTGGCGCAGACGCGGCAGGCCGGTGGTGCGCAGCTGTCCGGGGACCAGGTCTTCCAGTTGCACGACACCTACGGGTTCCCCATCGACTTGACTCTGGAAATGGCCGCCGAGGCCGGTTTGTCCGTCGACGAGGCGGGTTTCCGCACGCTGATGGCGCAGCAGCGGCAGCGGGCCAAGGCCGACGCGGCGGCCCGCCGCTCCGCCCACGGGGACCTCAGCGAGTACCGCAGCGTGCTCGACGCGCGCGGCCGCACCGACTTCCTCGGTTACACCGAGCTGTCCGCCGAGGCCCGGGTGATCGGGCTGCTGGTCGATGGGGTCGGGGTTCCCGCAGCCGGCGAGGGTAGCGCCGTGGAGGTGGTGCTCGACCGCACCCCGTTCTACGCCGAGGGCGGCGGCCAGCAGTCCGACACCGGCACCCTGACCGGCGACGGGTTCACCATCGAAGTCGCCGACGTGCAGTCCCCGGTGGAGGGCCTGTCGGTGCACCGGGGCACGGTCGTCTCCGGCGAGGTCCGGCTGGATGACGCGGTCCTGGCGCAGGTGGACGTGACGCGCCGGCGCGCGGTGGCTCGCGCGCATTCCGCCACCCACCTGGTGCACGCCGGTATCCGCCGGGCATTGGGTACCAGCGCCGCCCAAGCCGGCTCGCTCAACGCGCCGGGCCGGCTGCGCTTCGACTTCACCTCCCCGGGCGGCGCGGTGCCACCCAGCGTGCTGACCGACGTCGAGGACGAGGTCAACGACGTGCTGCAGCGCTCGCTGCCGGTCACCGCCGACGTGATCTCAATGGCCGACGCCCGCCGCGACGGCGCGATCGCCATGTTCGGCGAGAAGTACGGCGACGCGGTGCGGGTGGTCACCATCGGCGACTACTCCAAGGAGCTCTGCGGGGGTACCCACGTGCCCAACTCCGCCGACATCGGCCTGATCAAGCTGCTGTCCGAAGCCTCCATCGGGGCCGGCGTGCGCCGGGTGGAGGCGTTGGTGGGGCTGGATGCGTTCCGCTTCCTGGCCCGCGAGCACGTGCTGGTCGCGCAGCTGGCCGAGCAGTTCAAGGCCCGGCCCGAGGAGCTGCCCGAGCGCATCGGGGCGATCGCCGAGCGGCTGCGCGCAGCCGAGCGGGAACTGGAGAAACTGCGCGCCGGCGCGGTGCTGTCCTCGGCGGGCACGCTGGCCGGCGCCGCCGAGCAGATCGGTGCGACCGCGCTGGTGGCGGCCGAGGTGCCCGGCGGTGTAAGCGGTGCTGACCTGCGCGCGCTGGCCACCGAGGTGCGTGGCCGGCTCGGCGACCGGCCCGGGGTGGTAGCGCTGTTCAGCGCCGAACAGGCGACCGGCAAGGTGTCCTTCGTGGTGGCCACCACCGCGGCCGCGCGGGAGCGGGGATTGGCAGCAGGCGCGCTGGTGCCGGTGTTCGGTCCGGCGGTGGGTGGTCGTGGCGGAGGCAAGCCAGACCTGGCCCAGGGCGGCGGTACCGAGCCGGCCGGGATCCCGGCCGCGCTCGCTGCGCTGCGCATCGAGCTCGCGCGGCGCGACGGCGCGTGAGCGGGTCGGATTCGGCTTCCGGGCGTCATGGCCGGCGCCTCGGCGTGGACGTCGGCGAGGTGCGCATCGGGGTGGCGCTATCAGATCCCGCCGGGATCCTTGCGACGCCGCTGGTTACGCTGAGCCGCGACCGCTCGGGGGGTAGGGACCTCGATGCGCTGGCGGCGATGGTGGTTGAGCACGAAGTGGTCGAGGTGGTGGTGGGGTTCCCGCGCACACTGGCCGGGCGGGAAGGTCCCGCGGCGAGTGCGGCAGCCGACTATGCCCGCGCCCTGGGCGGCCGGCTCGGTGAGGGCGTCGCGGTCCGGTTGACCGACGAGCGGCTCACCACCGTCTCGGCTACCAGGATGCTTGCCGAACGCGGGGTCCGCGGACGCAAGCAGCGGGCAGTGATCGATCAGGCTGCCGCGGTGGAGATCCTGCAAGGTTGGCTCGACGCCCGGCGCAGCGACTGCGAAACGAAAGACACGTCGTGACCTCCCACCAACCCGGTGTGTCGCGCCCCCATGCCCGGTGTGTCCGCTGCTGGTGCACAGCGCAGGCGGGTCGATGACCGACGACCTCGGGTTGTTCCGGGACACTCGGGCCGCGCCAGAGCGGGGTGGTGGTGGGCGGCGCCGTCGGCGCCAGGCTCGGGAGCGGCGCCGTCGACGCAGGGCGCTGTTGTCCGTCGTGGCCGTACTCGTGCTGGCGGTCACCGGCGTCGTGGTTGGAGTGCGCGAGATACGGGCTCTGCGCGAAGTTCCGGATTTCGTCGGAGCCGGTGGTACGCAGGCGGTGGTCGAGGTCGAGGACGGTCAGAGCCTCACTGCAATCGGCGCCACTTTGACACGCCAGAACGTGGTCGCCAGCGTCCGGGCGTTCACCCGCGCTGCGGAGGCCGATCCCCGGGTACTAGCCGTGCAGCCGGGGTATTACCAGCTGCGGGAGCGGATGTCAGGCGCGGCGGCGGTCGCGAGGCTGCAGGAACCAAATGCCCGAGTCGGGCATTTGGCGATTCGTGGCGGAGAGCAGCTCGACAATGTCGAGCTGCCCGACGGTAAGGTCGTGCCGGGACTGCTCGCCGAGATCTCCCGGGCCAGCTGCGCGATGATCGGGGAGAAGAGCACCTGCGTGAGTCCGGAGAATCTCCGGGCAGCGATGGAGCAGAACGACCCGCGGGCGCTCGCGGTACCAAGCTGGGCCCTCGATCCGATGTCGCGCGTGGAACCCCGACGACGCTTGGAAGGGCTGCTGGTCCCAGGGGACTACGACGTGCGCCCCGGCAGTTCGGCGGTGGAGCTGTTGGGTCAAGTCGCCGCCACATCGATAGCGCGGCTGTTGGCGGGTGGTTTTCCGGCGTCTTCTGCGAGCACTGGCCACAGCGCTTACGACGTGCTGGTGATCGCCTCAGTGATTGAGCGTGAGGCGATTACTCCGGATTTCCGCCGGGTCTCCCGAGTCATTTCTAACCGGCTTGCCGCCGGAATGCCGCTGCAGATGGATTCCACCATCAATTATCCGCTCGACCGGCAGGAGGCCAGTACCTCCGACGCTGACAGAGCCCGGCCAGGCCCCTACAACACCTACCTGAATGTCGGGGTGCCGGTGTCCCCTATCGGATCGCCGAGTGCCGCGGCGATCGCCGCCGCGTTGAATCCGGAGCCAGGGCCCTGGCGGTACTTCGTAAAGTGCCAGAAGGACGGCGCGTCGTGTTTCTCGATCACGAAAGAGGAGCACTACGCTGCGGTCCGCGACGCGGCCGCCCGTGGGGTGTTCTAGCCGCTACCCGTCCGCAAAACCGATTGTCCACATCAGCCCGGTTATCCACAGGCTAGATCCGGCTCGGGCCTGCTTTGGCTGCCCGTAAGACACAGTGACGGAATGAGCAGCGCGTGGACAGCCTGGATGGGAGCCGTGGTAGGTGCCGCGGGAGCGATGCTGTTGCGCAGGATTCCCCGTGGCGCGCGGGTACCGGCGCCGCTGTGCGCGGCGCTGGTGGCTGCGCTGTGGGCGGTGGTCGGCGGGCGGGTCGGCGCCGACCTACCGCTGTGGTGGTGGCCGGTGCCGCTGATATTGGCCTGGGGTGGTGTGCTGCTGGGCAGCGTCGATCTGGTCGCCCGGCGGCTGCCGGATGCATTGACCTTGCCGGCGTATCCGCTGGTCGCCGGTGTGCTCGGGATCGCGGCGATCGGCGCAGGAAGTGTCGATCCACTGGCCCGTGCTGCAGCGGGGACGTTGCTGTGGGCGGGCGGTTATGCCGCGATCCGTCTGGTGTCTCCTGGTGCTCTGGGAGGTGGAGACGTGAAGCTCGCCGGCAGCCTCGGCGCGCTCACGGCTGCGACGTCGTGGTCTGGGCTGCTGCTGGCGGTGGTCGTGGCCAGCGCGTTGACAGTTATGGTGGCAGTGCCTGCGCGAATGCTCGGTTACTCCGATGTACCCCACGGTCCGGCAATGCTCGCAGCGGCCTGGCTTGTGGTGCTACACCCTCCAGTGTGATCAGCGCCGGAGTATTCGAAGCACACCGGCAAGTTTTTATGACTTATCGTAATCCAACCATCACCCTAATTAGTGACACGTAACAGTGTCGACTCGCATCAGAAATCTCTCCGTCACATCTCGTTCTTACGGTGCACCGCAGGCGCCCGTCGTTCACCTGCCGTAGCACCGGGGCCGGCGTGCAGATATCCGGATCCGGCCGGTGACCTGAACGGGCCGACCCCGGCGCGAAAGGAGTTGCGATGAGCACACGACGAACGAGGAAACGTCTGCTGAGTACGGTCGCCGTGTTCATGGTTGCAGGCCTCGTCTCGGCGGGTTGCGGTAGCCGGGTCGGAGCTTCTGGGCCGGGCGGATCGTCGGCGGGTTCCTGTGTCGATACCTCCGGGAATTCGGTCAAGGTCGGATTTTTGAACTCCTTGTCCGGCACGATGGCGATCAGCGAGAAGACCGTGCACGATTCGCTGCTGCTGGCCGCCGACCAGATCAACTCCAGTGGCGGCGTGCTCGGCAAGCAGTTGAACGTCGTCAGCGAAGACGGCGCGTCCGAGCCGACGACCTTTGCGGAGAAGGCCGGTAAACTGATCAGTTCCGACTGTGTGGCGGCGGTCTTCGGGGGCTGGACATCGGCCTCCCGCAAAGCGATGCTCCCCGTTTTCGAGGGCGCCGGCGCACTGCTGTTCTATCCGGTGCAGTATGAGGGGCTCGAGGCGTCACCGAACATCTTCTACACCGGTGCGACCACCAACCAGCAGATTGTGCCCGCGCTGGACTATTTGAAGCAAAAGGGCGTCAAGTCGCTATTTCTGGTGGGCTCCGACTACGTCTTCCCACGTACCGCAAACAAGGAAATCAAGGCGTACGCCAATGCCAATGGCATCGAGATAAAGGGCGAGGAGTACGCCCCGCTCGGCCACACGGATTTCGCCACCATCGTCAACAAGGTGAAAGGCGCCGGGGCGGCCGCGGTGTTCAATACGCTCAACGGCGACTCGAATGTCGCATTCTTCAAGGAATACCGTAATGCTGGCCTGGCGCCAGCCGCGATGCCGGTGGTATCGGTGTCCATCGCCGAGGAGGAGATTGGTGGAATCGGGCTGGACAACGTGGTAGGGCAGCTGACCGCGTGGAACTACTATCAGACCCTCGATTCCCCGAAGAACGCGGCATTCGTGCAGGCGTTCAAGGCCAAGTACGGCCAGAACCGGGTCACCTCTGATCCGATGGAGGCGGCCTACACATCATTGTTCTTGTGGAAGGCAATGGTGGAGAAAGCGAAGTCGTTCAAGACCGACGATGTCCGCAAGGCAGCAGACGGTGTGAGTTACGACGCGCCCGAGGGCACGGTGACCGTCAACGGCGCAAACCATCACATCGCCAAGACTGCACTGATCGGCAAGGTCGGCCCCGATGCGCTGATCCACACCGATTGGAGTTCCGGTGCGCCTATCCAGCCGGATCCCTTCCTCAAGAGCTACGACTGGGCCAAGGGCCTGACCGGCTAGCGGGCGACGTCGTGCAAGCGCTGTTCAGCCAGCTGGTTGCCGGGCTTTCACTGGGCTCGATACTGCTGCTGGCCGCCCTCGGTCTCGCTCTGACCTTCGGGCAGATGGGCGTGATCAACATGGCCCACGGCGAGTTCATCATGGCGGGCGCCTACACCGCCTTCGTGGTCCAAGGCGTCATAGCGGATGCCGGGATCTCGCTGCTGCTGGCCATCCCACTCGGTTTCCTGGTGGGTGGCCTGATGGGTGTGATCCTGGAAGCCACCCTGATCCGTCGGATGTACAACCGCCCCCTGGACACTCTGCTGGTGACCTGGGGAGTTTCGTTGATCTTGCAGCAGGTGGCCCGGGACATCTTCGGCGCACCGAACGTCGACGTCCGGGCCCCCAGCTGGCTGTCAGGCAGCATCGATATCGGCATCACCCACGTGCCCGCGGCGCGGTTGTTCATCCTGATACTGGCTGCCGCCGCTGTTATCGGGCTGTCCGTGGTGCTGAAGATGACGCCGCTGGGACGCCGGATCCGCGGCGTCGTGCAGAACCGAGACCTGGCTGAGACGGTCGGCGTCTCCACCCGGAGCACCGACCGCCTCACCTTCTTCATCGGCTCGGGCCTGGCCGGAATCGCCGGTGTAGCGCTCACCTTGCTCGGCTCCACCGGTCCCACATTGGGCACCAGCTACATCGTCGATGCGTTTCTCGTCGTAGTCGCCGGCGGCATCGGCCAGATCAAAGGCGCCGTGATCGCGGCATTCGGGCTCGGCTTGCTCCAGGCGACCTTTGAGTACTCCACCACGGCGAGTATCGCGAAAGTCATGGTCTTCGTCGTGATCGTGGTCTTCCTCCAGATCCGGCCGCAGGGCATCTTCAGCCTCCGGACCAGGAGCCTGGCATGACGGATACCACCGCAACACGTGCCGGCAAGCTCAGGCGCAACTACGGCGCCCTGTTCGGTTTCGTGCTCGGCGCCCTAGCGTTGCTGGTGGTGGCACCTGCCGTGCTGTCAGATTTCCGGTTGTCGCTGCTCGCGCGGTTCGTCTGTTACGCCATAGTTGCGGTCGGGATAGGGCTCGCCTGGGGCCGTGGCGGCATGCTGACGCTGGGGCAAGGGGTGTTCTTCGGTCTGGGTGGCTACGTGATGGCTTTCCATCTCAAACTCGCCGATGCCGGGCCGTCCGGAGTACCCGATTTTATGCTGCTCTACGGGTCAGGGCATCTTCCTTTATGGTGGGAACCGTTTCGGTCTCCGGTGGTGACCCTGTTCGGGATAGTTCTGATACCTTCCTTGGTGGCCTTCGGGCTGGGAATCGCGATCTTCCGTAGGCGAGTCCGCGGTGCGTATTTCGCCATCCTGTCCCAAGCATTGGCGGCTGCATTCGCGATTTTGCTGATCGGTCAGCAGGTCACCCTTGGCGGCTTCAACGGACTTAACGGATTCCGCTCGTTCTTCGGCTTCAACCTTTACGATCCGGTGAACAAACGGATGCTGTTCTATATCGCTGCGATCACGCTGCTGATCATGATGGCGGTGGTGTGGCAACTTTACCGCTCGCGGTACGGGGAACTGCTCATCGCAGTCCGGGACCAAGAAGAGCGAGTGCGGTTTCTCGGCTACGATCCGGCGAATATCAAGCTCGTGGCGTACGTGCTCGCGGCGGCCATGGCCGGCATCGCGGGTGCGTTGTTCGTGCCCATCGTGGGAATCATCTCGCCGGCCAATGTCGGCGTGGTGCCCTCGATCGCCTTTGTCATCGGGGTGGCGATCGGCGGCCGGGCCACGCTGTTCGGCCCGGTGCTCGGCGCCCTCGCAGTGGCCTGGGCGCAGACCGCCTTGTCGGAGAGCTTTCCCTCAGTTTGGAGCTACTTCCAGGGCGCGTTGTTCGTGCTGGTGATCGCGTTTCTGCCGGCTGGGTTCTCGTCGGTGAGCTTGTTGCAACGTTGGTTACCGCGAAGATTGCGGTTCGGGGCCGGTACCGGCACTTCCTCACGACCGCCGTCCGACGCGGGGAGTTTACTGTCACGGGAACCGGATCTGTCTGGCGTCAGCGCGGGAACGGAGACCGGCCGATGACGATGGAAGCCGATTATCTGGAGCTGTCCGGCGTGCGGGTGGTCTTCGATGGGTTCGTCGCCGTCGACGGGGTCTCGATGACGGTATTGCAAGGTGACTTGCGGTTTCTGATCGGCCCTAATGGTGCAGGCAAGACCACATTGGTAGACGCGATCACCGGTCTGGCTCCGGCCACCGGATCGGTGCGGTTCGGACGGACTGAACTGGTGGGCAAGAAGGTGCACCAGATCACCCGGCTGGGGATAGGTCGTACCTTCCAGACGGCCAGCGTGTTCGAGGAGTTGACCGTCCTGCAGAACCTCGACATCGCGGCGGGAGCAGCACGCAGGCCGTTGTCACTGTTGCGCCGTCGCTGCTCGGTGCCGCCCGAGGTCGAGGCAGCCATGGAGACCGTCGGCTTGACCGGGTCGCGGGATATGCAGGCCGGAGCACTGGCGCACGGACAAAAGCAGTGGCTGGAAATCGGCATGCTGCTGGTGCAAAACGCGCGTGTTCTGCTGCTGGACGAGCCGGTGGCCGGGATGAGCGCCGACGAACGCATCCAGACCGGGGAGCTGCTGTGCCGCATCGGTAGCGCACGCACCGTTGTGGTGGTCGAACACGACATGGACTTCATGCGCTCCTTCGCGAACTCCGTCACGGTGCTGCACGCGGGGAAGGTGCTCAGCGAAGGGACAGTGGCCCAGGTGCAGGCCGATCCCCGGGTCCAGGAGGTATACCTCGGCCGGTCGGAGGTCGCATCCTGATGCTGAAGCTGGCTGGTGTCCACGTCGGGTACGGACGGACCACCGTGGTGCACGGTGCGAGCATCGAGGTGCCGGCGGGCGGGGTCGCCGCGGTGATGGGGCACAACGGTGCGGGCAAGACGACCCTGTTGCGCGCCGCCGTCGGGCTGCTCCATCCCAGCGCCGGGTCCATCATGCTCGACGGCGAGGACATCACCCGCATGCGTCCTAATGAGCGGGTCAAGCGCGGCGTGGGGTACGTGCCCCAGGGACAGCAATGCTTCCCCCAACTCACCACCGAGGAGAACCTGCAACTGGTGGCGGACACCCGGCGCGACGGCAAGAAGCTGATAGCCGAGGCGCTGGATCTGTTTCCTGCGCTCAGTGCGCTGCTGTCGCGCCGGGCCGGACTGCTGTCCGGCGGCCAGCGCCAGCAACTGGCCATCGCGCGAGCGTTGATCACCCAGCCGCGCATTCTGGTCCTCGACGAGCCGACCGAAGGCATCCAGCCCACCGTGGTGGCGGAGATCGAACAGACCATCCTGTCGTTGACCGCTCGCGAGGGGCTGTCGATCCTGCTGGTCGAACAGCATGTCGGCTTCGCTCTCGCCGCAGCCAGCCGCTACTACGTGATGGAAGCCGGCCGCATCACCTCCACCGGCGACGGCGGCGCCGGCGCCCTTGACCACGTCCGTGCCGCCATGGCGATCTGACTTGACCGCTGACGGCGCGGGCGCGGGCGAGTATCGCCATCCGGAATGATCGGGCCGTGCGGACGGTTGTACAAGTCGTCCGGGCCGGGGTGCCTTGGGTCCCCGGGTCCACACCAATCCGCCGCCGCGGACGATCGTTCGGCTGAAGCCGCGGTGTGCCTTCCGCCGAGAGGCGACCAGCATGCCTGGTCCGGACTCAAATCGGTACACGAAAAGGATAGGAAGCCATGAAGGGCGATCGCACCGAGATCGTCATCGACGCTGGCGGCTCCACCCTGACCTACGAGATCGAGGCCACCCGCAATGGTCGGCGGGTAGAGATCACCCATGGACGCGGCATCGTGGAGGTCACCGAGGTCACCCGTGGGGGCACGCCGGTGCGCACTGCCCGGTTCATGGCATCTCGAGTCCTCGCTCTCGTCGAGCACCCCGCTCCGCGACCAGCGACGCGAGAGGGCGAGCCGGCGATCATTCCCCAACCTCGCGCCAGAAGTAGCTCAGCGGTTCTGGAGTCCGCCGAGGTGATCTGACACTCAACCGATCAGCGTCACACGGCAGGACAGGCCAGACGCCTTGCTGAGTTTGGCGTCCCCGGTGAGCAGCGGTACGTCCAGCACCGCGGCCAACGCGACGTACAGCGCGTCGTAGAAAGAGATCGTGTGCCGGAGCTCCCAGGCCAGCACCGCTACCCGCCCCGTGTGGGGGTAACGATAGTCGATCATCTCCGGCAGCGCGCGAAGAGCGGTGCGCGCGGTCTCCTCGCTGATCTCTCCGGCACGCTCGCCGCGACGCAGCACATGACCCACTTCGGCGTCGAGAAGGTGAGGGGCATGACAGGTTGCCTCCGCAATCCGCTTGTTCGCCGCTATGCCGACGGCATCCTTTCGGCCCAGCGCGCTCACCGCAGCAGACGCATCCACGACGTACTCACTCACCCCGCAGCTCCCGCAGCCCGGAGCGGATCGTGTCCTGGCTCAACCCCGGTCCCGGGTCCTGGTTGAGCGTCTGCTCAACGACCGCCATCACTTCCGCCTTGTCGCGCCGTCGCGCCATTGCGATCAACTGTTCGCGCATGTAGGACTGCAGCGACTTGCCCGACGCCTGCGCCCGACGTCGGTACGTCTGTGCCACGTCCTCCGGTACATCACGCACCTGAATTGTCGCCATGAGCGCTATAATAGCGTCACTTTGACGCTGAACTGGCGCTGGTGCTAGGAGGAACGGACGTGTTGCTGTCCCCGCATGAGCAGGAAAAGCTCCTCGTCCACGTGGTGGGCCAGCTCGCCATGCAGCGTCGGGCCAGGGGACTGCGGCTGAACTATCCCGAGGCTGTCGCGCTGATCACCTCATGGGTGCTGGAGAGAGCCCGGGACGGGCGCAGCGTCGCGGATCTGATGGCGGGGGGCCAGCGGGTGCTCAACCGGGACGACGTGCTGGACGGTGTGCCGGAGATGATCACTTCGGTGCAGGTCGAGGCGACCTTCCCGGACGGCACCAAGCTCGTCACCGTGCACCGGCCGATCCAATGAACGGTGTGGTGCCCGGCGAGCTGCTGCTTGCCGACGAACCGGTCGTGCTGGGGCCGCACGCCGGTCAGGAGCTGATCATTCGCAATACCGGTGACCGGCCGGTGCAGGTGGGATCGCACTACCACCTCGCCGCGGCGAATCCGGCGCTGGAAATGGACCGCACCGCTGCCACCGGGATGCGATTGGCGATCCCGGCGGGCACATCGGTGCGCTTCGAACCCGGCATCGAACGTGCCGTGCGAGTGGTGCCGCTGGGCGGCGCCCGTGTCGTGCCCGGCCTGCGCCTCGATGCACCAGATCCCGCCGGCACGGACCGCCCTGCTGCCAGCGGTGGCAGCTGGACCGTCGAGCGCAGCCGTTACGCCAAGCTTTTCGGTCCCACCGAGGGCGATCGGGTGCGGCTGGCCGACACCGACCTGCTAGTGGAGATCACGGAAGACCGGTGCCGCGGCGCGCGCGGCGGCGACGAGGTCGTCTTCGGCGGCGGCAAGGTGATCCGGGAGTCGATGGGCCAGGCTCGGGCTACCCGGGCCGACGGCGCGCCCGATCTGGTGATCACCGGCGCGGTGGTGCTGGACCACTGGGGCGTGATCAAGGCCGACATCGGGGTGCGGGACGGCCGGATCGTCGGCTTGGGCAAGGCCGGCAATCCGGACATCATGGACGGGGTGCACCCGGCGCTGGTCATCGGCCCGGGAACCGAGGTGATCGCCGGTAACGGGCTAATCCTGACCGCCGGGGCGGTGGATTGCCACGTGCATCTGATCAGCCCGCAACAGGTGCCGGAGGCGCTGGGGTCGGGCGTGACCACGCTGATCGGCGGCGGTACCGGCCCCGCGGAGGGCACCAAGGCGACCACGGTGACCCCGGGCGCCTGGTACCTGGCGCGGATGCTGGAGTCCCTCGACGAGCTGCCAGTGAACGTCGCCCTGCTGGGCAAGGGCAACACCGTCGGTGAACAAGCGCTGTATGAGCACGTCGCGGCCGGTGCCAGCGGCTTCAAGCTGCACGAGGACTGGGGAGCAACCCCGGCGGCGATCGACGCCTGCCTGCGGGTGGCCGATGACACCGGCGTTCAGGTGGCGATCCACACCGACACCCTCAACGAGGCGGGCTACGTCGC
>DASUVX010000051.1:0-18841 GCA_036378735.1 Pseudonocardiaceae bacterium | reverse complement strand
ACGGCTACCGGTGACCGGACCGACGACCGGGGTGCGGTCACCGTCGAGGCGGCCCTGGCGCTGTGCTCACTGGTCATGGTGCTCGCCTTGGCGCTGGCGGCGGTGTCGGCGGTAGCGGCGCAGCTGCGATGTGTCGATGCCGCTCGCGAGGCCGCCCGGCTGACCGCGCGGGGTGAGCAGGACCGGGCGGAGCAGCTCGCCCGCCGGATCGCCCCGCGCGGCGCCACCGTGGCGGTGACTATCCATGGTGACGAAATCCTCGCCCGGGTGTCCGCGAACCCGGTGGCTGGGCTGTTGCCCGGCATCGACGTCGGGGCCGAGGCCGCCGCCGTCATGGAGCCGGCGGAGGAACTATGACGGCGGCCATTGAGGGTGACCGCGGGGTGGCCACCGTCTGGGCGGCCGTGGCGGTCGCGGTGCTGGCCGGCATCGCGGTGTTCGGGCTGCATCTGGGCGAGGCGCTGGTTGCGCGCCACCACGCAGAGTCGGCAGCAGATCTGGCCGCGCTAGCAGCCGCCGCGCACTTGCTGCCCGGCGAGCAGGACGCCTGCGGCCAAGCCCGCCGAGTCACCGACCGGATGCGGGTCGATCTGGTGTCCTGCCGAGCCCAAGGATGGGACGTGCTGGTGGAGGTCACCGCACACCCATCCGGGTGGCTCGGCAACCTCGGAGCCGCCACCGCCCAAGCACGCGCCGGCCCCGCCTGACCCCCGGCTCTCCCCGGCGTGTCGCGCCTATATGCCCGGTGTGTCGCGGCCAAATGCCCGGTGTGTCGCGCCCAGGTGCACGGCTGGTCCGCGCTGCCGCACCTGCTGGGACGGGACCTCCTGCAGCGCACCGAGCACGGCGTCGAGCACAGTGATCGCGCCGGCCTTGTCCAGCGGGTCGTTGGCGTTGCCGCATTTCGGCGACTGCACACAAGACGGGCAGCCCGCCGGGCACTCGCACGCCGCGATGGCGTCGCGCGTAGCGGTCAACCAGGGCCGCAAAGCGGCATGAGCCCGATCGGCGAACCCAGCACCACCGGGATGCCCGTCATGCACGAAGACCGTGGGCTGGCCGGTGTCGGGATGCAGGGCGGTCGAGACGCCACCGATGTCCCACCGGTCACAGGTGGCGACCAGCGGCAGCAGGCCGATGGCGGCGTGCTCGGCGGCGTGCAACGCCCCCGGCCACGCCGCCGGGACCAACCCGGCGGCGGCGAGCACGGCCTCGGCGACGGTGAACCAGACCGCCCGCGTCCGCAGTGTCGAAGCCGGCAGCTCCAGCGGCACCGCGTCGAGCACCTGGCCCGAAGGCAGCCGCCGCAGGTAGCTCACCACCTGTGAGGTCACCCCGACCTCGCCAAGCGCCACCGACACCCCGCCGCAGCGCTGAAGATGCACCACAGACACCACGCTGATGTCCGTGACGGACCGAGCCGAGGTGTGCCAGGAAGGCTCCTCGGGATGCACCAGCGCGACGCCGGAATCCAGGTCGAGCTCGTCGACGACAAAGGAATCGCCGCGATGCAGGTACACCGCGCCCGGGTGCACCGCAGTGCACGCCGACCCGCCGTCCACGGTGCCCAGCAGCCGGCCGGTGTCGGCCTCCACCACCGCCACCTGCGCCCCGCCCGACCCGCGGATGTCGACGTCCGGATGCGGGCGCTGGCGGGCACAAGCCCAGAACCACCCGCCGGGGCGGCGGCGCAGCACACCCTCGGCGACCAGCTCGCCGACCACCGCACGGGCGACGTCACCGCCCAGCGCGTCAAGGCAGGCGTCCGTCAGTGGCAGCTCAGCGGCCGCGCAGGCCAGCTGCGGTCGCAGCACGTAGGGGTTCGTCGGGTCCAGCACGGTGGCCTCCACCGCCGCGCCGAGCAGGGCCGCACTGTGGTGCACCAGGTAGGTGTCCTGCGGGTCGTCCCGGGCGACGAACACCACTAGCGCCGCCGACCCGGCCCGCCCGGCCCGGCCGGCCTGTTGCCAGAACGATGCCCGGGTGCCGGGATAGCCGGCCAGCACCACCGCGTCGAGCCCGGCGATGTCCACGCCCAGCTCCAAGGCGTTGGTCGAGGCGACGCCCAGTAACTCCCCGGCATCCAGCGCGGCTTCCAGCGCCCGGCGTTCCTCGGCAAGGTAGCCGGCCCGGTAGGCGGCAATCCGTCCGGCGAGGTCATCCGCCGAAGCCGCGGCCAGCGCCCGCTGGGCCCCCAACGCGGTCAGTTCAGCGCCCCGCCGGGAGCGGACGAACACCAGCGTGCGGGCGCCGTCGGCCACCAGGTCGGCCAGCAGGCGAGCGGACTCCGCGCCGGCCGAGCGGCGCACCGGCGCACCATTCTCCCCGGTCAGCTCGTCCAATAACGGTGGCTCCCACAGCGCGATGGTGCGCTCGCCGCACGGCGAGCCGTCCTCGGTGACGGCCACCGTGTCCAGCCCGGTCAGCCTCGACGCTGACGCGCCCGGGTCTGCGACCGTCGCCGAGGCAAGCAGGAAAACCGGACGCGCGCCGTAGCGTGCGGCGACCCGGCGCAACCGGCGCAGCAGCAAGGCGACATGGGAGCCGAAGACCCCGCGGTAGGCGTGGCACTCGTCGATCACCACGAAACGCAGCCGCCGCAGCAGGCGCGCCCAGCGGTCATGCCGGGCGAGCAGGCCGTGGTGCAGCATGTCCGGGTTGGTGAACACCCAGCGGGCGTGCGAGCGCACCCAATCCCGCTCGGCCATCGGGGTGTCCCCGTCGTAGCTCGCCGGCCGCACCCCAGCCATGCCCAGCGCCTCGACCGCGCGGATCTGATCGGCCGCCAGCGCCTTGGTCGGCGCCAGATACAGCGCGGTGGCGCCGGCATCGGCCAGCAATTCAGTGAGCACCGGCAGCTGGTAGGCCAGCGACTTGCCGGATGCGGTCCCGGTGGCGACCACCACGTGGCGACCGGCCCGAGCCAACTCCGCGACAGCGACCTGGTGTGCCCAGGGCGCCGACACGCCCGCCTCAGCGAGCGACACGCGCATAGGGTCGGGCACCCAAGGCGGCCAGTCCACCGTCGTCGCCGCCCGGGCAGAAGTCGTCGTGACGTGCCGCAGTGGTGATTCGCCGCTGCCCGCGAGCAGCCGGGCAAGCAGCCCACGCCCATCCCGCTGCGCCACGGCACTCCACGCTAACGGAGCGCCGTCGTGAACTCGACGACACCGCCGTTTCCGGGCAGTGGGGACGCCGTGCGGCGAGTTCACCGGTGGCTGAAACGGCTACCCAGCATGATCGGCTGAGGTCAGTGGCGGTACCGCGCGCGCTGAACTGGGACGGCACGCCTAGACTGACCGGCCGTGACGCCGTGACGTACGGCGCCGTGCGGTGGGCTGCGCGCAGATCAGGAGGACCGATGTCCCGGTATGACCTCGCCCAAGGCGGGGCTCTCGACCTCAGCGGGGGTGACTACACCGTTGTCGGGGTGGTCGCAGCGGTCGCTCTCGCCGCCTTGGCCATCGGCGCCGTGCTGTGCAAAGAGGTGCTGGCAGCGGGTCAAGGCACCGCACGCATGCAGGATATCGGCCGGGCGGTCCAGGAGGGTGCCTCGGCTTACCTGAACCGGCAGTTCAAGACGCTGTCCGGGTTCGCCGTGGTCGTCTTCCTGCTGCTGTTCGCATTGCCCGCAACGGACATCGGCGAGCGGATCGGTCGCTCGATCTTCTTCCTGGCCGGGGCGCTGTTCTCGGCGTCGATCGGCTACCTGGGCATGTGGCTGTCCACCCGGGCGAATATCCGGGTCGCCGCGGCGTCCAATGAGGTAGGCGGCCGCGAGAAGGCGATGCGGATCGCGTTCCGGACCGGTGGCGTGGTCGGCATGGCCACCGTCGGGCTGGGCCTGTTCGGCGCCTCGCTGGTGGTGCTGGTCTACGCCGGGCACGCGCCGCGGGTGCTGGAGGGCTTCGGGTTCGGCGCCGCGCTGCTGGCCATGTTCATGCGAGTCGGCGGCGGCATCTTCACCAAAGCCGCCGACGTAGGTGGTGACCTGGTCGGCAAGGTTGAGGCGGGTATCCCGGAGGACGACCCGCGCAACGCCGCCACCATCGCCGACAACGTGGGCGACAACGTCGGCGACTGCGCCGGCATGGCCGCGGACCTGTTCGAGTCCTACGCCGTGACGCTGGTCGCCGCGCTGATTTTGGGTACCGCGGCGTTCGGCCTCAAGGGCCTGCTGTTCCCGCTGATCGTGCCGGCCATCGGGGTGGTCACCGCGGTGATCGGGGTGTATGTCACCCGGGCCCGCGCCGGCGAACCAGGGTTGAGAGCGATCAACCGCTCGTTCTACATCTCCGCGGCGATCTCCGCGGTGGCCTGCACCGTGGCCGCCTTCCTGTACCTGCCCCACAACTTCGGCGGACTTACCGGAGTGACCCAGATCGATGGTCAGCCCACCGGCGGGGTGGCCGGCAACCCGGCGGTGATCGCCGCCGTCGCCGTAATCATCGGAATCGTGCTGGCCGGAGTCATCCTGTGGCTCACCGGCTACTTCACCGGCACCGAGCACCGCCCGGTCCGCGACGTCGGCACCAGCTCGTTGACCGGGGCCGCCACGGTGATCCTGTCCGGGATCTCGATCGGTTTCGAGTCCGCGGTGTACACCGCGATCGTGATCGCCGGCGCAGTGTACGCGGCGTTCCTGCTGTCCGGATCGGTCACCGTCTCGCTGTTCGCGATCGCGCTGGCCGGCACCGGCCTGCTCACCACCGTCGGCGTCATCGTCGCGATGGACACCTTCGGGCCGGTCAGCGACAACGCCCAGGGCATCGCCGAGATGTCCGGCGACGTCGAGGGCGAGGGCGTGGGCATCCTCACCGAGCTCGACGCGGTGGGCAACACCACCAAAGCGATCACCAAGGGCATCGCGATCGCCACCGCGGTGCTCGCTGCGACGGCGCTGTTCGGCTCCTACCGTGACGCGATCCGCTCCGCGGCGGAGAACCTCAACCTGGGCACGGTGTTCAACGTGTCGGTGCCCAACGTGCTGGTCGGCCTGACCATCGGCGCCGCCGTGGTGTTCATGTTCTCCGGTCTGGCCATCAACGCGGTCTCCCGGGCGGCCGGCGCGGTGGTCTACGAGGTGCGCCGGCAGTTCCGGGACAACCCCGGCATCATGGACGGAACGGTGCGCCCCGAGTACGGGCGCGTGGTCGACATCTGCACCAAGGACTCGCTTCGCGAACTCGCCACCCCGGGCCTGCTCGCGGTGCTGGCACCGATCGCGGTCGGCTTCGGCCTCGGTGTCGGCCCGCTGGCCGGTTACCTGGCGGGCGCGATCGTCACCGGCACCCTGATGGCGATCTTCCTGGCCAACTCCGGCGGCGCCTGGGACAACGGTAAGAAGCTCGTCGAAGACGGCAACCACGGCGGCAAGGGCTCCGAGGCGCACGCCGCCACGGTGATCGGCGACACCGTCGGCGACCCGTTCAAGGACACTGCAGGCCCGGCCATCAACCCGCTGATCAAGGTGATGAACCTGGTCTCGGTGTTGATCGCGCCGGCGATTGTGACGATTTCGGCGTTGCCGAACGCGACCGGAATCCGGGTGGGAATAGCGGTGCTCGCGGCAGCGGTTATCGTGGTTGCGGTGGTGGTGTCCAAGCGGCGCTCCACCTCGCTGGTGGAAGCCACGCCGGCCCCCCAGGTCACCGCGCGACGCGGAGCTGCGTGATCCCAATCAAGGAGTAGGTGTGCCTTCATTACGTTGCCGTGCCGGTGTCCCTGCCGGTGTTGCTGCCAGCGTCCTGCTGACCCTGGCACTGGCTGGCTGCGGCTCCCACGACGCCAAGTCGCCGCCGGCTGCCGCGCAGGGCTCTGACCCGGTGGCATGGACAGGTGCGTTCTGCGGCGGTCTGGGTGACGTGATCAGCGGCGTGTCCGCGATCGCGAAGTCGGACACCACGCCGCAGGGCCAGAAAGCCGGGCTGCTCGAGTTCTCCGACATCGCCCAGCGTGCGTTCACCAACACCGCGCAGAAGCTGGAAAAGCTGGGTCCGCCGCGGGTCACCGACGGAAAGCATGTGCAGGACACCGCGGTGGGCTTTTTCACCACCGCGGCGGGGACCGTCGGCGATCAGCGCGCCAAACTCGCCGCGTTGGACGCGCAGGATCCGGACTTCGTGAACAAGGCGAGTCATCTCGCCGGCCCCGATCTGTCCGGGGCGAGCGCCCAGATGCAGGGGCTGACCAGCAACCCGCAGCTGGCGCCCGCGTTTCGCACGGCGCCGGAGTGCAAGCAACTAGCGGCTGCGGCGGGGGGCAAATAGCAGCTCGGCGGGTTGATTGACCCGCGTGGCGTTAATCGATAGCGCTGGTCGTTCCCAGCGGGTTGTGCGACGCTGACTGCCTTCCGGGGTTGCTCAGTTGTGCGCACTGTCGCTTGGGCGCAGTGACTTGGGCGCAACGGGGGCGCGGGGTCGGGGTATCAGGAGTCACACACCGAGGTGAGTTGAGCGTGGCACGATCGAGCACGACGGCAGGTCCGGCTGGCAGGTCCGGCCGAGGCAGGCGCACTGCTGCCGCAGCGGGACCAACTTCTGGGTCCGCGAGCGGCGCTCGGCCCAACGGTTCCGGCCGCCGTCTGGTAATCGTGGAGTCGCCCGCCAAGGCTCGCAAGATCGCGTCCTATCTCGGGTCGGACTACGTCGTGGAGTCCTCCCGGGGGCACATCCGGGACCTGCCCCGCGGTGCCGCTGACGTGCCGGCCAAGTACAAGGGTGAGGCCTGGGCGCGCCTGGGCGTGGACGTCGATCACGCCTTCGAACCGCTGTACATCATCACCCCGGACAAGCGCGCCACCGTCACCGAGCTGCGCAACGCGCTCAAGGGTGCCGACGAGCTCTACCTGGCCACCGATGGTGACCGCGAAGGCGAGGCCATCGCCTGGCACCTGATGGAAACCCTCAAGCCCAGAGTGCCGGTGCGCCGGATGGTCTTTCACGAGATCACCGAGCCGGCCATCCGCGCGGCCGCGGAACATCCCCGCGACCTGGATCAGGATCTGGTCGACGCGCAGGAGACCCGGCGCATCCTGGACCGGCTCTACGGCTACGAGGTCTCCCCGGTGCTGTGGCGCAAGGTGATGCCTAAGCTGTCCGCCGGCCGGGTGCAGTCGGTGGCCACCCGCATCATCGTGCGGCGCGAGCGGGAGCGGATGTCCTTCGTGCCCGCGTCCTACTGGGACCTCGCCGCCACCGTCGATGCTGGACCGGAGGCCACTCCTCGCGCGTTCGGAGCTCGGCTGGTTGACGTCGACGGCCGCCGGGTGGCCACCGGGCGCGACTTCGGCGCCGACGGGGCGCTCAAGCGTTCCGAAGCCGACCTGCTGATCGTCGACGAGGCCTACGCCGGGCGTCTGGCCGAGGCGCTGGCCGAGGCCCCGCTCACCGTCGCGCGGGTCGAGGAGAAGCCCTACACCCGGCGCCCGTACCCGCCGTTCATGACGTCGACCTTGCAGCAGGAGGCCGGTCGCAAGCTGCGGTTCTCCGCGGAGCGCACCATGCGCACCGCGCAGCGGCTCTACGAAAACGGCTACATCACCTATATGCGGACCGACTCCATCACGCTATCCGAGACGGCGATCGCAGCGGCCCGGCACCAGGCCAGGGAACTCTACGGTGAGCGCTTCCTGCACGACGGTCCGCGGCAGTACACCCGTAAGGTCAAGAATGCCCAGGAGGCGCACGAGGCGATCCGGCCTGCTGGGGAGACCTTCGCGACACCCGGACAGCTCGCCGGCGCGCTGGACGCCGACGAGTTCCGGCTCTACGAACTGATCTGGCAGCGCACCGTCGCCTCGCAGATGGCCGACGCCCGCGGCACCACCATGAGCGTGCGGATCACCGGGCAGGCGGCGACCGGTGAGCAGTGCTCGTTCGCTGCGTCCGGGCGCACCATCACCTTCCCCGGCTTCCTCAAGGCCTACGTCGAGACCGTCGACGAGGAGGCCGGTGGCGAGGCCGACGACGCCGAGCGCCGGCTCCCGCAGCTCACCGAGGGCCAGCGGGTCACTGCCACCGAGCTGGTCCCGGACGGGCACACCACCACCGCGCCACCGCGCTACACCGAGGCGAGCCTGGTCAAAGCCCTGGAGGAACTGGGAATCGGCCGCCCGTCCACCTATGCGTCGATCATCAACACCATCCAGGACCGCGGGTACGTGTGGAAACGCGGTTCGGCGCTGGTGCCCTCCTGGGTGGCGTTTGCCGTGGTGGGGCTGCTGGAGCGGCACTTCGGCTGCCTGGTCGACTACGACTTCACCGCCGCCATGGAAGACGAGCTGGACTCCATCGCGTCCGGCGCGCAGCACCGCACCGACTGGCTGACCGGCTTCTACTTCGGCTCGCCAGACGGTGACACCCGAGACGGGGACACGCAAGACAGGGGCACCATGTCGGTGGCCCGCTTCGGCGGGCTCAAGAAGCTCGTCGGGGTGAACCTGGAAGAAATCGACGCGAGAGAGATCAACTCTATCCCGCTGTTCAGCAGCGGCGACGGGGCGGCCGGGCACGAGGTGGTGGTCCGGGTCGGGCGCTATGGCGCGTACCTGGAGAGGATCGTCGGCGGCGCGCAGCAGCGGGCCAACCTGCCCGACGACCTGCCGCCCGACGAGCTGACCGCTGAGATCGCCGAGAAGCTCTTCGCCACGCCCGTCGAGGGCCGTTCGCTGGGCACCGATCCCGTCACCGGGCATGAGATCGTCGCCAAGGAGGGTCGCTACGGCCCTTACGTCACCGAGATACTGCCCGACAAGGGTGACAAGCGGGCCGACCAGGCTGACAAGAAGGCCAAGGCGGCCAAGCCGCGCACCGGCTCACTGTTCAAGTCGATGAGCCTGGAGACGGTGGCCCTGGCCGACGCGCTGCGGCTGCTGTCGCTGCCCAGGGTGGTCGGGATCGACCCCGGCACCGGTCAGGAGATCACCGCGCAGAACGGTCGTTACGGCCCTTACCTCAAGAAGGGAACGGACTCGCGTTCGTTGGCTGACGAGGAGCAGATCTTCACGGTAACCCTCGACGAGGCGCTCAAGGTCTACGCCGAGCCCAAACGGCGGGGTCGGCAAGCCACCGCCAAGCCACCGCTGCGAGAGCTGGGCACTGATCCGGTGACCGGCAAGCCGATGGTCGTCAAGGAAGGCCGCTTCGGGCCGTACGTCACCGACGGGGAGGGCGTCAACGCGTCGCTGCGCAAGGGTGACAGCGTGGAGACTCTCACCGATGAGCGAGCCGCTGAGCTGCTCGCGGACAAGCGCGCCAAGGCGCGGTCGGCCGCGCGGGCGTGACGGGCCAAACTTCGTAACGTTGTTACGTCGCAAGCGTGCCACCATGAACGGATGAGTGAGCCGTGGCCCGACGCCTTATTCGGGGTTGATGGCACAGAGCTGCCGGTGCCGTCGGACCGGAACCGCCGGCCGGACTCCGCGATGCCGCCGCCGTTCGAGCTGCCCCCTATCCCGCCTCTCGACATGACCCGCGAAGCGATAGCTGCCACGCTCGATGAGGATCTCCCCGGGCAACCGGATCCGGCCGCGGTGCCCACCACACCCCAGGCGAGCGTCGCGGCGCCGCTACCCGCTGCCCCTATCCCGCAGCCGGAAACCCCGCCGTCGGGCGCACCGGCCTACAACCAGCGGCCGATCATCGCCCCGGTGTCGCCGGCTCAGCCTCCTCCCCGCGGAGGTGGCCCTCTGCGTTACCGCCAGCAACTGATGGCCGGTTCCCGTTCGCTCGAGCAGCTTCGTGCCACCCGCCGCCTTGTCGTGCGCCGCCTGCCGGCACGAACCCGGTCCAACGGAGGTGCCGGGGCGTTCTTCCTGGTGATGTCGATCATCTTCGCCGTCCTGCTGTACTTCATCATCAGCGGCATCGTGGAAGCATTCGCCAGGCTCATCCCCTAGCGCGCCCGATCCCTGGACGCCTTGTTGCCGCCGATAACAAGCACAGTGGACCCGCTGAGGCCGGTGGGTGGGGTGCATGACAGACTCCGCGCGTCATTCACCTGAGCTCGGGGAAGCTGTGATGTGATGCGTGCCCACCTGGCGGTGCTGGCGATGGTCGTGGTGCTGGCCGGCTGTTCGTCCGGCAGCGAGGAGCCCGGCGATGCCGATCTGATGTCGGGAGCGTCGGCGTCACCAGCCCGGACGTTGGATGATCCCATCCCGCCGGTGCGCAACCCCAGGAACCTGATCGCCATCCAACCGTGCCTGCTGGTCACCCCGACGCAGCTGGATACCAACCGGATCGACCAGCCGGGCACCCCCAAGAATGTCCTCGGCAACACCGGTTGCGAGTGGAGCGACAAGGCGCACACCCGCCAGTTCGCCGCATTTGTCGACATCGGCAACGACGTGCTGCGCAATGTCTACAGCCAGCGAAACAACATCCCGGTCTTCGAGGTGACCGACGTGGCCGGGATGCCGGCGATCCGCACCAAGGACGATCTGAACGGCACCAGCTGTTACTACCGGGTCGCCGTCGCCGACACGCAGACGCTGATCGTCCGGTACACCTCACAACGGCAGTCCCGCGAGGATCCATGTGCCGCGGCGAAGCTGTTCACCCAGACCATCATCGGCAACCTGCCACCGCTGAACAGCTAACCGGTCTGCGCCGGCTGCGGGGTCGGCGCGACTGCCGCATGCGTGTCGTGAACTCGACCCCACCGCCGTATCTACCTACGGCAAATGCCGGTTCTGTCGAGTTCACGACGTGACAAGCAGGCTGGGCGCTGTGGCAGACTCTGCGCCGGCCGCTGACGGCAGGTGAGAGGACTATCACGATGGGCGATCATGGTGTGGTACCGCCTGGCGGGATGACCGAGTACCTCGATGGGCTGCTCCACCCGCCGACGCCCGGCCCGGCGCCGGTCCAGGATATTTCCTCGGTCCTGCTCGACCCGGCCCAGCACTTCCAGCTCGATCTCGACCAGGCGCCCAAAGCGATCGCCGCCTTCCGCCAAGCCGCCGAAGGCCTGCGAGACCTGAAGCGCGAAGTTGGCCGGTTGGCACACATTGCGGCACCGGGTCGCGACGCGGTGAGTATCAATGCGGCAAAGGAAATCGGGCGGTGGGCGGTCACCGAGGAGCCTGGTTCATTGCGATCGGCCCTGGAGTCGGGCGCGATGCAGCTTGAGAAGACAGCGGACGCGCTGGAGCAGTCGCTGGCCACCTACCGGAACACCGACGAGCTGAATGCTGCGCACCTGGGTCGGCCGCAGCTGTGATACGCCGCGTCTGTGTTATGGCAGCACTCGTCGTTGTGCTGGATGGGTGCTCAGCGGGTGCCGGGCAGCCCACCGGCGATCGCTCAGCACCGGTATCGTCGGTCAGCGTGCCGGCTGACCTCACTTCCCCGGTGCACAATCCAAAGAACTTGGTCGGCACGTCACCTTGCGACTTGATTCCCCCGGCGCAGCTTGCGAACGAAGCAATCGACCTTCCCGCCCGGGCACAAGATGTCCTCGGCGCTCCCGGGTGTGTGTGGGACAACAAGGCTCACACACGTGAGATAGGCGTGTATGTCGAAATCGGTAAGGAGGTACTGCGCAACGTTTATGCGCAGCGATCAACCTTCCCGATTTTCGAGGTCACACAAGTCGCCGGTTATCCGGCAGTCCGCACCAAGGACCTTCCGGATGGCACCAGCTGCACTTTCCGCGTAGCTGCCGCTGACCGGCAGACGTTCGTCATTGATTTCACGTCGTTGCGGCAGGGGTTGGAGGAGCCGTGCGGGCCGGCTCGGGAACTCGCGGAGGCCGTGCTGGCCAACCTGCCGCCGCTGAAGGGCTGACGAGGGGGCACTGTGGGCACCGACATCGACTACAGCAACGTCTCGCACGAGACGATCTACCAGCACCTCACCGGAGGCCCAGGCAGTGCTGATCTGATGGACGCCAGCCAGGGCTGGCGCAGCGTCGCGGCGAAGCTCCAAGACCTGCACGGAGTCGTCGAGCAGGCGATTCGCGAAATCTCAACCACGCAGCGGGGCGCCGCGGCCGATGCAGCAACGCACGCCACGATGGCGCTGATGCCGTGGTTCGACAGCAGCGTGACCGGGGCGAAGGCAATGGCTGACCGAATCGCGCAACAGGCCAGCTGCTTCGCGCACACCCGCGACAACATGCCTACGCCGGTGAAAGTCCCCGAGGTGTCGTTCAGCCAGGACCCGGGCACGTGGATGGCCGACCACGCGGTGGAATGGCTGCCTGGGATCCAGACCCAGCACGAGCAGGACCAGGTGGCCGCCCAGCAGGCCGAGCAGCGCGCTCGGGAGCTGATGAGCGCCTACCAGAGCTCTTCGAATGACAACCTGGCGGTCAGCCAAGACTTCACTGCGGCCCCGGCGGTAGTCGCCGAGGTGTCGGATCCGTCCTTGGGCAGGGGTGCCGGAGCCGGTGGGACGTCGACCTACGGCACCGCACAGGGCAGCCCGACCCATGCGGGCATACCGCATACACCTGCGACGCAGGCAGCTCCGGCTGTGGCTGGGCACGCGGCCGCGACCGTCGCGGCAGCGTCCACCGCGCCCCAGATCGCGTCCGGGATCCACCAGGCACCGGCCGCATCTACCGCGCCCCAGCTGGCCGGCGGGTACCCCGTCCCGCACGGCGAGCCGGTAGCGGGGGCAGGCACGATCGCACCAGCCCTAGCGGCCGGCTTGGCAGCAGCCCCCTTCCGTGCCGCCGGGCGGCGACCTCGCGGCACAGCTGGCGAGTTCGGGCCACGTCCCACTGCCTGGCTCGGCGAGGAGTCGTCGCATCGGGGTAGCGCGGCGCCGGTCAACGCCGAGTACTCCGGTGCCGGCAGAGCCGCCCGTGGTGGAGCCGGATGGGAGGGCGCTCCGCTCGGCGCAACCGGCACCGCAAGTCGGGACGGCCACACCGAGCACCGGCGACCGAGCTACCTCATCGAGCAGGACACCAACGCCATCATCGGCGAGCTCCCCCGGACCGCCCCACCGGTGATCGGAGCCGACGGGTGACCGCTGCGAACGCCGCGGTGGAGCTCACGACCGAGGAGTATCTCGTGGCGTGGCAGCACCTGCGGCTAGGGCTGGTGCATTGGAATCTCCGACCGCCCGGTGGGGTGCAGCGCACGGTCGAACAACGCACGCTTGCGCAGCGGCAGGCGTGGGAGGCACTACGCGCGCGCCGGCTGGCCGACACCCGGCAGCTCAGCCCGGACCTGGCGGAGGTGCTGCACCTCATCGCCCGGCCCGCAGTCGAGCTCAATGCCCGGCTGCAGAACCCAACGCGAAGCCGGACAGTCGTGGGATGCGCGCGTGGCGAGCACGCTGCCCTTGCCGAGCTCGGCGACGGCGGGCTGAGCCTGCGGGCGGTGCGGGCCACCGCGCTGCCCGCTGCGGTGGCCCAGGTCGTCGCGGAAAGGCCCATGGGTAGTGGGACCGCGGTGTCGGTTCCCGCTGAGCTTCTCCCCGAACAGCACGGACTGACCGGTGCCGAAGTGGAACGCACCCTACTGCTCGGTGGGACGCGCGGTGATGACGCGCGGCGCTTCCGCGCGATGCTGCAGGGCCCCAAGCTCGGTGGCGGCAAGTTCGGCGCGGCCCGGTACGACCGGCACGGCGCGCGGCACGTCGCGGAGTTCGTGGTCACCTACTACGAGACCGAACGCGGCGGGTACACGATCGAACAGAAACGCGGAGTAGACGGCAGCCGGTGGTTCACCTTGGTCCCAGCGGCACGCCCCCAACTCGCGCAACGCCTCGCCGACCTGCTTGACTCCATCCCGCAGTAATCTGCGGGATACCCGCACCCGAGAAACGCCTGCTACGCCCCGCTAAGCCATGGAGCCGCATGGACCGCCCAGCCGAGCCCGATCTGGCGGGATCTACCGCGCAGCGGGTGCGCGGCGTGCTGGCCATCCCGGCGTTTCGCCGGCTGTGGGGCGTCACGGCGATCACCGCGGTGGCCGAGTGGCAGTCCCTGCTGGCGCTATCCGCCCTGGCCACCCACCTGACCACCGGTTACCAGGCGCAGAGCTTCGCGCTCGGCGGGGTGGTCGCGACCAAGCTGCTTCCGGCGATGTTGCTCGGGCCGCTGGCCGGCGCACTGGCAGACAAACTGGACCGCCGGCATCAGATGGTGGTCTGTGACGTCCTGCGGGCCGGGCTGTTCCTGTCCATCCCGCTGGTCGGACAGCTGGCCTGGCTGTTCGCGGCGACGTTTCTCATCGAACTGTGCGCGCTGTTCTGGATCCCCGCCAAAGACGCGTCGATCCCCAACCTGCTGCGCCGCCCCGGCCAGGTGGAGACCGCCAACCAGCTATCGCTGATCATGACCTACGGGGTGGCGGTGCTGGTCGCCTCCGGGGTGTTCAGCGCACTGTCCAAGTTCGGCCCGGCGTCCGATGCCGAAGGGTCGGCCTACCTGGCGCTGAGCATCAATGGCGTCGCCTACGCATTCTGCGCGCTGGTGGTCGGCACCCGGATCCCGGAGATCTCCGGTCGGGCCACGACGCGGCGCGACGCCCAACCCGGGCTGCTCGCGATGTTGCGCGACGGTGTGGTGTTCGTCCGCGCCACCCCGCTGGTGCGCGGCCTGGTCACCGGGATCCTCGGCGCGTTCGCCGCCGGCGGTGCCGTCATCGCCTCCGCGAAGCTGTACTCCACCAGCTTGGGCGGCGGCGACGCCGCCTACGGGTTGCTGTTCGCGTCGCTGTTCGTCGGGCTCGGTCTGGGCATGGCCGTCACACCGCTGGCGGCCCGGCGGATCCGGCACCGCGGGTTGTTCGGGCTCGCCATCGTGGCGGCTGGAGTGGCGCTGGTCGCCGTCGCGCTGGCGCCGCACCTGATCGTCGCCCTGGTCGCCGTCATCGGCGTGGGGTGTGCCGCGGGCGTCGCGTTCCTCACCGGCCTGACGATCATCGGCGCGCAGGTCGCCGATGAGATGCGCGGGCGCACCATCGCGTTCGTGCAGTCGCTGGTCCGCCTCGACCTGCTCGCCTCGATGGCGCTGGTCCCGTTCGCGGTGGGGCTGGTCCAGCAGCGCACGGTCACCGTGTTCGGTGAGCCGGTGACCATCGACGGCACCCGCCCGGTGCTGCTGTGCGCCGGGTTGCTGGCCGCCATGGTCGGCGTCGCCGCGCACCGGCAGATGGACGACCGGTCCGACGGGTCGCTGCTGGCCGACCTGCGGGCTGCGGTGCGCAGGCGATGAACGTGTGGGCTGGCCTGGTCGGCCAGGGTCCAGCCATTGCTGCTCTCGTCGAGGCCGCTCGTGCGGCCAACGGCACCGGGCCGGCTGCGGCGATGACCCACGCCTGGCTGTTCACCGGTCCGCCGGGTAGCGGCCGTTCGGTGGCGGCGCGGGCCTTTGCCGCCGCGCTGCAGTGCACCGATCCGGAAGCCGGGCCGGTGCACTGCACCGATCCGGAAGCCGGGCCGGGGTGTGGCGCCTGCCAGGGCTGCCGGACCACGCTGGCCGGCACCCATCCCGATGTCCGGCAGGTGATTCCGGAAGGCCTGTCCATCTCGGTGGCGGAGATGCGCGCGCTGGTTGCCGGCGCGTCCCGGCGGCCTTCCGCCGGTCGCTGGCAGGTGCTCCTGATCGAGGACGCCGACCGGCTCACCGAGGGCGCGGCCAACGCATTGCTCAAAGCCGTGGAGGAGCCCCCGCCGCGCACCGTGTTCCTGCTCTGCGCGCCGTCGGACCACCCGGAAGACATTGCCGTGACGCTTCGCTCGCGCTGCCGGCCGGTGGGATTGCGTACCCCGCCTGCCGCGGCGATCGCCGAGGTCCTGGTGACCCGCGACGGGGTCGACCCTGCTACTGCAGCCTGGGCTGCCTCGGTGTGCGGCGGTCACGTCGGCCGGGCCCGCCGGTTGGCCACCGATCCGGAGGCCCGGGCCCGCCGGGAGGCGGTGTTACGGGTGCCGACCGTGCTGCGCTCGCTGGCAGATGTTTTCACGATGGCGGATGAGCTGGTGGCAGCCGCCGAGTCGGAAGCCAACGGCCTGACCGCGGCGCGCAACGCCGCCGAGACCTCAGAGCTGGAGACGGCGCTGGGAGCCGGCGGAACCGGGAAGGGTGCCGCGGCGGCGGCCCGTGGGGCGAAGGGAGCTATTCGGGACTTGGAACGCCGCCAGAAGTCCCGGGCCACCCGCAGCCAGCGCGATGCGCTGGACCGCGCGTTGGTCGACCTCGCCGGCTTCTACCGCGACACCCTGGTCACTGCTCTCGGGGCAGCGGTGGCCCTGACACATCCCGACCGTGCCGCCGACATCACCAGCGTGGCTGGGCAACTGCCGCCGGAAGCATTGCTCCGCCGGCTGGAGGCGATCTTGACCTGTCGCGAGGCGCTAGAGCTCAACGTCAAACCGCGCATCGCCATCGAGGCGCTGACCAGCGCGTTGCGGGCCGGGTAGCGCCTCACCGCGCCGTGAGCTCGACGCCACCGACCTGGCCAGGGCCTTGCGCGCGTGTCGGTCGCGTCGAGTTCACGCCGGCCCAGCCGTTAGCCCGCAACGCCTGCGCGGCGCCAGGGCTGCCGCTTGAGCGACGGAGTCCCCGCTACACTGGGCTGCGCTTGCTGGCCAGCGTCGCCGCCTTAGCTCAGTCGGCCAGAGCGGCTCACTCGTAATGAGCAGGTCCGGGGTTCGATTCCCCGAGGCGGCTCCACCTCTCACCTGGGAAAACACACTCAGGCTGAGAGTGCAACCTACTCGCGTGGAGTCAAACGTGGAGCGAGTGGGGCTACAGTGCGTCCATGTCCACACCCTCCGCACGCCGTAACAGGCGCCAGCGCGGCGGTATCGAGGAACTGCCGAGCGGTGGCCTACGGGTCTATGTGTACGCCGGGACTGACCCGCTGACGGGCCGGCGCCACTACCTGCGCGAGAGCATCCCGGCTGGCCCCCACGCGCAAGCCGAGGCGGACAAGGCGATGCGCCGACTGGCCACTGAGGTCGACGAGCGGCGCAATCCGCGAACGAGCGCTACTGTCGACCAGCTACTTGACCGGCACTTCGAGCTAGCCGAGCTAGAAGAGAACACGCTCACCAACTATCGCAATCTCGCCGCGAAGCACATCCGCCCACTGATCGGCACGATGAAGGTCGGAGCGCTCGACGGGTACCTGTTCGACTCCTTCTACGCCACGCTCCGGCGCTGCCGGGACCACTGCGACCGGCGGCAGCGCATTGACCACCGCACGGACGGTCCACATCAATGCGACGAGCGCTGCAAGGCCCACCAGTGCCGCCCTCTGTCGAACGGAAGCATCCGCTACATCCACTTCATCCTCAGCGGCGCGCTGAAAAGGGCTGTGCGGTGGCGCTGGATCGCCACGAACCCCATCGCCCAAGCCGCGCCTCCACCGCAGCCCAAGCCGAACCCGCAGCCGCCCACGGCCGATCAGGCCGCCCGGATTCTCAACGAAGCTTGGCAGGATCCGGATTGGGCCATGCTGGTTTGGCTCACCATGGTCACCGGGTTTCGCCGTGGGGAGCTGTGCGCGATCCGGTGGCGGCATGTCGATCTCCAAACCGGTGTGCTGACGGTGGAGCGGAGCATCGGCCAGCGCAGTGGGCGGACGTGGGAGAAGGACACCAAGACCCACCAGCACCGGCGCATCGCACTGGATCCCGAAACTGTCTCCCTGCTCAGCGAGCATCGGGACCGGTGCAAAGAGCGGGCGGCAGCGCTCGGACTAGCCCTCAACGACGAGGCCTTCGTATTCTCGCTGGCAGTCGATGGGTCTACCCACCTGAAGCCTGACTCGGTCAGCCAGCGCTACGCCAGGCTCGCGCGGCGTCTTGGCATCTCGACCACGATTCACAAGCTGCGGCACTACTCCGCCACCGAGCTGATCTCCGCTGGTGTCGACGTCCGTACCGTCGCGGGGCGGCTCGGGCACGGCAGCGGCGGCACGACGACGCTGAAGGTCTATGCGGCGTGGGTGTCCGAGTCCGATCAGCGCGCCGCGACAAGCCTGTTTGCTCGCCTGCCCACCCGACCTGACGCAGCTAATACCCGCTGTGCTAGCGATGGCGATGCCATCTATCCGCGAATCGCCGCTGAGTTGCGCGCACAGATTGCTTCGGGTGAGCTGTCTGTCGGCGCGCAGCTACCCACGCACAAGCAGCTCGCTGAGCAGCACGGCATCTCAGTTGGCACGGCTCACCGCGTCACTGCGCTGCTGTGCAGCGAAGGCCTTGTGGAGGTCAGCCGGGGTCGCCGGGCGACCGTTATCCGGACTCCCCTCGTTGCTGCAGTGGCAGACGGCGGCGACGACTCGAAGGACAATCATCCCAAGGAAAGTGGTAGCGAGAGCGCACAAACGACGGCGCCGCAGCTATGGACAATCACCGTCCGCGGGCCCGACGGCAGCCGGTATCAGGCGCGACATGTTTGTGAAGACCTAACTCGGCCGGACGCGTTCCGAGCGTACTTACTCGCGATCGCCAGGATCGAACGGCCCGGGGACACCGACAGCGGCGAAAGCTGGATCGGTGACTACGAGCTTGAGATCCGCGAACCGGGTAAAGAACACGAGGATCCGAAGCTCACACTGCGCTGGCTGGCGCAATGACGTGTTAGTGAGCATCGGAGTTACGTTGACTCTGCTACGAGATGGCGGGCGCGGTGGGCTAGTTCACGCGATGTGGGGTCGGTTCGTGCATGCAGTGCCTGGACCAGTGGGGAGAGTTTGTCGCGTCGGACGCGAATAGAGTGTAGGGGCGTTACTCCCGCTATAGCGCGGTGGGCAAGTGCGGCGGAGTCGGATTGGTTGGTCTTTGTGTGGATGGTGGCGAGGGCGATATCGGCTAGTATGCCTTCGCGGCGGGAGGTTCCCTCCGTCGCCCATTTGCGCGCTGAGCTT
>DASUVX010000050.1:0-22741 GCA_036378735.1 Pseudonocardiaceae bacterium | reverse complement strand
GCCGAGGACTTACCACAAACACGCAAACCGCATCCACTGTGCAGCTCCCGGAGCACGGGCACACCACACCCGACGGGTTACCTCAAACCCGACACAACTCCACACGAGTTACGGCGGCCATAGCGGAGGGGAAACGCCCGGACCCATCCCGAACCCGGAAGCTAAGCCCTCCAGCGCCGATGGTACTGCACCCGCCAGGGTGTGGGAGAGTAGGACACCGCCGAACACAACCCCACCACAGGGGCCCCCAACCACACCCCGGGGGCCCCTGAGTTCTGCTATTGATGAGAGGATCTGTGACCGTGTCAGCCGGAGAAAATCCGACTCCAGACGCGGCCCGGAATGGTGGCGCGGCCCGGACGGGGGCGATGCGTGGCCGTATCGCCGGCCGACCCAGGGCAAAGCAGACGAGCTCGCAACATCGTGCCGACAGTGATCGAGTGGCGAATCGCGCAGCGCCGCGGCGTCGGGGGCCGGCGCCGGCTGACGGCGATCCGTCACGTCCAGAACTTGCTCCCGACGTAGACTCCAGCGAGCTGGATCAGGAAGTCCGAAAAGAACTATCGACATTACCCAAAGGTTTGGCCGATCTGGTAGGAAGCCATCTCGTCATGGCAGCCCGCGTACTCGAGGAAGACCCTCAGCTGGCTCTCGCGCATACCCGCTTTGCGCGTAGCAAGGCGAGTAGAGTCGCTGCCGTCCGGGAAGCCGTAGGACTTGCGGCTTATTTGGCCGGAGAATGGTCAGAGGCACTCGCGGAGTTGCGCACTGCCCGCCGCCTGGGCGGTGATCCCGGGCGTCTGGCCGTGCTGGCTGACTGCGAGCGAGCGCTGGGGCGGCCAGAGCATGCCTTGGAGATTGCGCGGAGCCCTGAGGCCGCTCAGCTCGGGATTGAGGAGGCGGTCGAGCTGCGGATCGTGGCGGCCGGGGCACGTCGCGATCTTGGCCAATTCGATGCTGCAGTGATCGCATTGCAGGGTCCGGACCTGGATGCGGTGGGAGAGGAACCGTGGCGGGCTCGGTTGCGCTACGCGTATGCGGATAATCTGCTGGCCGCCGGTCGGCAACAGGATGCCGTTCGCTGGTTCTTGGCTGCTGCTGAGGCCGACGTCGAAGGCGCCACGGATGCGGCGGAGCGAGCCGTCGAGCTCAGCGAGCGACCGGAAGCGGAGTGAGCGGGCTGCTGGACGGCTACGATGGGGTACTGCTCGATCTCGACGGCACTGTGGTGCGCGGAGCACGTGCTGTAGGCGAGGCGCCCGAGGTCGTAAATGAATTGCGCCAAGCCGGGCTAGTGGTGCACTTCATTACCAATAACGCCTCCCGTGCGCCGGAGGAAGTCGCCGAGCAGCTTACCGGGTTGGGGATTCGGACCACTCCGGAAGAAGTCCTCACCAGTGGTCAGGCTGCGGCGACGCTGCTCGAGTCGCTGCTACCGGCGGGCTCGGCAGTCCTGGTGGTCGGTGCTGCGGCCCTGGTCGCTGCGGTGCGGTCGGTGGGGCTGCGGCCGGTGGCTGAGGCTGCTGAAGAGCCGGTCGCGGTCGTGCAGGGCCACTCCCGGGAGACCGGGTGGGCGCAGCTGTCCGAGGCGTGCCTGGCGATTCGCAGTGGCGCTAAATGGATCGCGTGCAACATCGATCCCACACTGCCCAGCGAGCGGGGCCTGCTGCCCGGAAACGGGGCGATGGTGGCAGCGTTGCAGACCGCCACCGGCCACGAGCCCACGGTGGCCGGCAAGCCGGCGCGCCCGCTGCTCGACATGGCCGTGAACCGCATCGGCGCACAGCACCTGCTGGTGGTCGGTGACCGCCTGGACACCGACATCGCCGGGGCACGGGCTGCTGGGTTGGACGCACTGCTCGTCCTGTCCGGTGTTAGTGACGTGGTCGCTGTGCTCGCGGCACCTGCAGAGCAACGTCCCACCCATCTCGCCGCCGACGTGCGGGTCTTGCGCGGGTCGCTGGATAAGACGCTTGTCCAGCCTCGGCGCGGCTGGCGCGTTGAGATCGATCAAGCAGCCGATTGCCTGCTGCTGAGCAGCGACGGGGCCGGTGAGGATCCGCTGGATGCGGTGCGGACGCTGTGCGCGGTCTGGTGGGAGGAGCACTCCGGGTCGGTAGAGGTGCGGGCGTGTGACGACACCGCAGCCACGGCGTTGGAGGAGGTGGGTTTGGCGTGACAGGTAGCGTTGATGGTGACCCCAGCTGCCTAGGAGACAGCTCGATGACGGCTCAGCCATCTTCACCTTCCGGTGCCTCTTTAACCGGTGTCACCGATGCGCTCGCCGGCCTGGAAAATCTCGACGAGCTGCCCACCGCGGCGCACGTGGCGCGCCTCCGTGCCGTACACGACGCTCTGACTGAGGCCCTGTCCGACATCGATGAGATTTAGATGCGGCGGGCCCGGCTGGACGCGGAACTGGTACGGCGGGGTCTGGCGCGTTCTCGGGACCACGCAGCCTCACTCGTCGCGCAGCGTCGCGTCCGCGTCCGCGGGGTGACGGCCACCAAGCCGGCCACCGGGATCGACGCGGACACCCCACTGCTGGTCCAGGACACAGACAACGAACCCGACTGGGTGTCTCGCGGTGCCCGCAAGCTGCTCGGCGCGCTGGACGGCCTCATCGCCGGGGGTCCGGCCGTCACGGGCCGGCGTTGCCTGGACGCCGGGGCGTCCACCGGCGGTTTCACCGACGTGCTGTTGCACCGCGGCGCCCGGGAAGTGATCGCAGTCGACGTCGGTTACGGGCAGCTCGACTGGTCATTGCGCACGGACCCGCGCGTTCGGGTGCTGGACCGGACCAATGTGCGAGCGCTGCAACCCGAGGACATCGGTGGCACCGTCGATCTGATCGTCGCCGATCTGTCGTTCATTTCGTTGCGTCTGACGCTGCCCGCCTTGATCGGGTGCACCGCGCCGGACGGCGACCTGCTCCCCATGGTCAAGCCCCAGTTCGAGGTGGGCCGCGAACGCGTGGGCGCCGGCGGTGTGGTGCGTGATCCGCTGCTGCGTGCCCAGGCCATGCTCGACGTGCTCGCGGTCGGGATTGACTTTGGGCTGAGTCTGGTGGATGCCATCGCGAGCCCCGTACCTGGACCGTCCGGCAACGTCGAGTACTTCCTGTGGTTGCGCCGCGGTCCGACCGATCCGTTGCGCCCCGCCGAAGACCTGGTGCACGCCGCCGTGCGCAAGGGGCCGCAATGAGGTCCGCCCGTGAGGTCCTGCTGGTGTTACACACCGGGCACCCGGAGAACCTGCGTACCGCCCAGCAGGTTGGGCACCAGCTGGCCGACGCCGGGATCGGGGTACGGGTACTGGCCGCAGAGGCCGCCCACCTCGACGCCGCATTGTGCGACCACCAGATGCCGATCGGGCCACAAGCGGCGGCGGGCGCGGAGCTCATCGTGGTGCTCGGGGGTGATGGGACGCTGCTGCGAGCCGCTGAACTGGCTCGGCCGTGTGGCGTTCCCCTGCTCGGCGTGAACTTCGGTCGGGTCGGTTTTCTCGCCGAGGCTGATCGCGGGTCCCTTGATGCGGTCATGCATGCGATCGTCAACGGCGACTACCTCGTCGACGAGCGGATGACCGTCGAGGTCACCGCCCGGCTCAATGGATCGACGCTGGCCCGCACCTGGGCGCTCAATGAGGCCAGCGTCGAGAAGAGCAAGCGGGAGCGCCTGCTCGACGTGGTGCTGGAAGTGGACCGCAGACCGGTCTCCGGTTTCGGCTGTGACGGCGTGCTCTGCGCGACTCCCACCGGCTCCACGGCCTACGCCTTCTCCGCTGGAGGACCGGTGGTGTGGCCGGACGTCGACGCGCTGGTGGTGGTCCCCAGCAACGCGCACGCGCTGTTCGCCCGACCGCTGGTGGTGTCGCCCGACTCCGTGGTTGCGGTAGAGGTCGATCCGCATGGACATCCCGCGGTGCTGTGCTGCGACGGGCGGCGCACCTTCGCCTTACCGGCCGGCGCTCGGATCGAAGTGGTCCGTGGCGCCACCCCGATCCGGCTGGTGCGCCTGCACGACCGCCCGTTCACCGATCGGTTGGTGCGTAAATTCGAACTCCCGGTGCAAGGCTGGCGGGGCCCGCGCTCAGCCGGCTCGTGAGTACGTAACAGTGTTCGGCGCCCAACGCCACTGACGAGTCAGCTAGGGTGCGGCCCGTGCTCACCGAGATGCGCATAGAGGGCCTCGGTGTGATTGACGAGGCCACCCTGGATCTGCACCCCGGCCTGACCGTGGTCACCGGGGAAACCGGAGCGGGCAAGACGATGGTGGTCACCGGTCTGCAGTTGCTCGCCGGGGGGCGGGCCGACGCGTCCCGGATCCGGCGTGGCGCCGATCGAGCCATCGTCGAGGGCCGTTTCCGGCTGCCCGCCGCAAGCCCGGCCGTGGAACTGGTCGACGAGGTGGGAGCGCGAGCCGACGAGGACGGCAGCCTGATCGCCAGCCGGACCCTGACCACCGACGGCCGGTCCCGGGCCCACCTCGGTGGTCGCTCGGTGCCGGCGGGAATGCTGGCTGATCTGGCCGAGCGCATGCTGGCCGTGCACGGCCAGAACGACCAGCTGCGGCTGCTGCGGCCCGGCGAGCAGCGCGCCCTGCTGGACCGCTTCGCTGGTGACGGGGTATCCGGGCCGCTGGCCGCTTACCGCCGGGTTCGGGAGCAGTGGCTGGGCTGCTGCGCTGAGCTGGCCACCCGCCGGGACCGTTCCCGGGAGCTGGCCGCAGAAGCTGACCTGCTCGGTCAGGGTCTCGCGGAGATCGCCGCAGTCGACCCGCAACCCGGAGAGGACGCTGCGCTGCTGGCCGAGGCTCGCCGGCTGGCCGATGCCGAAGCTCTCCGGGAGACCGCCGCGATCGCGCAGGCGGCACTGTCCGGCGGGGTGGACGGCGCGGCGGGCGGCGATCCCGACCAGCCGGGTGCGATCGGTCTGGTCGGGCAGGCCCGCCGCCGGCTGCAAGCGGTGGACGATCCTGACCTGCGGGCGTTGGGCGAACGCTTGGCAGAGGCCGCGGCGGTGCTCGGCGACGTCGGTGCTGAGCTCGGCGGTTACCTCGACGCACTCAATGCCGACCCGACCCGGTTGGAGCAGGTGCTGGGCCGGCAGGCCGAACTCAAGCGCCTGACCCGCAAGTACGCCGCGGACATCGACGGTGTGCTGGCCTGGGCGGCCCAGGCTCGCCAGCGCCTGGCCGGCCTGGACAGTTCTGAGCAGGCCATCGCGGCATTGATAGCCCGGCGCGGCGAACTGGCCGCCGAGTTGAGCCGGCACGCCACCGCTGTCACCAAGGCCAGGACCGCGGCTGCCCAAGAGCTGGCTGATGCCGTCACCGCGGAGCTCGACGGGTTGGCGATGGGCCAGGCCCAGCTGCTCGTGGTGGTCCGCCCGATCCTGGCGTCCGGAACCGAGGAGGCGGCACTGACCATCGCCGGATCGCAACTGCGGGCCGGACCTGACGGTGTCGACGAGGTGGAGCTGCGGCTGGCGCCGCATCCCGATGCCGGGTCACTGCCGGTGCACAAAGGTGCGTCCGGTGGGGAGTTGTCGCGGGTGATGCTGGCGCTGGAGGTGGTGCTGGCCGACGCCGACCCGGTGCCCACAATGGTCTTCGACGAGGTCGACGCCGGGGTAGGCGGACGAGCTGCCGTCGAGATCGGTCGGCGCCTGGCCAGGCTGGCCCGCACCCATCAGGTTGTGGTCGTCACTCACCTACCCCAGGTCGCCGCGTACGCCGACCGGCACCTCGTGGTGGACAAGGCGACCTATGCCACCGGGTTGACTCGCAGCGGAGTCCGAGAGCTCGATGAGATGGCGCGGGTCAGCGAGCTGGCCAGAATGCTGGCCGGGCTGGCCGACACCGACACCGGTCGTGCGCACGCCGAGGAGCTGCTGATGTCCGCAGCGGCCGACAAGAGCCGGCTGGTGAGTGCGTAACAGCTCGGCGCGCCTCCACGACGAGTAATCGCCTTTTTGTCACCATCGCCAGCATGAATATCTCCGGCCTGCTCAGCCGGTCCGGCCATGAGTTGCCCGGGGTGACGGGGTTGGCCAAGGTGGACCGCCGCGCCGACGCGCTGGCGCGGCGCGTCGGTCGCGGCGACATAGCGGTGTTCGACCAGGTCGATCTGGACCGTAGGACTGCCGATGCGCTGGTTGCTGCCGGAGTCGCCGCGGTGATCAACGCGGCACCGTCGATCTCCGGCCGGTTTCCGAACCTGGGCCCCGAGATCCTGATCGCCGCCGGAATCGTGCTGATCGACGCGGTCGGGCCGGACGCGCTACGCATCAAAGAGGGCAGCCGGCTGCGGCTGCACGACGGCGGGGTGTACATCGGAGAGACTGAGGTCGCCCACGGCATCGAGCAGGATGCCAACTCGATCGCCGATTCGATGATCGAGGCCAAGTCGGGGTTGTCCGCTCAGCTCGAGGCGTTCTCAGCGAACACGATCGAATTCCTCCGGCACGAACGCGCCCTGATCATCGATCGGGTCGGCGTGCCCGATATCAACCTGGCGCTGCGTGGCCGGCAGGTCCTCGTCGTGGCCGCCGGCTACAACTACCTCGAAGACCTGGCCGCTCTCAAGCACTTCATCAAGGAATACCAGCCGGTGCTGATCGGTGTCGAAGCGGGTGCAGACGCGCTGCGTGCCGCCGGGCATCGGCCGCACCTCATTGTCGGTGATCCCTACCAGGTCGAGACGGACACGCTCAAGTCAGCCACCGAGGTCGTGGTACCGGCACAACCCGACGGTTTCGCTCCCGGGCTGGAACGGATTCAAGACCTGGGCATCGGTGCTGTGACCTTCCCCGCGGTGAGTAACCCAGAGGATCTGGCGCTGTTGCTGGCTGAAGCGCACGGCGCCGAACTCGTGATTGCCGTCGGCTTCCAGGCCACCCTGCACGAGTTTCTCGACCGGGGGCGGTCGGGCTCCAACCCGTCGACGTTCCTTACCCGGTTGCGGCTGGGCAGCAAACTCATCGACGGCCATGCCGCGGCCGCGATGTATCGCAGCCGGGTGTCGGTCAGTGCCGTGTTGCTCATGGTCCTCGCGGCGCTGGTCGCGGTCACCGCCGCGCTGCTGGTGTCCAACGTCGGCGGCGCCTTCGGTGTCCTGATCGGCGATAGCGCCAACGATGTCGTGTCCTGGATCAAGGGGTTGACATAACCGGTGATCTCACTGCGGTACCACATCATCTCCATCGCCTCTTTCTTCTTGGCCCTTGCTCTTGGGGTGGTACTCGGATCCACGGCGATCAGCGATCGGTTGCTGTCCGGGCTCAGCTCCAGCCGGGCTGAGCTGACCCACCAGGTGAGTGACCTGCAGACCGAGCGCAATGCATTGCGCGCCCGGTTGACCGATGCGGACTCGTTCGGCTCCGCAGTCGGTCCCCGGGTGGTGAGCGGCGCACTGCGCGGCCGCACCGTAGTGCTGGTCACCACCGCGGACGCCAACCCGTCCGACCGGGATGCGCTGGCCGGGCTGATCGGCAACGCCGGCGGTACCGTCACCGGAGAGCTGCAGCTCACCGACGCGTTCACCGATCCGTCGCGCTCCGACCAACTCAGTGAACTGTCCACCCGGCTGTTGCCGGCCGGGCTGCGGTTGCCCACCGCGTCGGACGCCGGGACCCTCGCCGGTGGGTTGCTCGGCTCGTTGCTGCTGGTCAACCCGCATAACGGCAAAGCCCAGACGACCGGCGCCGAGACCACGGCCGTCCTCGCCGGGCTGGCTGACGGTGGCTTCATCCGGCTCGGACCTCAGGTGCAACCGGCCCAGCTCGTCGTTGTGCTCACCGGTGGTGCGATTCGTGGCAACAGCAGCGGGGACCGCGCCGGGATCCTGGCCCGGTTCGCCACCCAGCTGGATCGCTCCGGCGGCGGGGCCGTGCTCGCGGGCAGGCCAGGATCAGCCGACGGCAACGGTCCCATCGGCGTCGTGCGTGCGGACACCGCGGCGGCCTCCGTGCTGTCCACGGTCGACGACGTGAGCACCTCGGCCGGGCGGGTGGTGACGGTACTGGCACTTGCCGAACAGGCCCAAGGCCGTACCGGGCGGTACGGCACCGGCAGCAACGCACAGGCCGTGGTCCCCGCGATCGCAAGCTGACCGGCGAGGCGGTGCCCCGGGAGCACCACCGGCAGTGTTACCGTGAACTTCCGTGGTCGGCGGCGCGCCGCCAGCTGCATCGCAACCGGTCACCAATCGAAGGGCCGGTCCGGACCACGGGAGAAGGTCTTGGTCAAGCTCGACCGCCCAACCAGGTACCTGTTCGTCACCGGCGGTGTCGCCTCCTCGCTGGGCAAGGGGCTTACCGCGTCCAGCCTGGGACAGCTGCTGACCTCCCGGCGGCTGCGGGTGACGATGCAGAAGCTCGACCCCTACCTCAATGTCGACCCAGGCACCATGAACCCGTTCCAGCACGGCGAGGTGTTCGTCACCGAGGACGGCGCCGAGACCGACCTGGACATCGGGCACTACGAGCGCTTCCTGGACCGCAGCCTCGGTCGTAAGGCCAACGTCACCACCGGTCAGGTCTACTCGGCGGTGATCGCCAAAGAGCGGCGGGGCGAGTACCTCGGCGATACCGTGCAGGTGATACCGCACATCACCGACGAGATCAAATCCCGGATCCTGGCAATGTCCGAGCCGGGGGACGACGGTCGCCCGCCGGATGTGGTGATCACTGAGATCGGGGGGACCGTCGGGGACATCGAGTCACTGCCGTTCCTGGAAGCAGCCCGCCAGGTGCGACACGACGTCGGCCGGGACAACTGTTTTTTCCTGCATGTCTCGCTGGTGCCCTACCTAGCGCCGTCCGGCGAGCTGAAGACCAAGCCGACCCAGCACTCGGTGGCCACCTTGCGCAGCATCGGTATCCAGCCCGACGCGCTGGTCTGCCGCGCCGATCGGGAGATTCCCGACGCGCTCAAACGCAAGATCGCTCTGATGTCGGATGTGGACATCGACGGCGTGGTGGCGGCACCAGACGCCGCGTCCATCTATGAGATCCCCAAGGTGCTGCACTCCGAAGGTCTTGATGCCTATGTGGTGCGCCGGCTCGGGCTGCCGTTCCGGGACGTGGATTGGACGGAGTGGGGAAATCTGCTCCAGCGGGTGCACAACCCGACCGAGCTGGTGCAGATCGCCCTGGTGGGCAAGTACGTCGACTTGCCGGATGCCTACCTGTCGGTGACCGAGGCGCTGCGCGCCGGAGGTTTCGCGCACCGGGCCAGAGTCGAGATCCGCTGGGTGCCTTCGGACACCTGCGAGACGTCTGAGGGTGCGGAAGCGGCGCTGGCCGGCGTGGACGGGGTGCTGGTGCCCGGTGGGTTCGGAGTCCGCGGCATCGAGGGCAAGATCGGCGCCATCCACCATGCCCGGATCCGCGGGATTCCCGTGCTGGGTCTGTGCCTGGGCTTGCAGTGCATGGTGATCGAGACCGCCCGGAATCTGGCCGGTCTTGACGGCGCCGGCTCCACCGAGTTCGATGCCGCGACGGCGCACGCGGTGATCTCCACGATGGCCGACCAGACCGACGTCGTTGCCGGTCAGCGCGACATGGGCGGGACGATGCGGCTGGGTAGCTACCCGGCAGTGCTGGATCCGGGCTCGGTGGTAGCCCGGGCGTACGGTGCTACCGAGGTGTGCGAGCGGCACCGGCACCGTTACGAGGTGAACAACGCCTACCGGGACAAGCTTGCTGCCGCGGGCCTGGTGATCAGTGGGATGTCGCCGGACGGCAATCTCGTCGAGTTCGTCGAGCTTCCCGAGCGCACGCACCCGTTCTTCGTCGGCACCCAGGCCCATCCGGAGCTCACCAGCCGGCCGACCCGCCCACACCCGCTGTTCGTCGCCTTCGTCGCGGCGGCGTTGAACTACCGGGCCGCCGATTGGTTGCCCGTCGAAATGCCGGCGACACTGCGGTGAGCCGCCCGCACGAGTTCACGGTGTGCGGCAGCGACACCCTGCACGTCGGCAAGATCCTCGCCTTGCGGCTGGATCAGGTGATCATGCCCGGTGGGCGCGAGGCCAAGCGCGAGGTCGTCGAGAACCCCGGGGCGGTGGTCATCCTGCCGCTGCACGACGACGGGTCCGTCGTGATGATCGACCAGTACCGGCATCCGCTAGGGCGCCGGATCCGCGAGCTGCCCGCCGGGCTACTCGACGCACCGGGGGAGGACCCGGTGACGACGGCCCAGCGCGAGCTGCTCGAGGAAGTCGGCTATACCGCTCGGGACTGGTCGGTCCTCGTCGACCTGGTGCCCTCACCCGGATTCAGCGACGAATCGCAACGGGTATTTCTGGCCCGCGGCTTGACCCAAGTCGACCGACCACCTGGTACTGACGAGGAGGCCGACCTCAACGTGGTCCGGCTACCGCTGGCCGACGCGGTGCGGCAGGTGTTGACCGGTGAGATCGTCAACGGTCCGGCCGTGGCGGGGCTGCTCGCCGTGCACGCAGTGCTGGCCGGCATCGCGCAATCACGTCCAGCCGATGCCGCGTGGCCGGACCGCCCGACCCGCTTTGCCAGTCGCGGCTAGCCCGTTGGCGCCGGCTTGATGTTCGCGTTGAGGTGGAACACGTTGTCCGGGTCGTACTCGGCTTTGATCCGCGCCAGCCGCGCGTACTTGGTTAGGCCGTAGGCGTCACGGACCCGCTCGTCGTCATAACTGGACATCCAGTTGACGTAGCCGGCTGACTTGTCGGCGTGCGGGAGAAGCTTGCCCCACAAGCCGCGCACCCATTCCCGGTCGGCTGTGAGCAGCTCGGGGTTCGCCGCGGCCGCCATCATGTCGAAGCTGAAGCGAGCTCTGCGGCTGTAGCCCAACGCCGTGGCGTTATCGTCGATGTCGCTATAAGCACCACCCAGCGGGAAAATCGGCAGGAAAGACATCGGGGAATTCTTGCCCGGGATGTGCTCGGCGAGCACGTCGATAGCCTCGTTAGACAGCTCGTTGAGAGACAGCGACTCTGCATAGGCGGCCGTGCCCCACGGGACGGAGTCGTCGAACATGTGCTGCAGCGCTGTGTAGGGCATCGGGGTGACGAACTCGAACAGTGGCGGCAGCGCCGCCCGAATCTGATCGATCAGCCGGTGGTGTCGCTCGGCAGAGGAGAACCCAACGATGATCAGCGCGTTTCCGAGTGCGAAGTGATACTGCGCAGGCACGAACGGTGCCGGTGGCGCACTGAAGCCGGCAGCGATCATGCTGGAGGCGTCCCTCGGTAGATCCGCGACCACCTCGCGGCACAGCCGCAGCGCCTCCACGCTGCGCTCGAGATCCCAGAAGAACAAACCGACATGGACCTCGGGACCGACCGGCCGCAGCCGGTATTCGAAGTTGGTCACGACACCGAAGTTGCCGCCACCGCCGCGCAGCGCCCAGAACAGATCCGGGTAGGCATCCTCGGATGCCCGAACACAGCGACCGTCGGCCAGCACCACTTCTGCTGCAGCAAGGTTGTCGATGCTCAGGCCCATCATTCTGCTCAACCAACCAAACCCGCCGGCGAGGGTGAGACCGCCGACGCCGGTATGGCTGATGACGCCTGTTGTGACGGCGAGGCCGTGGTGCTGGCAGGCAGTGACGAGATCTGCTCCGGTGGTGCCGCCGCCGCAGCCTGCCCGCCGGGCGGATAGATCAATCATGACCTCGCGCAGCTGGCTCAGGTCGATCATCAGGCTGCCATCGGCGGCTGAGACGCCGGGGATGCTGTGCCCGCCGCCGCGGACGGAGATCTCGAGGTCTTGCTGCCGGCCGAAGGCGAGGGCGGCAGCGACGTCGAGCTCAAGCAGCGGGCGATGACCGCGGGATGGCGATCGAAGCACCCATTCCACAGCGAGCGCGCCGAGTCGTAGTCGGTGTCCGCTGCGATGATCACTTGTCCAGTGAATGACGATCGGAATGCATCCAGATCTGATCCGAATACTTGCGTCATGGCAACTCCTGTATGCCACTGCGTCTGCACGGAACGCAGTTTTTGATAAGTTCGAAAAGTCGGGAACTACCTTTGCACTAAACGTCTTCGCCGTATAGCGATTTTTGTGTTATTCGCCCGCCGTTATCGGCCGTCCAGCCGGGGCGTAGCGTTCGGTTGTCGTCGTCTGGCGCACCGAGTCGGTCTGAGAGGGAGGCACGCCGGGTGAGGATCGGTGTCCCGCGTGAGCTGAAGGTCCACGAGTACCGGGTTGCGCTCACGCCGGCCGGGGTGCTTGAGCTGACCCGTCGCGGGCATGAGGTGTTCGTGGAACGCGGCGCCGGGGTCGGCTGCGCATTTCCCGACGAGGCATACCTGGCCGCGGGCGCGCGCATCGTGCCGCAGGCCGACGACGTGTGGGCCCAGGCCGAGATGGTGCTCAAGGTGAAGGAGCCGGTGCCGGCTGAGTACCACCGGATGCGCAAGGGCCAGATCCTGTTCGCCTACCTGCATCTGGCTGCCTCGGCGGAATGCACCACTGCGCTGATCGATGCCGGGATCGACGCGATCGGCTACGAGACCGTGCAACTGCCCGACGGCTCATTGCCGCTGCTCGCCCCGATGAGTGAGGTTGCCGGGCGGATGGCTCCCCAGGTGGGGGCGCATTGCTTGGAACGTATGCAGGGTGGTCGTGGGGTGCTGCTCGGCGGTGTTTCCGGGGTACCAGCGGGCAAGGTGGCGGTGCTAGGGGCCGGCGTGGTGGGCATGAACGCGGCCAGTATCGCGCTGGGCATGCAGGCTGAGGTGGTCGTGCTGGACACCAACATCAACCGGCTACGGGAGATCGATTTCAGCTACCGGGGTCACTTGCAGACCATCGCGTCCAACGCTTACGAGGTGGAGAAGGCCTGCGTGTGGGCGGATCTGGTGATCGGCGCGGTCCTGGTGCGGGGCGCGAAGGCTCCCACCCTGGTGAGCCACGATGTGGTCGGGGAGATGCGACCGGGGTCGGTGCTGGTGGATATCGCCATCGACCAGGGCGGGTGCTTCGCTGACTCGCGACCCACCACGCACGCTGACCCGACCTTCGTCGTGCACAACTCGGTGTTCTACTGCGTGACAAACATGCCCGGCGCAGTGCCGCACACCTCCACGTACGCGCTGACCAACGTCACGCTGCCCTACGTGTGCGCGCTGGCCGACAAGGGACTGCGGCGGGCCGTGCAGGACGACCCGGCACTGGCCCTCGGCGTCAACGTGGTGGCCGGATCGGTGGTGCTCGCCGAGGTCGCCCAGGCACACGGCCGCGACTACGTCCCCTTGGCCGAGGCCCTCGGTTGAGCGCGAGCTTGATGGCACCCGACGACGAGGCACTTCCCCCAGCGCTGGCCGCGGTGATCTCGGACTACCTCGATCACCTGGCGGTTGAGCGCGGCACGTCGGCCAACACGCTGGACTCCTATGCCCGCGACCTGCGCCGCTACGGCGCTTACCTGGCGTCGACGGGCATTGCCGGGCTCGCCATGGTGGGCGAGGAACAGGTGACTGGCTTCCTCGCAGCGTTGCGGGAAGGGAACGGTCGGCATCGTCCGCTGGCGCCGTCTTCGGCGGCCCGGGCCCTGGTGGTGGCTCGCGGGTTGCACCGGTTCGCGTTCCGGGAGGGACTGGTGCGAGCCGACGTCGCGGCCGATGTGCACCCCCCGCGCCCGCCGAAACGGCTGCCCAAAGCCCTGGGGCTGGACGAGGTGCTGCGGTTGTTGGAAGTTTTTCCGGCCGACGGCGGGCCTCGTTGCGTGCGTGACCGGGCGCTGCTGGAGCTGCTGTACTCCACCGGTGCACGGATCTCCGAGGCGGTCGGGCTCGACCGGGATGATGTCGACGCCCCGGCGCGCACTGTGCTGCTGCGGGGCAAGGGTGGCAAGCAGCGGCTGGTGCCGGTGGGCCGCCCGGCGCTGGCCGCGCTGGACGCCTACCTGGTCCGCGGCCGCCCCGCGTTGGCCGCGCGCGGGCGTGGCATCCCGGCGGTGTTCCTCAACGCGCGGGGTGCCCGGCTGTCCCGGCAGAGCGCGTGGGCAGTGCTACGGGATGCGGCGGCGCGGTCCCAGATTCCCGCAGCGGTGTCACCGCACACCTTGCGGCATTCCTTCGCGACCCACCTGCTGGAAGGCGGCGCTGATGTGCGAGTGGTGCAGGAGCTGCTCGGGCACGCCTCGGTGACCACAACGCAGGTCTACACGCTGGTGACGGTGGACAACCTGCGGGAAATCTACGCGACCGCCCATCCGCGTGCGCGTGGCTGACGCGGCTAGGCGAGCCGCGTTGAAGGCGTTTTGTGCTGCGTAATAGGCTCCCCCGGGATCGCACTGTGCTGAGCTAGCTGTGTGCTGGAGGGATCGGTTCCATGTCGTCCTGGGCGTCGGCGCAACGGCCGTTGGTTGCGCCGAGCCCGCCGATCTCCGGCGACGAAGTTCTGGCCGATGAGGGCGTAGGCGACGGGTTCGATGTCGCCGGACGCGCACGCCGGGCGGTGCCTCAACCGCCTCCGCTAGACCGGCACGGGCCGGCTCAGGTGGTGGCGATCTGCAACCAGAAGGGCGGCGTCGGCAAGACCACGTCGACGATCAATCTCGGGGCCGCGCTGGCCGAGTACGGCCGCCGGGTGCTGCTGGTCGACTTCGATCCCCAGGGCGCGCTCTCGGTCGGGCTCGGGCTGGCCGCGCAGCACCTCGATCGCACCGTCTACAACCTGATCATGGAGCAGCGCGTCGGAGCAGACGAGGTGATCCAGCCGACATCGGTACCGGGTATGGATTTGCTGCCCAGCAACATCGACTTATCCGCAGCGGAAGTGCAACTGGTCACCGAGGTGGGTCGGGAGCAGGTGCTCGGTCGAGCGCTGCGGCCGCTGCTGCCCCGTTACGACTTCATCCTGGTGGACTGCCAGCCTTCGTTGGGACTGCTCACCATCAATGCATTGGCCTGTGCGGATGGTGTGCTCATCCCGCTGGAGTGCGAGTATTTCAGCCTGCGCGGGGTCGCGCTGCTGATGGACACCATCGACAAGGTGCGGGACCGGCTCAATCCCAAGCTCACGATCACGGGGATCCTCGCCACTATGTACGATCCGCGCACGCTGCACGCTCGCGAGGTGATGGCGCGCGTGGTGCAGGCTTTCGGTGGCAGCGTGTTCGATGCCGTGATCGCCCGGACGGTCCGTTTCCCGGAAACCACCGTCGCTGGCGAGCCGATCACCCGGTGGGCGCCGAAATCTGCCGGGGCGAAGGCGTACCGTGCCCTGGCCCGCGAGGTGATAGCAAGATGAGACCTGCTTGCAGGGTCGAATCATCGGAACTGACGGTGTTGCACGATGATGTAGTGACGCCGGCCTCGTCGCCTCAGTTCACGGTGCGGCTGGCGAACTTCGAGGGCCCGTTCGACTTACTGCTGCAGCTCATCTCGCAGCAACAGATGGACGTGACCGAGGTTGCCCTGCACCAGGTGACCGATGACTTCATCGCGCATCTGCGGCTGCTGGGCGAGTCGTTCGACCTCGATGAGACCACCGAGTTCCTCGTGATAGCGGCAACCCTGCTGGATCTCAAGGCAGCCCGATTGCTGCCCAATGCCGATGTCGAAGATGAGACCGACCTCGCTTTGCTCGAAGCTCGCGACCTGCTCTTTGCGCGGCTGCTGCAATACCGGGCTTACAAGCAGGTCGCCGCCTTATTCGCCGAGCTTGAATCCGCGGCGCTGCGCCGTTACCCCCGATCCGTGGGAATCGAGGAGAGATTTGCCGGATTGCTGCCCGAGGTGTTGCTCGGCGTCGACGCTGCGCGATTCGCCGAAACCGCGGCCGCGGTCTTTCGTCCGAAACCACCGCCGCCTACGGTGTCATTGGAACACCTGCACGCCCCCCGCGTGTTGGTGCATGAGCACGCCGCGGTGCTCCGCAGCTGGCTCGCCCGCGATGGTCAGGCGAGTTTCAGCAACCTGGTCGCCGATTGTGCGCACATCAGAGAGGTGGTTGCCCGTTTCTTGGCGTTGCTGGAGCTGTACCGTGCCGCCGTGGTGGTCTTCGACCAGACTGATCCACTCGGCGACCTGCACGTGCGGTGGATAGGTGGGGATGACCAGACCGCTGTCGCGTCGCTGGCGGACGGGGAAGAAAACGAGGACTACCGTTGAACGAAACGGCGCTCATGGAAGCACCAGCCGGGGCCCCGGGTGCCCCGCAAGACGAGACGCTGCCGGCCTTGCATGGCGACGATGAGCTCGATGCGGCCCTGGAAGCGCTGCTGCTGGTGGTCGACTCACCAGCCGGTGAGGATGTACTGGCCAGCGCACTGGGTCAGCCGGTGACGCGAGTCGTCGATGCACTGCAACGGCTACGGGACGGCTACGCCGCTCGCGGCCGCGGAATCGATCTGCGTCAGGTGGCCCAGGGATGGCGGCTGCACACCCGCGACGTGTACGCACCCTTCGTGGAGCGGTTACTGCTGGATGGGCAGCGGGCCAGGCTCACCCGTGCCGCCCTGGAGACGCTCGCCGTGGTGGCCTACCGGCAGCCGGTCACGCGCTCGCGGGTCGCTGCGGTGCGCGGGGTAAACGTCGACGGAGTGATGCGTACGTTGCTGGCTCGCGGTCTGATCGAGGAGACGGGAACCGATCCGGAGACCCACGGTGTGCTCTACTGCACGACCGAGCTTTTCCTGGAGCGGCTGGGGCTTTCCGCATTGGACGAGCTACCTCCCATCGCGCCGCTGCTGCCCGACATCGACTCCATCGATGACGTCCCCACCTAGAGCGATGTCCCAGTCCAAAGCCACGTCGCAGCCTGAGGCCATGTCGCAGTCTGCGGCGCTGCCCCGGCTGCACAAGGTGCTCGCCCAGGCTGGGGTGGCTTCCCGGCGCGCTGCCGAAGAGATGATCGCCCGGGGCCGGGTGCAGGTGGACGGGGCTGTGGTGCGCGAGATGGGGGTGCGGGTCGACCCCGACAACGCCGTCATCCACGTCGATGGCATGCGGTTGGAACTGCGTTCCGACGTGGAACACCTGGCCTTAAACAAGCCCCGCGGCGTGCACTCCACGATGTCCGATGACCGCGGAAGGCCCTGTGTCGGCGATTATGTGGCCGACCGGGCACAGCGCTTGTTCCATGTCGGGCGTCTCGACGCGGACACCGAGGGTCTGCTGCTGCTCACCAATGACGGGGAACTCGCGCATCGGTTGATGCATCCGTCATACCGGGTGCTCAAGACCTACCTGGCCGAGGTATCCGGCCTGGTGCCTCGTTCGTTGGGTCGGATCCTGCGCGCTGGAGTCCACTTCGACGATGGCCCGGTGGCTGTCGACGGATTCCGGGTCGTTCAGGCCCTGCCCGGCAAGGCGCTGGTTGAGGTCGTGCTGCACGAGGGCCGTAAACACATCGTGCGCCGGTTGCTCGCCGAGGTCGGCCACCCAGTCCACCGCCTGGTCCGCACCGCAATCGCCGAGGTCCGCTTAGGCGAACAACGTCCCGGCACCGTCCGCGCCCTATCCCACGCTGAAGTGGGTGCCCTCAACCGTGCCGTCGGCCGCTAACCGGGCGGTCTCCCAGCATTCAGCGGGCTCAGCGGAGGTTATTCGGGCCACTTTCACCCCGCCCAGCCCGCTGAATGCGTCGGGCAGAATGGGGATGGTGCGAGGCGTTAGGTTGCGGGGCGTTGTGGCGGTGGATGGGCCGGCCGGTACTGGGAAGTCCACCGTGGCCCGGCGGTTGGCAGCCTCATTAGGCGCGCGGTATCTGGATACCGGTGCCATGTATCGAGCTGCCGCGCTGGGCGTCCTGCGGGCTGGGCTGGACCCAGCTGAGTCCACTGCGGTGAGCGAGGAAGTGGCGCGGCGGACTATCGAGGTCGGTACCGACCCGGACTCGTCGTTCGTGCTGCTGGATGGCGAGGACGTCACGGGCGAGATCCGCGGGGCCGCGGTGACGACAGCCGTCAGTCCAGTGTCCGCGGTGACCCGGGTGCGGGTGCTGCTGGTTGCCCAGCAGCGTCGGATCATCTCCAAGGCCACCGCTACCGCCGGTGGGATTGTGGTTGAGGGACGTGATATCGGGACCGTGGTAGCACCTGACGCGCCGTTGAAGGTCTTTCTCACCGCGACGGCGGCTCAGCGGGCGGCGCGCCGAGCAGCGCAGGATGGCATGTCCGATGTGGCAGCCGTCCGAGCAGCGGTTGACCGGCGTGACCGCTTCGACGCGAGCCGGGAAGCCTCGCCGATGTTCGCCGCCGATGACGCCGTCGAGCTGGATACCACCGCGCTGGACGTCGATGGTGTTCTGGACCGTTTGCATGACCTGGCTGTGGCGCGTGGTCTGGTCGCCCCGGCAGTCCGGGACCCACTGTGACGCTCGAAGTACCCGAAGGTACCTGGCTGTGGATGCAGGGTTTCACTCGCTGGATCGGGACTTGGTGTTTCTACGTCGGCTACCAGCTGCGGATCTGGCATCGGGAACGGGTCCCGGCCACCGGTCCGGTAGTCGTGGTGGCCAACCACAGCGCGATGGTCGACGGCCCGCTGTTGTACGGGCTGCTGGGCCGGCGTACTACATTTCTGATCAAGGAGGAGATGTTTCGCGGGCCGTTGGGCTGGATACTGCCCCGGATCGGGCAGCTGCCGGTACGTCGCGGCGAGGTCGATCGGGCGCCGCTGCTCACCGCCGTGCGGCTACTGCGTCATGACGGCGTGGTCGTGGTTTTCCCGGAGGGCACCCGCGGCGATGGCGAGGTGAAAGACGCCCAGCAGGGTGCCGCGTGGCTGGCCCGAAGCGGGGGCGCGACAATGCTGCCAGTGGCGATCCGGGGAACGCGCCGGCCCGCGGATAGCCATCGACGGTTTCGGCCGCGGATAGATGTCCTTGTCGGTGAGCCATTCGCGGTGCCGCCGGGCAAGGGCCGCGCTGCGCTGGTCGCAGCCACCCACGAGGTGCGCAACCGGCTGGCTGCGCTGGTCACGGAACTGGACGCGATCCGCCACCGGGGCGGGTCGGACGTGGCGCGAGGACAAGGAGCGTGATGAGCGGCCTGGCGCCTGGTGACGGGATCTGGTCCGACGAGGCTGATTGGACGGCGCTTGATGCCGCCGACAGCGTCGAAACGGAGCCGGACGTCGCAGTTGATCAACCGGTGCTCGCCGTGGTGGGCCGGCCCAACGTGGGCAAATCGACACTGGTCAACCGAATTCTGGGGCGCCGCGAGGCAGTCGTGCAGGACGTCCCTGGGGTCACCCGGGACCGGGTGGCCTACGACGCGCTGTGGAATGGGCGCCGGTTCACCGTGGTGGACACCGGAGGCTGGCAGCCCGACGCACGCGGTCTGCAGGCTGCCGTGGCGGCACAAGCCGAGCTCGCCATGCGTACCGCGGACGCGGTTTTGCTGGTTGTCGACGCCACGGTGGGAGCGACCCAGGCGGAGGAGGCGGTGGCTCGGGTGCTGCGCCGCTCGCCGACTCCGGTGGTGCTGGCCGCGACCAAGGTCGACGACGAACGGGCGGTCGCCGATACCGCGGTGCTGTGGACCTTGGGGCTGGGCGAGCCGCATCCGGTGAGTGGGTTGCACGGTCGCGGCACCGGTGATCTGCTCGACGCGATACTGGCCGTGTTGCCGTCCGCGCCGCGGGAGGGCGCCACTCGTGCTGCCGGACCGCGCCGGGTCGCGCTGGTCGGCAAGCCCAATGTCGGCAAATCGAGCCTGCTCAACCGGTTGGCAGGGGAGCCGCGGTCGGTGGTGCACGAGGTCGCTGGCACCACGGTGGATCCGGTGGACTCCTTGCTGGAGCTTGACGGCGAGACGTGGCGGTTCGTGGACACCGCCGGTCTGCGCAAGCGGGTGCGAACTGCAAGCGGCACCGAGTACTTCGCCTCACTGCGCACCCGGGCGGCGATCGAGGCCGCTGAGGTGGTGGTGGCGCTCATCGATGCCAGCGAGCCGATCACTGAGCAGGATCAGCGAGTGATCACTTCAGTCATCGAATGCGGCCGCGCACTGGTGCTGGCATTCAATAAGTGGGACCTGGTCGACGACGACCGGCGCCGGGAGCTGACCCGGGAATTGGACCGCGATCTGGCTCGGGTGAGCTGGGCGGAGCGGGTGAATGTTTCGGCGCGCACCGGACGATCCGTCGGCAAGCTCGCGCCCTTGCTGCGCACCGCTCTGGAATCCTGGGACCGGCGGGTACCCACGGGGCAACTCAACGCGTGGTTGTCCGAGGTGGTCGCGGCGACGCCGCCGCCGGTACGTGGGGGTCGGGCACCCAAGGTGCTCTTCGCCACCCAGGCCGGCACCCGGCCACCCACGTTCGTCCTGTTCACCACCGGATTCCTGGAAGCGGGCTACCGGCGGTTCCTGGAGCGGCGGCTCCGCGAGACTTTCGGTTTCACCGGCAGTCCGGTGCGCCTCTCGGTCCGGGTCCGCGAACGCCGCTCGCGTTAGCCTGGCCGACCGTCCACGGAGATGTCGGTCACGACTTTTGGACTGGGGCGCGAATCGAGGAGCAAAGTGGAGGCAGAATTAGATGCGACGGAAAGGTGCGGTGTGCCCACCACAATCGAGGTCTTCTCCGATTTCGTCTGTCCCTTCTGCTATCTCGCTGAGCAACCGCTCGCGGATGCCGTAGAGGGCAGTGATGTCCAAATCTCCTGGCAACCATTCGAGCTGCGACCGGAACCGACGCCGACCCTGCGACCCGAGGGTGATTACCTGCAGTCTACGTGGCAGCAGGTGGTCTACCCGATGGCCGAGCGCATGGGCGTCCCCATCGTGTTGCCTCGGGTCTCGCCGCAGCCTTACAGCCGGCTCGCCTTCGAGGGTTCGCGTATGCCGCCGAGCGGGGTCTCGGACAGCGCTACACCGAGCAGATATTTCGCGCGTTCTTCGTCCAGCAGCGTGACATCGGGCGGCCGGAGGTCTTGACCGACGTGGCCGTCCAGCTCGGTCTGGACGCCGATGATTTCCGCGCTGCGCTGGACAGCGGTCGCTACGCCCAGGCGCACCAGCGGGCCCTGCGCCGGGCCCAGGAACTGGAGATCACCGTCGTGCCCACCATGCTGGTCGATGGGCGCCGGCTGGAGGGTATGCCCTCCGCGCAAGCGCTGCACCAGCTGCTCAACAGCGTCGTGGCGCTGCGGTAAGTCGACTCGGTCAGCATGTCGGACGCCACGCCCGCGCGCCGGGCGTAGCTTTGCGCATGCCGGGAACTCTGGCTGGATGGAGGACCTCAGTGGCTTCGTGCTCGCCCGGCTCGCCGACGACGAGCAGCGGTTCCAGGCGGGCGAGCTACCACACATCGACGAAGCGGAGCGCCGCGGCCGGCTGCGCATCATGCGCACCGACGACCAGCGAGGCCTACTGCTGGTTGCGGGGCCGGTTGAGGCGAGGGAAGAACGTGCGCCCGTCCCGTTCCCCGAAAAGGCAGCATTCCTCCGGGACGAAGCTCATCGCCGGCATGATGAGGCCATGCTCGGCCTGCTGGCGTCGGTGTATGACGCGCATCCCGATTGGCGGGAGGACTGGCGGCCGTGAAGGCGACCTCCGGCAACTAGGGCGACTGCGCTAAGCTGGCGCCACGCCCGTGAGGGCGCGGCCGGGACGTGGCGCAGCTTGGTAGCGCACTTGACTGGGGGTCAAGGGGTCGCAGGTTCAAATCCTGTCGTCCCGACGGTCGTTTGGGCAGGTCAGGGCCCTAATCACTTCGGTGAGATGGGGCCCTGACGGCTGTCATGGGTCCCCAAATGTCACCAAATGTCACACTATTCAGTTGACCTTGTTTAGTTGTGGATCTAGCCGAGGAGCACCGAGAGCGCGTCCCGGCCCTTCTCTAAGTCCCTTGTCGTCGGATGCACATAGGTTCGTTTCGCCAACGACAGGTCCGCGTGACCGGCCCACGCGGACACGATGACGTCCGGCACACCGTTGGTCGCCATGAACGTCAGCGTGGAATGCCGCGCGTCGTAGAGCCGTACCTTCCGCACCCCAGCCGTGGCCATCAGCTCGTAGGCCCGCCGCCGTAGCCAGTCGGTGCGCTGCGGCGCCCCCAACTCATCCACGAGCACATAGCCGCTGGCGGTGTAGGCCGGGCCCGCGGCGAGCTGCTCAGCGGCCTGCAACGCCTTAAACGTCCGCAGCGCCGCGGTGACCTGCGCCGGCAACGGCAGCACCCGGCGGCCACTGGCCGACTTCGGGCCCTTCTCCACCACGACCATCCCCGCATCGGTCGCGACCAGCGTCCGCGTGCTCGACACCTTCAGCGTGTCCGCATCGAGGTCGACGTCGGGCCAGCGCAACCCGCACACCTCCGCCGGCCGTAGGCCAAGCAGCGACAGCAGCATCACCGCATGCAAACGCTGACCCACCAGCGAGGACAGGAACGCGCGCACCTCGTGCTCGGTCCACGGCTCCCGCTGCGTCTTGTGCTGCGCCGGGCACCGCACCGGGGCTGCGACGTTCCACTCGACCAAATGCCGGTGCACGGCATCGGTCAACGCAGACCGCAACCGGGACAAGGTGAGTTGAACAGTGCGCGGACTCAAGGGTGTGCCGGGCTTCCCACCTCGTTTCCGACCAGAGGTGAGCATTGAGTCGACAAGGTTCTCCACATCGGTCGTGGTGAGCTTCTGGAGCGGCTTAGCGCCGTAGCGTTCAATCACCGGCCGCAGCGCGTCCTGGTAATTTCGTGCGGTCGCTGCTTCCTTTCCGCGGGTAGCCGACCGCAGCCACTCGCGCAGGTACTCCGAGACCGTTGTTTTCGCCGGCACGGTGAACGTCCGGCGATTCAC